>CAYWGQ010000145.1:0-9776 GCA_964457725.1 uncultured Gammaproteobacteria bacterium
TTGTCCGGCGAGCGCACGAACGCCATGCGGCCGTCGCGCGGCGGGCGATTGATCGTGACGCCGGCGTCCATCAGCCGCCGGCACGTTGCGTAGATGTCGTCGACCTCGAACGCGATGTGGCCGAAATTGCGCCCCTCGCCGTAGACCTCCGGATCCCAGTTGTACGTCAGCTCGATCTGGCAGTCCTCCTGTCCCTCGGGCGCGACGAACACGAGCGTGAAGCGACCCGCCTCGTGCTCCGACCGGCGAATCTCCTTCAAGCCGAGCTTGCGGCAGTAGAAATCGAGCGATTCCTCGAGGTTGCTCACCCGCACCATTGTGTGCAGATACCGCACCGCCTATTCTCCTTGCGAATCCGCTACTTGAATCGGACTATACCGTGCCGAGCCACCGAGTCCCAGACGCGGGCGCGCGCCCGGCACGGCTCGTATTCGTGCCCGGCATGAAGCCGAAGCCTCCTCCGGAGGCGCATCGGCAGCTGCTGCTGCGCGTGCTCGTCGCCTCGCTCGAGCGCGTCCGGCCGACCGCCGCGCGGCTGCTCGCCGAGCACCCCGAGCGCCTGACGCTCGCCGCGTGGACGTACCGCTTCTATCGGCGGCATCGGGACACCGCGCTCGACGAGGCCGGCGTCGAGCGGCTGCTCGCGAATCCGGAGCCCTCGCCGGAGGACACGGCGGAGATCGATGCGCTCGCGCGCCGGCTATCTAGGCTGCTGCGGGTCGCCGGCGATGCGCTGCCCCTGCTCGGGCGCCTCGTCGCGCGGCCGGCGCTGCGGCTCACGCTCGCCGAAGTGCATCACTACTTCGACGACCGCGACGGGCTCGGCAGCGCGATCCGCGCGGAGCTCGCCGAGGAGCTCGCGCGCGCCGATGCACGCGGCGAGCGCGTGCTGCTGATCGCCCACAGCTTGGGCTCGGTGATCGCGTACGAAACCTTGTGGGAAGCGAGCCGCGCGGGCGCGAGCTTCCGGGTGGATCTGTTCGCGACGCTCGGCAGCCCGCTCGCATCGCGGTTCATCCGCAGGCGCCTGGCGGGCACGCGTCACGCCGGCCCGGAGCGCTACCCCGGCAACATCCGGCGCTGGGTCAATTTCTCGGCGAAGGCCGACGACACGGCGCTCCATCCGCGACTGCGGCCGTTCTTCGCGCCAATGCTCGAGCTCGGGCTCCTCGAGTCGCTCGAGGACCATACGGGCCTCTACAACCACTTCCGGAGCGAGATCGGGCTGAACGTGCACGACGCCTACGGCTATCTCGCGAATCCGCTGGTCGCGACCGTGATCGGCGACTGGCTCGAGGAAGGTGCTTGACGGCGTCGCGGACGGCGCGCGAGGGCGCGTAGCGCCGCGGTCAACCCTGCATGCGCTGCGGCACGCGGAAGTTACCGGTCTGCGCGGCTTCGTTCGCGTCCTTGAACACCGCGCGATTCCGCCCGCTCCGCTTCGCCTCGTAGAGCGCCTCGTCCGCGCTCTGGATCGCGCCCGCGAGGCTGCGCCGCGACCCCGCGCGGGCGAAGCCGACGCCGATCGACAGCGTCACGTGCCGCGCGACCATCGAGCCTTCGTGGGGCAGCGCGAGGGCCTCGACCTCGCGGCGAATCTGCTCGGGCAGCGTCCGCGCATAGTCGTCCGGCGGACCGTACAGCACGAGCATGAACTCGTCGCCGCCGTAACGCGCGGCGAAATCGAACGGGCGCTTCGCGCAGCGTGCGATGCAGGCGGCCACCTTCTTCAGGCAATCGTCGCCGGCCTGATGCCCGTAGAGATCGTTGTAAATCTTGAAGTAGTCGATGTCGATGAACACGAACTCGATCGCAACGTCGTCGCGGCGCGCTTGCCGCCAGAGCCGCTGCACGAAGTCGTCGAAGATCCGGCGGTTGTAGAGACCGGTCAGCCCGTCGCGCTCCGCGAGCTCGTTCAAGAGCCGCGTCTCGAGGAAATTCGTGCGCAGCGCGTGCTCGAGCTTGTACGTCCAGATCGAGCCGATCACGGCCGCCGCCGTCATCATCGCCGTGATGTAGGAGAGCTGGTTCACCGGCAGCTGCAGCGCGAGACCGACGAGCACGTTGGCGGCGATCAGCACCGCGCTGACCGCGACGGCGACCGGGAACAGCAGCCCGAAGAACAAGCACGCGAGGAGCACTGCGATCACGAGCCCCGCGAGCACGTGCGGTGCGCCTTGCAGCGCCGCGCTTTGACTCAAGTAGATGCTGATCAGGCCGATGACGGTCGCGCCGCCGCCGGCGATCCACGTGTAGAGCGGCCGAAGCGCCGGCACCGACATCGCGAGCGCGACGAGCGCGAGCGCCGGGCACAGCACGAACAGCCGAACCGTTCCTCCCGGCGGCAGCCCGACGGTCGGACCCGCGAGCGACTCGAACGCCGCGATCGAGAGGACGACGACGAGCGAGATCAGCGCCGACCAGCGCGCGCGCGGGAGGCTCTGCGCGGTATGGAACTCGCGGAACTCTTTCTCGAGGAGCCCCGAGAAGCAGAGGCCGCCGAAGCCGCTTCGCAACTGCTCGGCGAACGGCGAGCGCAGGCTTCCGAGGTCCAGCTTTGGCAGCTCCATTCGGGTGCGGCGTACGTCACACGTGGCCCCGTCAGGATGCGCTGCGGGACCCGAGAATTCCCTAACGCGAGTCACAAAAGATGCGGCCCGCGGGAGCGGCCCTAGTCGGCGTCGTACCGATCGGACCGCGCGTCGCAGTCTCCGGCACGCCGGAGTCGCGACACGACGCCGCTGGCGGGTGGTGCAGATGCGGGTGTCAGCGGTAGAGCGGAGAGAGGGTGTCGGCCTTCGCCGCGGCGGGCGGCCGCGCGACCGCGTCGAGCGCTCCGATCGCACGCGCGAGTCGTTCGCCGACCCACGGCCCGGACTGCGCGCCGTACAGGTGCGCCTCGAGATCGAGCACCTCGCGAGCCGCCTCCGCCGGCAGCCTCGCGGCGAGCGCGCCGAGGCTCCGCGGCGGATCGGCGGCGAACCGCTGCTCCGCCCACTCGAGCAGAAGCCGCCGTGCGCTCTGCGCGTCCGCGGACGTGCAAGCCGCCTTCAGCCGCTTCAGCATGCGGCGCTCGCTCGTGTGCGGCGCCGGCCGCGGCGCAGCCCGGCGCGGGCGCCGCGCCGTGCGCGTGCTCCACCACCAGGCCACGAGCGTCGCGAGCCAGCCGGCCGCGAGCAGCGCGCTCACGTACGGCCAGACGTTCGTCGTCGGCGCCGGCGGCGGCGCGGGCATCGCTTGCTCCACCGGCTCGCTCGGCGCGATCGGCGGCGGCTCGGCTCCCGGCAACACCCGCAGCGTCTGCGGCTCGACGCGTGCGACCTGCCACCGCTGCTCGACGACGTTGAACCACGGCAACTCGACCGCCGGCAGCTCGACCTCGCCCGGCGAGGTCGCGAGCACCGCGTAGCGCTCCGTGCGCCGCGCGCGCAAGCCGACATCGGCAATCTCGCGCGCGAGCTCCGGCTGATCGGCGTAGCGGCGCAGGCCGTTGCCCGCGTCGAACCTGAGCTCCGGCAGCTGCGTCTCGAGGAGCCCGTCGGCTTCGACGATCAGCGTGCGCGTGCGCGGGACGCCGACAGCAAGCGGACCGCCGTCGCTCCAGCGCTCGGCGAGCGTGAGTCGCGCCGCCGGCAACCACGCGGCGTTGCCGATCGAGGCCGGCGGCGGGACCGCGCTCCGCACGTCGATCTCCACCGTCCCCGAGCGGAAGCGCTGCACGCGCGAGAACCCCCTGCTCGGGATCACCATGGCCTCGAACGTGACCGGCCCGACCACGAGGCGCCCGGCCTGCTGCGGGAAGATCGCGTAACGGCGCTCGCGGACGATGAAGTCGCGGCCGCCGCGGCTCGCGGTGTATTGCCGGTCCTCGCCGAGGCGCTCGACGATCGCCTCGCCGCCCGCGACCTCAGGCGGCGTCAACGTCGCCCGGCCGGTGCTGACGCCGACGAAGAGTCGCAGCGTGTAGATCACCTGCGATTGAACGTAGACGTCCTCCGGCGCGGTCTCGACCTCCATGAAGATGTCGGCGGGCGCATCCGCGTCCGCGAGCGCCGGCAGCACCTCGACCTCGACCGCATTGGTCATCGCGTCGCCGACGCGGACACCGGGCAGCGTGAAACGTCCGGTGCCGCGCGGCATCAGCTGGAACGTCCACTCGGTGACCTGCGACGTTCGGCCGTTCAGGATCTGCACGCGCGAGCTCGAGGCGCGCTGGAGCACGTCGAAGTCGCGCTCGAGCACGGAGGCATCGGGCTCGCCGCGCACCGCGCCTTCCGCTCGCACGACGTACGTGAACGACTCGTTCTCGCGCACCGTCTCGCGATCGACGCTAGCGACGATCTCGGGAGGCTGCTGCGCGCGGGCGACGTCCGCGGCCGAAACGAGCACCGCGCCGAGCGCGAGGAGGAGCGCGAGCAGCCTCACCACGGCTCGCTTCCGTCGTCCGGCCAAACGTAGTTGCCGTCCTGGTCGATGCCGAGGCGCTGGTATTGGTACAGGAACTTGCGGCGCAGTAGGCCGCCCGGATCCTGCGGGATCCGGCGCAGCCACTGCTCGGCGGCTTGCTCCGAAGCCCACTCCTCGACGTCCATCGCGAGCGCTTCGCCCTCGGTCGGATCGCCGGGATCGGCCTCGCGCTCGGCGCCGGCCTGAAGCTCCTCGTACCGTTGCTCATCGGTGCCGTCGTTCGCCTGGCGGTCGTCGGCGCCGCCGCTTTCCTGATCGGACGGGTCGCTCTGCGAGTCTGCGCTCTGCGTTCCGCTGTCCTGCGGCTGCTCGCCGTTCTGCGCTTGCCCTTGCTCGCCCTGCTCGCCTTCCTGGCCCTGCTCGGGTGCGGCCTCGGAGCTCTGCTGCTGATCCTGGCCGCCCTGCGGCTCCTCGCTCGCGCCTTGCTGCTGATCCTGCTCCGGGTTCTGCTCCTTGAACTGCCGCAGCAGCTCGAGGTTGAAACGCGCGTCCTCGAGCTCGATCCCGAGCACGAGGACGCGCTCGAGCGCGCCGATCGCCGGGTCCACTTGCCCCGCCTTCGCGAGCGCGGTGCCCCGGTTGTAGTGCGCTTCGGCCGTGTCGAGCCCCTCGAGCGTCGCGGCGCTGTCGGCGAAGCGCTGAGCGCGGAACTGCGCGGCGCTCTTCCACTCGGGATCGACGAAGAGCTCGGCCGCCTCGTCGGCAGCACCCGATTGCAGCCGCTCGTAACCGCGCTGATCCGCCCGCTGCCACAGCGACGACCACTCGAACGCGTTCGCCGGCGGCGGCGACAGGACCGCGGCCGCGGCGAGCGCCGCGATCCAGCCGCGGCGAAAGCCGAGCGCGATTAGCGGCAGCAGCAGCGCCGCGAGCCATACGCCCGCGTCGCGCCAGACGTCTGCCGTGCTCTGCTCGTCCGCTCGCTCGTCGCCGAGCGCCGCGACCGACGGCGCGTCCTCCGGGAACAGGCGGTCGAGGTCGCGATCGTCCGGGGCCATCGCGGCGAAGCGGCCGCCGCCCGCGTCCGCGAGACGGCGCAGCGCGTCCAGGTTCACTTGCGGGACGACGACCCGGCCCGCGCGGTCCGTGACGAAGCCGCCGCGCGCCTCGGGGATCGGCGCACCCTCCTCCGTCCCGACCGCGAGCACGTGCACGCGAAAGCCGTCGCGCCGCGCCGCACGCGCGGCGTCGAGATCACCGACGCCGACCGACGCGTCCGTGATCAGCAGGATCTCACCGCGGGGCGCCCCGCCCTGGCGGAGCAGCGCCGCGGCCTTGTCGATGCCGACGGCCACGCGGCTGCCGCGGCTCGGCATGATGTCGCTCGACAGCGCGCCGACCAGCGAGCTGATCGTGCGCGTGTCGGTCGTCAGCGGCGTGACCGTGAACGCGTGCGCCGAGAACACGACGAGCGCAGTCTGTCCGCCGCTGCGCCGCTCGAGCAGCGACAGCAGCTTCAGCCTCGCGAGCGCGAGGCGGCTCGGCTCGACGTCGGCCGCATCCATCGAGCGCGACAGATCGAGCGCGACGACCAGCGCCTCCTCGGACCGGAACGCAGGCACCGGCAGCCGTTCCCACGTCGGCCCGGCGAGCGCGATCGCGGCGAGCAGCAGCGCGCCGAGCGCGGCGAGGACCGGCCAGCGGCGCGGCCCGAGCGTCGCGGGCTCCGCGAGCACGTACGGCTGTAGCGCACGATCGACGACCTGCCGCCAACTGCCGCTCGTCCGACCCGCGCGGAGCACGAGCCACGCGAACGCAAGCCCGAGCGGGACGATCGCGAGCCACCACGGGCGCAGGAAATGGAACTCATCCATGGCTCGCTCCGAGCACCGTCCTCGCCCGCGGCACGATCGCGCCCCCGGCGCTCATCGCGGCGGCGCCGAGCGCGATCGCGAGCGCAAGCCCGAGCGGCCAGTAGAAGAGCTCCTTCACCGGCCGGAACCCGGCCGCGTCGGACTCGGCCGGCTCGAGCTGATCGATCACGTCGTAGATCGCCGCGAGCTCCTGAGTGTCGCGCGCGCGGAAGTAGCGCCCGCCGGTTCGCTCGGCGATCGCGGTCAGCGTCGCCTCGTCGAGGTCGGCCGACGGGTTGATCTGCCGCAACCCGAACAGCGATCGCACGGTCAGCGCGTCGGCACCCATGCCGATCGTGTGGATGACCATGTTGCGCTGCGCGGCAAGGTCGGCGGCCTTCAGCGGCTCGACCTCGCCCGCGGTGTTCGCGCCGTCGGTCAGCAGCACCAGCACGCGCCGGCCGCTCTCGACGCCCGCATCGTCGAGCGTGCGGATCGCAAGCCCGATCGCGTCACCGATCGCGGTCTCCTTTCCCGCGAGACCGATCACCGCCTCATCGAGCAAGGTCTGCACCGTCTGCCGATCGAACGTCAGCGGCGTTTGCAGATAGGCCTCGCGGCCGAACAGAATCAAGCCGACGCGATCGCCGACGCGCCGGGCGATGAACTCGCGCGCAACCGCTTTCAGTGCGGTCAGCCGATCGACCCATTGGCCTTGGATCTGGAAGTCCTGCTCCTCCATGCTGCCGGACAGATCGACCGCGAGCAGCAGGTCGCGGCCGGTCATCGGCAACGCGATCGGCTCGCCGACGAACTGCGGCCGCGCGGCCGCGAGCACCGCGAGCGTCCAAACGATCGAGAGCGCGGCGAGACGCCAGCGCCGCGGGCCGACGCCGCGGCCCCCGTGCTCGAGCTCCGCGAACTCGGCCGCGGCCGGCACGCGGAGCGCAACGTCGTGCTCGATCGTCTGCGGCGGCCAGAACCGCCGCACGAGCCACGGCACGGGCAACGCCGCGAGCAGCCACCACCAGGCGAAGGTCCACATCGTCAGGTGGCGCCCCGGGACCGAAGAATCGCGGCGCGGAGGCCGCTCCCGCCGAGAAAGGCCGGCACGATCAGCCGTCGGCGCTCCGCTCGGGCGGAGCGTGGCGACGCCCGGAGCGGCTGCGCCGCGATCCACTGCCGGCAGAGCTCGGCGAGCTCGAGCGCGGCCTCGCGGCCGACGCTCTCGGGGCGTGCGTACGGCGCCGTCACGATCAGCCTGCCGCTGCCGGCGACGAACGCGGCGCGGTCCCAGCACGAATCGAGATGCTCGAGCCACCGCCGGCCGATCAGGCCGGCGACCCGTCCGCGATCCTTGGCGACGGTGATCGCGTAGCGGCGGAGAATCGTCGAGAGCTGCTGGAGGCACGCGACGGGTTCCGCGCCGCGCTCGAGCTCCGCAGTCACTCGGCGCACCGCGGCGAGCGCCGCGCGGCGGTGCCGGGCGCGGTAATAAAGGAGCGCGCCGATCAAGGCCGCTGCGAGGACGATCGCGCCGAGCGCCCACCAGCCGGGCGCGAGCGGCCACCACGGCGGAGCTCCCGGCAGGTGGATGTCGCGCAGCGGCAGTTGCGTCACGTCCGGCATGTCGCTCAAGCCTTTCGAAACTCGCGCGCGAGCACGGCTCGCGGGTCGTCGTTCGTCGCGCACTCGAACGTCCGCACGCCCCGATAGCGTGCGAGCGAGCGAACCGCCCCCCGCCGGGCCTCGAAACGCTCCCGATAGCGCGCCCGCGCGGCCGCCTCGCCCGTCTCGATCGCGAGAGACCGGCCGCGGCTCTCAATTCGATAACGCCCGGCCGGCGGAAGTTCAGCCTCCAGCGGATCGAACACGAGCCCGAGGTACAGGTCGCTATGGCCCGCGAGCTGGCGCACGAAGCGGTCGGCGTCGCGGCCGAGCTCGCGGAAGTCGCTCAACAAGAATATCAAGCTGCCGGGGCGGACTACGCGGGTCAGCCGCTCGAGGGCGGCCCGCGCGTCGGTCTCTGCCGGCTCCCGCTCCGGAGGGATCCAGAAGGCGTCGGCCGCGATCAGCTGGAACAGCCGCAGCGCCGCCCGCAGGCCGAGCGCCGGGCGCCGCTCGTGATGCTCGGTCTCCGAGAACACGAGCCCGCCCAAGCGGTCGCCGTTCGCGATCGCGCTCCAGGCGATGATCGCGGCGAGCTCGGCGGCGCGCACCCCTTTGAAGGCGCCGCGCGTCGCGAACATCATCGGCCGCCGCAGATCGAGCCAGACGAAGACCGGCCGGTTGCGCTCCTCGCGGAAGACCTTCGTATGCGGCTTGCCGGTTCGCGCCGTGACCCGCCAATCCATCGTCCGCAGGTCGTCGCCGGGTTGATACGGGCGGGACTCGTCGTACTCGATGCCGCGGCCCTTGTAAGGCGAGAGATGGCCGCCGGCAGCCGACGCGCGCACGCTCGGCGCGGCGAGGCGGATCGATTCCCCTGCCGGCTTCAGCCGCAGCAAGTCGCCCAAGCCGATGCGCACCGGGGAGCGTTCGGCAGGAGCGGCGGACATTACGGCACTCCGATGCGCTCGAGCAGCGTATCGATGACCTGGTCGACCGTTCGCCCCGACGCTTCGGCCTCGAAGCCGAGCAGCACGCGGTGGCGGAGGACGTCGTGTGCGATCTCCTGGATGTCCTCCGGCGTCACGTAGTCACGCCCGGCGAGCCATGCGCGCGCGCGCGAGCAGCGGTCGAGCGCGATCGTTGCGCGCGGGCTCGCGCCGTACTGGAGGACGCCGGCGAGGTCGTCGCCGTAGCGCTGCGGTGCGCGCGTCGCGAGCACGATCTGCACGATGTACTCCTCGAGCGGCGGCGCGAGGTGCTGATCGAGCACGGCGAGCCGGCCGTCGAGCACCTCTTGCTGCGTCAGCCGCTCGGGAGCGGTGAAGAGCTCCTTGTCGGACGCCGAGCGCCGCTGCTCCGCACGATTGAGCTTCAGGATCTCGAGCTCGCCGGCCGCGTCCGGGTAGTCGACGAACACGTGCAGCAGGAACCGGTCGAGCTGCGCCTCCGGCAGCGGATAGGTGCCCTCCTGCTCGATCGGGTTCTGCGTCGCCATCACCATGAAAAGCTTCGGCAACGGATAGGTGACCGAGCCGACGGTGATCTGCCGCTCGCCCATCGCCTCCAGCAGCGCCGACTGCACCTTCGCCGGCGCGCGGTTCACCTCGTCCGCGAGCACGAGATTGTGAAACAGCGGCCCTTCGCGGAACACGAACGAGCCGTCCTGCGGACGATAGATCTCGGTGCCGGTCAGGTCTGCCGGCAGCAGATCCGGCGTGAACTGCAGGCGGTGGAAATCGCCCTCGACGTTGTGGCTCAGCACCTTGATCGCGCGCGTCTTCGCAAGCCCCGGCGCACCCTCGACGAGCAGGTGTCCGTCGCACAGGAGCGCGATCAGCATGCGGTTCAACAAACGCTCCTGACCGACGACGAGGCTCTTCAGGTGCGACTCGAGACGGACGAATT
>CAYWGQ010000146.1:0-9727 GCA_964457725.1 uncultured Gammaproteobacteria bacterium
CGCGCTGCGGCCCGAGACCGGCGAGGAAGTGTGGCGCTACCCGATGCCGGATCGCGTGCCGTCGCGCCGCGGCGTGACCTACTGGCCCGGCGACGAAGGCGTGCCGCCGCGGCTCTTCGTGACGTCCGGCAGCCTGCTGCTCGGGCTCGACGCGAAGACCGGGGCGCCCGCGGCCGGGTTCGGCGACGGCGGCGAGGTGCGGATGCCGGTGCGCTATGACTCGGCGCCGACGCTGTTCGAGAACCTGCTGATCGTAGGCTCCAACAGCCCGCCCGGCAGCGTCCGCGCGTTCGACGCGCGCACCGGCGAGCAGGTCTGGGAGTTCCGCTCGATTCCGCGGCCGGGCGAGGCGGGCCACGAGACTTGGCTCGATGACGGCTGGCGCGAGAACAGCGGCGCGCTCCACTGGCCGTTCGCGATGACGGCCGACGTCGAGACGCGCACGCTCTACAGCGTGTTCGATTCGCCGGCACCGTTCGACTACTACGGCGGCGACCGGCTCGGCGACAACCTGTTCGGCAACTCCGTCGTCGCGCTCGACGTCGATACCGGCGAACGCAAGTGGCACTTCCAGGTGGTCCACCACGACATCTGGGACTACGACCTGCCGTCCGCGCCGACGCTGCTCGACGTGACGATCGACGGCCGCGAGGTGCCGATCCTCGCGATCGCGGCGAAGACCGGCTACATGTACATCCTGAACCGGCACACCGGCGAGCCCGTCTTCGGGATCGAGGAGACGCCGGTGCCGCCGAGCGACGTGCCGGGCGAGCAGGCGTCCCCGACGCAGCCGATCCCGGTGAAACCGCCGCCGCTCGCCCGGGTGACGTTCAGCCCGGACGAGATCGTCACCGCCGAGGACACGACGCCGGAGCACGCCGCGTTCTGCCGCTCGCTCGCCGAGCGGAGCGGCGAGCTCGTGAACTCCGGGCCGTTCACGCCGTACGTCTACTGGGAGCCCGGCAGGCCGCTCCGCTCGACCATCCTGTTCCCCGGCTCGATCGGCGGGGCGAACTGGGGCGGCATGGCCGCGGATCCGAATCTCGGGCTCTTGTTCGTCAACACGATGGACGAGGCGAGCTTCGGCTGGATCGAACCGAGCCCGGAGGGCTCGCGCCTGCCGTATCGGCGCAACAGCGTGGTCGGCCCGACGTCGCGCTTCCAGGCGTTCGAGGGCAACCCGGAGGTCGGCAACATCGCCGGCGCCGGTGAGGACGCGTGGCCGTGCCAGGTGCCGCCGTGGGGGAATCTGATCGCCGTCGACGCGCGCACCGGCGACATTGCGTGGCGCGTGCCTCTCGGCATCACCGAGGAGCTGCCGCCCGAGAAGCAACGCACCGGGCGGCTCAACATGGGCGGGCCGATCGCGACCGCGTCGGGGCTCGTGTTCATCGGCGCGTCGAACGACCGGCGCTTCCGCGCGTTCGACTCGCGGACGGGCGAGGAGCTCTGGGTCGCGCGGCTCGCGATGAGCGCGCACGCGGTGCCGATCACGTACCTCGGCGCGGACGGCAAACAGTACGTCGCGGTCACCGCGTCGGGCGCTGCGGCGATCGACAACCCGAGCCCGCCGGACGCGGACGCGCTCGTGGTGTTCGCGTTGCCGTGACCGAAGCCCGCCGCGCGGTCGGTGTGCCGATCCGCGTGCTGTACGTCACGCTGCGCGGCGACCGGCCCGAGGCGGAGACGTTCATCGGGCTCGCGCGCCGCGGCTGCCGCGTGCGCGCGTGCTGTCTCGCGGACACGCCGCACCGCGAGCGGTTCCGCGAGGCGGGCATCGAGGTCGTGCCGATCCCGCTGAAGGGCCGCATCGACCGAGAGTCGATCCGTGCGCTTCGCCGCGAGCTCGCGGCGGAGCCGGTCGACATCCTGCACCTCGTCGGCAACCGCGCCGTGTCGAACGGGCTTCTCGCGGTGCGCGCGTTCCCGGACGTCAAAGTGATCGCGTATCGCGGGATCGTCGGCAACGTGAGCTTCTTGAGCCCGATGTCGTGGCTGCGGTACCTGAATCCGCGGATCGACCGCGTGATCTGCGTCGCCGACGCGATTCGCCGGCACTTCGTCGAGATGCGGTTTCTCGGCATGCGGCTCCGGCCGGAAAAGTTCGTCACGATCCACAAAGGGCACGATCTCGCCTGGTACACGGCGACGCCGGCGGACCTGCGCGAGCACGACATCCCGGACGGCGCGTTCGTCGTCGGCTGCGTCGCGAACATGCGCCCGCGGAAGGGCATCGACGTGCTCGTCCGCGCGCTCGGGCAGCTGCCGGCCGACGCCCCGATCTACCTGCTGCTCGTCGGCCGGATGGAGAGCGCCGAGCTCGATCGGCTGATCGCCGAGAGTCCCGCGCGGGAGCGAATCCGCAAGCTCGGCTTCCGCCGCGACGCGCCGGCCGTGATCGCCGCGTGCGACGCGGCCGTGCTGCCGTCGATCCGCCGCGAGGGTCTGCCGAAGACGGTGATCGAGGCGATGGCGTACGCCGTGCCGCCGATCGTGACCGACGTCGGCGGCAGCCCCGAGCTCGTCGACGACCGCGTGCACGGCCTGGTCGTGCCGCCCGGCGACGCGGACGCGCTCGCGGCCGCGATCCTCGAGCTATACGGCGACCCGGCGCTGCGCGCGAAGCTCGGCGCCGCCGCGCGCGAGCGGATCGCGCGCGACTTCACGATCGATGCGACGATCGAGAAGACGCTCGCCGTTTACCGTGACGTGCTAACGAGATGCGCGCCGGCAAAGCAAGAAACGTAGGGAGAGATTCGGGCGGCCGCGCGAGGCGCGGTTTGGTGCCGAGGAGAGGACTCGAACCTCCACAGAGTTGCCCCCACTGGCACCTGAAGCCAGCGCGTCTACCAATTCCGCCACCTCGGCACGGCGGACGAATGTACGGCTCCGCCGTACGGCTGTCAAACGCGGCGGCGCGCGCGGACGGGCGGGAGGCGCGGCGATTCTGTACCATGTAGAGCGCATGCGGTCCCGCCGTCCAAATTCCCTTCAGCCGCGTCGCGCGGCGCGGCCGTCGAGGTGCGGAGCCGCGCCGGCCGAGGATGCCCGATGACAGCCGAGCGGCCGCGCGCCGACCAGGAACGCCGCTACGAGCACCCGATCCCGAGCCGCGAGGAGATCCTCGCGGAGATGGAGCGGGCCGGCACGCCGCTCCGGCGCGACCCGCTCGCGCGCCGCTTCGACATCCGCGGCGAGCCGAGGACGCGCGCGCTCGAGAACCGGCTGAAGGCGATGGTTCGCGACGGTCAGCTCTATCGGAACCGCGCGGGCGAGTACTGCCTCGTCCACCGCCTCGACCTCGTGACCGGCACCGTGATCGCGCACCGCGACGGCTACGGCTTCCTGAAGCCGGACGACGGCACCGACGATCTCTACCTCTCCGCGCGCGAGATGCGCGTGCTCTGGGACGGCGACCGGGTCGCCGCGCACGCGCTCGAGGGGGAGCGCGGCCGCGAGGCGCGCGTCGTCCGAATCCTCGAGCGTAAGAAGAAGGAGATCGTCGGCCGGTTCGACCGCGACCGCGGCATCGACTACGTGATCGAGGACGCCGATACGCGCACCGAGGTGCTGATCGCGCGCGGCGCGAGCAACGGCGCGAAGCCGGGCGACATGGTGCGCGTCGAGATCATCGACTACCCGAGCGCGCACGCGCACGCAACCGGCCGCGTGACGAAGGTGATCGGCCGGCTCGACGACCCGGGCATCGAGACGGAGCTCGCGATTCTCGAGCACGGCATTCCGGCCGAGTGGCCGGAGGCCGTGCTCGCGGCCGCGCGCAGGCTGCCCGAGCACGTGCCGCCGCGGGCGAAGCAGGGCCGCGAGGACCTGCGGAGCCTGCCGCTCGTCACGATCGACGGTGCGGACGCGAAGGACTTCGACGACGCGGTCTTCTGCGAGCCGGAAGGCGAAGGCTGGCGGCTGATCGTCGCGATCGCGGACGTGAGCCATTACGTGGAGCCGGATACGGCGCTCGATCGCGAGGCGCGCGCGCGGGGCACGTCCGTCTACTTCCCGGATCGGGTCGTGCCGATGCTGCCGGAGGAGCTGTCGAACGGGCTCTGCTCGTTGAACCCGCGCGTCGACCGGCTCTGCATGGTCTGCGACATGCACGTCGGCCGCCGCGGCGACGTGAAGCGCTCGCGGTTCTACGAGGGCGTGATGCGCTCGGCGGCGCGGCTCACGTACACGGGCGCGATGCGGCTCCTCGAGAATCCGCGGCCGCGCGGCAAGGACGCGGAGCTGAAGACGCCGCTCGAGCACCTGCACGCGGTGTACCGGGCGCTCGCCGGCGCGAGGAAGCGCCGCGGCGCGATCGACTTCGACCTCGCGCAGACGAAGATCGAGCTCGACGAGCGCGGCAAGGTCGCGAGCGTGCGGGTCGTCGAGCGGCTGACGACGCACAAGATCATCGAGGAGTGCATGATCGCCGCGAACGTGCAGGCGGCGAAGAAGCTGCGCGCGGCAAGGATCCCGTCGCTCTACCGCGTCCACGAGGGGCCGGACGCCGACCGGCTCGAGGAGCTGCTGCTGTTCCTGCGGACGTTCGGCTTCAAGCTGCGCTCGCCGAGCAAGGTCGCGCCCGGCGAGCTCGCGAAGATCCTCGACGGGGTGGCCGGCAAGCCCGAGGCGGAGCTGATCCAGAGCGTCGTGCTGCGGTCGCTGAAGCAGGCGCGCTATCAACCCGCGAACGTCGGCCATTTCGGGCTCGCGCTCGACGCGTACGCGCATTTCACGTCCCCGATCCGCCGCTACCCGGATCTCCTCGTGCACCGCGGGCTGAAGTGGCTGATCCGGCACGGCTCCGCGAGGCGCTTCCCATACACCTTGACCGACATGGAGCACTTGGGCGAGCACACCTCGCGCACGGAACGGCGCGCGGACGAGGCGGTCTGGGACGTCGAGGAACGTCTGAAGTGCATTTATCTCAAGGAGCGAATCGGCGAGGAGTTCGAGGTCGTCGTCGCGAGCGTCACGCAGTTCGGGCTCTTCGTGCGCTTGTCGGAGCTGCAGATCGACGGGCTGATCCACGTCAGCATGCTGCCCGGGGACTATTACCATCGCGACGCGACCGGCACCGTGCTGACCGGAGAGCGTACCGGCCGGACGTATCGGTTGGCGGATCATCTCCGCGTGCGGCTCACGGCGGTCAGCGTCGAGGATCGCAAGATCGACTTCGTGCCGATCGACGAGGAGCACGAGGGGCGCTCCGGCAACGGTCGCGCCCGATCCGCCGGCCGCGGCCGGCGGAGCCGCGGCCGCTGAGGTCCCGGCCGCGATGGCGGCGAAGCACCATTATGTCTACGGGCTACATGCCGTTCGGGCGCTGCTCGCCCGGCGGCCGCGCGCGATCCGCGCGGCGACGGTGCTCGAGACGCCGGCCGGCGCCGCGCTCGCGGCGCTGGCCGCCGAGATCGAGGCGCTCGGCGTGCCGGTCGCGCGCGCGCCCCGCGCCGGGCTCGACCGGCTCGCGGCGGGCGGCCGCCACCAGGGCATCGTCGTCGAGGTCGCGCCGCGCCGGGAGTTCACCGTGCAGGACTTCGAGGCGCTCGTCCTCGAGCGGGGCAGGGCAGTGCGTCTCCTCGTGCTCGACGGGGTCGAGGATCCGCGCAACCTCGGCGCGTGCCTCCGGACCGCGGACGCCGCCGGCGTCGATGCGGTCGTCGTGCCCCGCGCGCGCTCGGCGAAGCTGACCGCGGCCGCCGAGAAGACGGCGACCGGGGCTGCCGAGACGGTGCCGGTGGTCGAGGCGCCGAACCTCGCGCGGATGCTTGCATGGCTCAAGGAGGCCGGCGTCTGGGTCGTCGGGGCCGATGCCGCCGCGCCGAAGTCGCTCTACGAGGCGACGCTCGCGCCGCCGATCGCGGTGGTGCTCGGCGGGGAAGGGCGGGGGCTCAAGCACCTGACCCGCGAGCGGTGTGACGAGCTCGTGGCGATCCCGACGGTCGGCTCCGTCGAGAGCCTGAACGTCTCCGTCGCCGCGGGGGTGCTGCTGTTCGAGCTGCTCCGGCAGGCCCCGGTTGTGGCCGCCGGCCGGACCGAGTAGCATGGCGGCCCCCGGAAAATAGGGCCGGCTGCGGGGTGCCGGCATCACACTCCTTGCCTCACCGCTCGACGGGAGGCTGCCAAACCGAGAGGAGTCACCGAGTGCGACATTACGAAGTCGTCTTCCTGGTCCATCCCGACCAGAGCGAGCAGGTGCCCGCGATGATGGAGCGTTACCGCAACATGATCGAGGGCTCCGGCGGCCGGATTCACCGGCAGGAAGATTGGGGGCGGCGCCAGCTCGCCCATTCGATCGCCAAGGTCCACAAGGCGCATTACCTGCTGCTCAACATCGAGTGCGACAAGCCGACGCTCGACGAGCTGGTCGGTGCGTTCCGCTTCAGCGATGCGGTTCTCCGCCACCTCGTGATCGCCCGCGACAAGGCGATCACCGAGCCTTCGCCGATGGCGAAGGCGAAGGAGGAGGAGGATGCTCGGGAGGCCCAGGCGGCCGCCCGCTCGAGCGCGCCGCGCGAGCGTGACGAGAGCGAGGCACCGCGCCGCCCCGCGGCGGAGGAGAGCGCCCCCGAGGCCGGGCAGGAGCAGACGGCCTGAGGCCGAGGACTAGATCAGGAGAGACGTAGATGGCACGTTATTTCCGGCGCAAGAAGTTTTGCCGCTTCACTGCCGAAGGCGTCGAGGAGATCGACTACAAGGATCTCGCGACGCTGAAGCAATACATCTCGGAGACCGGCAAGATCGTGCCGAGCCGGATCACCGGCACGCGCGCGCCGTACCAGCGGCAGCTCGCCCGCGCGATCAAGCGCGCCCGTTACCTGGCGCTGCTGCCTTACACGGACCAGCACTGAGTCGTCCGGCACGGGAGCGCGCGCCCGCGGCCGCTGCGCCGCAGTGCCGAGGTGCGCCGCGGCGTGGGGGACGGCACGATGCACGCGTTCGTCGATTGGGTTCTCGCTAGGCGTCACCGCTCGCTGGTGTTGACCGTGCTGCTCGCGCCGGTTGCGCCGGCCGCCGCGGCGCTGGTCACGGTCGAGAGCGTGCTTCGCGGACCGGCGCAGGGCGCGCTGAACGCAGCCGCCGCGCTCGCCGCGGCCGCGATCATCGAGCAGCTGGCCGAAGGGCAGCCCGGTGCGCTGACGCGGCTCACGCTCGTGTCGTTCGTGTTCGCGATAGCAGCGGGTGCGCTCCTGAAGCAGCTGCGCTCGCTCACGCTCGTGTTCCAGGCGCTGGTGCTGATCTGCTTCGTCGGCGCGGCGCTGTTGAGCTTCGGCGACGCGCTCGGCGGCTGGCTCTTCGGTCCGGTGCTCGAGCAGCTCGACGAGCTGCTGCTCGAGCGCGGCGCCACGCAGGTGGAGCTCGACACGGTGCGCTCGCAGGGGCCGTCGATGCTGCTCGCCGTGCTGCTCGCGCAGATCGTCGGCGCGCTGCTGATCGCCTACTGGTGGATCAGCGCGGCCGCGAAGGAGCGTCGCTTCGGCGCGGAGTTCCGGCGGCTGTCGCTCGGGCGGGTGCTCGGTCTCGTCGGCAGTGCCGTCGTCACGTTCGGTCTGGTGTTCGAGGCGGCGGTCATTCAGAATCTGAGCTCCTTGGCGCTGATCGGCTTCCTGTTTCAGGGGTTTGCCGTGCTGCATGCCTGGGCGCACGCGAAGCGCTGGCATGTCGCCGTCGTCGCGCCGGTCTACGTGCTGCTGGTGACGCCGCTGATGGTCGTGGTGGTGCTCGGGCTGAGCGCCGTGGGATTGATCGACAACTGGTTCAACTTGCGCGCGCCGCTCGACGCGCAGTCGTGACGAGAGAACGAAGATGGAAGTCATTCTGCTGGAAAAAGTCGAAAACCTGGGAAGCATCGGCGACCGCGTGCGCGTGAAATCCGGTTACGCCCGCAACTACCTGCTGCCGAAGGGCAAGGCGACCGTTGCGACGCCGGACAACATCGCGAAGTTCGAGGCGCGCCGCGCGGAGCTCGAGGCGAAGGCCGCCGCGGAGCTTCAGGCCGCGAAGGAGCGGGCCGACAAGCTCGAGGGCAAGGTGGTCCGAATTCGCGCGCTCTCCGGGAGCGAAGGGAAGCTGTTCGGCTCGATCGGCACGGTCGACATCGCGAACGCGATCGGGCAGCTCGGCGTCGAGGTCGAGCGGAGCGAGGTGCGGCTGCCGAACGGCCCGCTGCGCGTCGTCGGCGAGCACGAGGTCGAGCTCCATCTGCACAGCGATCTGAACGTGTCGCTGACCGTGGTCGTCGAGGGCGACGGCGCCGGAGCCCGCGAGAGCGACGACGACGAGGAGCGGTCCCGGGATTGACCTGGGTGGCCCGGTGCACTTTGAGACGGGGGACGGGCGAGTCGCCCGACGATGGCGGATTTGGCCGGCAGTGAGCTCCCGCGACGCGTCCACGAGCGGCTGCGCCTGCCGCCGCACTCGGTCGAGGCCGAGCAGTCGCTGCTCGGCGGCCTCATGCTCGATCAGCGGGCGTGGGACCAGATCGCGGACGTCGTCGGCGCGGAGGATTTCTACCGCGCGGATCACCGCCTGATCTTCGCCGCGGTCGCGGAGCTCGTCGACCGCAACCAGCCGCCGGACGCCGTCACCGTCAGCGAGCAGCTCGCCCGTCAGGGGCAGCTCGAGGCCGCCGGCGGCCTCGCTTATCTCGCGCAGCTCGTCGAGGACACGCCGAGCGCCGCGAACATCCGCGCGTACGCCCGCATCGTGCGTGAGCGCGCGATGCTCCGGCAGCTGATCCAGGTCGGCGGCGACATTGCCGCGATCGCCCACGACACCGAGGGGCGCCCGGTCGAGGAGCTGGTGGACCTCGCCGAGCAGAAGGTGTTCGAGATCGCCGAGGGCAAGGGGCGCGAGGCGGGGCTCGTCCCGTTGAAGCAGATCCTCCCGCAGACGATCGACCGCCTCGACGTGCTGAGTCACACCGAAGGCGAGATCACGGGCATCTCGACCGGCTTCGCGGACATGGACCGCATGACGGCCGGGCTCCAGAAGGGAGACTTGATCGTGATCGCCGGGCGGCCGTCGATGGGCAAGACCACCTTCGCCGTGAACATCGCCGAGAACGCGGCGATCGGCCACCAGGTGCCGACCGCGATCTTCAGCATGGAGATGTCCGCGGAGCAGCTCTCGTTCCGCATGATCGGCTCGATCGGCCGCGTGAGCCAATCGCGGCTGCGCACGGGCAAGCTCACGGACGAGGACTGGTCGCGCATCGATTCCGCGGTATCGATGATGTCGACCGCACCGATCTTCATCGACGACAGCCCGGGCCTCACGCCGACCGAGGTCCGCGCACGGGCCAGGCGCTTGAAGCGCGAGCACGGCCTCGGCTTGATCGTCGTCGACTATCTGCAGCTGATGCAGGTGGCGGGCACGACCGAGAATCGGGCCACCGAGATCTCGGAGATCTCCCGCTCGCTGAAGGCGCTCGCGAAGGAGCTCGCGGTGCCGGTGATCGCGTTGTCGCAGCTGAACCGCAGCGTCGAGCAGCGGACCGACAAGCGGCCGGTGATGTCGGATCTGCGCGAATCGGGCGCGATCGAGCAGGACGCCGACCTGATCATCTTCATCTACCGCGAAGAGGTCTACGAGCCCGATACGCCGCGCAAGGGCATCGCGGACATCATCATCGCCAAGCAGCGCAACGGGCCCGTCGGCGAGTTCCACCTGACGTTCCTCGGCGAGTTCACGAAGTTCGAGAACCTCGTCGCCGAGGCGTACG
>CAYWGQ010000147.1:0-9609 GCA_964457725.1 uncultured Gammaproteobacteria bacterium
TCGGCAACGCCGCGGACGCTCGCTCGGCGAGGTGCCCGACGCTGAGCTCGCGCTTGATCTCGAGCCCGACGACGAGGAAGAACACGGACAGGAGCGCGTCGTCGATCCACTCGCGGAGCGTCAGCTCGAACTCGGCGTCGGCGAAGCCGAGGCGGAACGGCGATTGCCAGAAGGTCTCGAAGGCCTGCGCGAGCCCGGAGTTCGAGATCGCGATCGCGAGGATGGTCGCGAGGAGCAACAGGAGGCCGGCGGACGGCGCCCAGGCGGCGAAGCTGAGCGCGGCGATCCGCACCTTGTAGCCGAGCGTGCCGAGCAACGCGTCCGTGAACGAGCTTTCGTCCCATGCGCCGTCGAACCGGCGGCCGTTGACGAAGAACGTCGGCGTGAAGCGCACGCCGCTCGCTCGGGCGCTTTCGATGTCGCGCTCGACCCGCGCGTTTGCTTCAGCCAGCCTCGCCGGCCCTTCGGCCGGATCGTCGACGCCGAGCTGCTCGGCGACGACCCGCAAGTCGTCCTCGGTCAGCGTGTCGGAGCGCTTCATCAGCGTGACGTGCGCCTTCCAGAACTCCTCGGGCGTCCGCGCCGTCTCCACGAGCCTGGCCGCGCGCAAAGCGATGTCGCTGCCGGTGATCGGTCGATGCCGAAAGACGTAGCGCAAGCGATCGCCGAGCTGATTTCGGACCGCCGCGATGCGCTCGTTCGCGGCCCGGCAGTGGGGGCAGTCGTAGCTGCCGTACTCGACGAGCGTGATCGGTGCGTTGCGCGGCCCGAGGATGTGGTCCTCGCGCTCGTCGACCGGACGGTCGAGGCGGGTCGGCCCCGCTTCCATCTCGGTGCTCACTATTCGGTCTGTCCTTGGGGACGGAGGTAAGACGGTCTCATCGGCTCAGAAGCGCGAGTCGGACGCAGCCGACGGTCAGTCGTCCGCGCGCAAGTCGAACAGATTCCGATGGCGCGAGGGCGGCGCGCGCCGATACTGCTTCGGAGCGGCGACGCTTGCACCGAAGTGGGCGGCTGCGTGCCACGGCCAGCGCGGGTCGTAGAGCATGGCGCGCGCGAGCGCGATCAAGTCCGCATCGCCGGCGACGAGAATCGATTCCGCGTGGTCGAAGTCGGCGATCAAGCCCACGGCGACGACCGGCATCTTCACTGCCGCCTTTACCGCTCGCGCGAGCGGCACCTGATAGCCGGGCCCGACTTCGACTCGTTGCGCGGGCGTCAAACCGCCGCTCGATACGTTGATTGCGCTGCAGCCGCGCGCATCCAGCGCGCGCGCGAACTCGACGGTCTGCTCGATGTCCCAGCCGCCTTCCGCCCAGTCGGTACCGGACACGCGCACACTCACGGGCAGATCGGGCGGTACCGCTTCGCGCACCGCGTCGAAGACTTCGAGCGGGAAGCGCATGCGATTCTCGAGGGAGCCGCCGTACTCGTCGTCGCGCCGATTCGTGAGCGGCGACAGAAACTCGTGCAGCAGATAGCCGTGCGCGGCATGTATCTGGATCGCATCGAGGCCGATTCGGACGGCGCGCCGCGCCGCCGCCGCGAACGCCTCGCGCACGCGCACGAGGCCGTCGCGATCGAGCGGTATCGGCGCGGCATCGCCTTCGAGATAGGGAACTGCCGACGGCGCGACCGTGCGCCAACCGTTCGGATGATCCGGCGGCAGCTGCGCGCCGCCCTTCCACGGCACTTCGGTCGACGCCTTCCGGCCGGCGTGTGCGAGCTGTATCGCGATCGGCATATCGGACCATCGGCGTACCGCGTCGAGCGTGCGCCGCATCGCGGCTTCGCAGGCATCCGAGTACAAGCCGACGTCTGCGTATGTGATGCGGCCTTCTGGCGTCACCCCCGTGGCTTCGATCGTGAGAAGCGCCGCCCCCGAGAGCGCCAGATGGCCGAGATGAATGACGTGCCAATCCGTCATGCAGCCGTCCTCGGCCGAGTATTGGCACATCGGCGCGATGACGATGCGATTTGCGAGCTCGAGCCGCCCGATCCGCAACGGCGTAAATAGCTTGCAGGTCATGCGATCTCCCTGTTCTTCGGCGCCCTAGCGGCG
Source organism: uncultured Gammaproteobacteria bacterium (assembly GCA_964457725.1). GTDB lineage: Bacteria > Pseudomonadota > Gammaproteobacteria > Steroidobacterales > Rariloculaceae > FEN-1219. The sequence goes on from CAYWGQ010000147.1 coordinate 2,063, forward strand.
ATCGTCCGGGCCGCCGGCGATGCCGCTCGAGTCGTCGGCAACGCGTCCGCCGCCTCCCTGGCGCCAAGGTCTATTGTATGTGCCGCGGCGGTCGCGGCCGGCGGGCGCTCCACAGCGTCGGGGTGAGTTTCGCCGTGCACCCGGCGCTTACGTGCTCCCGAATGGTGCGACCGATCGCGACGAGCGCAGCGGACGAAGCGGACGACCGGAGTCAGACCGAATCCGGGTCGAAGCGTGCGGCTTGACACCGCGCGCCTTTTTTATTCAGTGCGGGTGACCGGCGAGGTCCCGCCCGGCCTGCTCGACGCCGGGAACTTTTCGCGCGGCTCGCGCGTACTTGCTTCCGTGGGGGACACGCTTCCCTTGCCCGCCGCTGCACGGGCGCCCCAACGGAGGCCGAGAAGGACGTCACTGCGAAACCGATTCCATGTGAAGGCGACCGCCATCGCGGCGCTCGCCGCGGCCTCGAGCGGCTGCAGCAGCAGCTCGAGCGACGATCGCGGCGGCGAGCGGCCGCAGCTGGCCGCGTTCAACGCCGTTGCGGACATGCGCACGATCACTAGCGAGGCGGACTGCGCGGTCGATCTCGCCGAGGCTTAGCCGCAGCACGTCGCCTTCCGGCGCATATCGTCGATCGAGCAACGGTCCGCTCGTCTACTCCTTAAAGCGCGCGTCGATAGCTCAACGACGGTCACAGGCATCCCCGGGTACTTCTCACGTCCATAAACGCTCATTTGTTTAAAGAACGGCTGTCGTGCATCCCCAGGCACGAGCAATCCCTTCTGGAGGCGCTGCAGCAGATCGGAGTAACCAGGATCGCTTCGAAGGGCTATGAACTCGATTGCGCAGATCGAGGCCGCTACATCGCACTGCACGTTCCCGATGAACGAGAAAGCCACCCCGGCCTGCGCAAGAGCGGACCAGATCAGCGACTCGGCTTCGACCGATCGAAGCGGCGCCGAAACCGCGCCAGCCGCATCGATGCCCGCGGCTCCTTGGCGATCGGCCGGCAGGTTGACAACGAAGCGAGGCACCGCCGTGCGAGCGCTCGAGCCCTTCCGGATTGACGTCAGGAGCGGTACATTCTTGTTTGTCGCTCAACCCCACTGTGAAGACGAGCAGGACGGAGGGCGCCATGCTCGATCTCCCACGCACGGTTCAGCTCGTGAAAGGCGGTTTGCTCGATGCCGAGGCGACATGGCGCGGCTACCTGCCCGAAGCCGGAGACTGGAAGAAGACGGCGGCGCTCTTGACGGGGCCGCTGGTCGTCGCGTCGGCCGTCGTTGCCTATCTGCTCGGCGTTCTCGGCGGGGGGGTGTCGCTGTTCGGGGCGCCGACGTTCACGGACTTCCTGCTCGGTATCGTTTGGGGTGCAATCGCCGCGGCGCTCGTCGCGTTCGTGTTCGGCGCTTTCGCGTCATGGCTCGGCGGCCGAGGCGGCTTCGCGATCGGTCTTGCCGCGACCACGCTCGCGTTCATTCCCGGGTACGTCGGCCGTGCGCTTTCCGGTCTGCCTTGGATCGGCTGGCTGCTCGGTCTCGCGCTGGCGATCTACAGCCTGGTGCTGCTCTGGCGGATCGGCCCTCTTTATTTCGAGGTGCCGAGGGAAAAGCGGGCTGTCCACTATGTCGCGTCTCTGCTCACCAGCATCGTTGCCTCGTGGGTCGTGGCGATGGTCGTCGGCATGGGCACGCTCGGTGAGCAGGCCGCCAGCAGGGTGTCGAGCGCCGATCCCGCGCGCACCAGCGCCGCGAGCGGCGGCCTCATCGGCGGCCTTACGAGGCAGGCGGACCTGATCAGCGCAGCGGAAGCGGATCGCTACACTCCGCCGTCCGACGGCAAGCTCACGGAGCAGCAGGTGCGGGAGTTCATACGCGTGATGGAGCGGGCGAAGGAAGCATCGGCGGAGCGGCAAGAGCGGATACGGCAGATTGCGGAGCAGGCGGAGTCGAATCAGCGCGTCTCGCTGAGCGACCTGTCGAGCGTGATAGCGGGCATCACGGAAGCCGCCGGCATCGACACGGCGGAGATCGCGATCGTCAAAGCGGCGGGCGGCAACTGGGCCGAGCACCAGTGGGTCAGAGAAACGCTGCGCACGGCGTGGTTGGTGAAGGACGGCAACGAGGCGGTCGACCACAACTACGCGCTCTACCGGCGCTTCGAGGAGCAGCTGGCGGAGCACATCGTCCAGTAGGCAGCGGGGCGTTCATCGTACAGTCCGAGGCGCGGCCTACGCCGTCATGCCGTCTCGCGCGGATGGAGCCACTGAGGCAGCAGCGAGTACGGATCGATGTCGGCCGTGCGGTCGTATTCGGCGCCCGCCGCGTCGAGCTTGCGAGCGAGCGTGCCCTCGCGCCAAGCGTCGAACACGTCCGTGCAACCGCCGACGGGCTCGCCGGCGATGAAGATCTGCGGGATGGTCTTCGCGCGGGTCACCTCCGCGAGCACGGCGCGAATCTTGCCGCCGCGGTCGTTGTCGCTGTACTGCACCGAATCGAGATCGACGCTGCGGTAATCCAGACCGAGCCGTGCGAAGAGCTTGCGCACGGACCAGCAGAACTCGCACCACTCGAGCGCGAACATGACGACCGGCTCCTCGCGGGTAATGGCCGCGACGAAGGCGCGTGCCTCGGGGTCGAGCTCGACCGGCGCCTCTTGCGGAGCGGGAACGGCCGGTGCGCTGCGGTCGAAGCGGTAGTTCGGTGTCGAGCGCGACAGCTCGAGCTCCTCTTCGTCCATCTCCACGCCGATGCCGTCGAAGAGCGGCGTCGAGAGATAGCGCTCGCCGGTGTCCGGCAGCATGCAGACGATGTTCGCGCCGGGCGGCGAGCGGCGCGCCACGTCTAGCGCCGCCGCCAGCGTCGCGCCGCTCGAGATCCCGACGAAGATGCCTTCCCGGCGCGCGAGCTCGCGCGCGAGCCGCAGCGCCTCGCTCCCGGCGACCGGAACGATCTCGTCGACCAGCCCCGCGGCCACGGCATCCTCGGTGAGCTTCGCGATGAAATCGGGGCTCCACCCCTGCATCAGATGCGGGCGGAAGCGAGGATGGCTCGCGGCCGGACCACCGTCCGCCCGGCGCGGTTGCCCGATGCCGCTGCCGAGCACCTGCGCGTTGTCGGGCTCCGCGGCGACGATGCGCGTCTCGGGCCGCGCCTTTTTCAACGCGGTAGCAACCCCCTTCAAGGTGCCGCCCGTGCCGAAGCCGGTCACCCAGCAGTCGAGCCGCTCGCCAGCGAAGTCCGCGACGATCTCCTGCGCGGTCGTGCGGGCATGAACCTCCGCGTTCGCCTCGTTCTCGAATTGCCGGCACAAGAACCAGCCGTGCTTCTCGGCGAGCTCCATCGCCTTGGCCAGCATGCCCGTGCCCTTCTCCGCCGCCGGAGTGAGGACGACTTTCGCCCCGAGGAAGCGCAGCAGCTTGCGCCGCTCGATGCTGAAGCTCTCCGACATCGTGACGACCAGCGGATATCCCTTCTCCGCGCAAACCATCGCGAGCCCGATGCCGGTGTTGCCGCTGGTCGCCTCGATGACCGTTTGGCCCGGCGCGAGCGCGCCGGTGCGCTCGGCGTCCTCGATGATCGCGCGCGCCATCCGGTCCTTGACGGAGCCCATTGGATTGAACGCTTCCAGCTTCACCCAGACGTTCACGTCCGGCGGCGCCAGCTTCCGAAGGCGCACTAGGGGCGTGTTGCCGATCGTGTCGAGAATGCTGTCGTAACGCGCCATGGGACGGATCCCCCGTGAGCTGCGGTAAGGGGATATTGGCGCAAGCACGTTAACACCGTATGTCCGGTCATGCTCGTTTTGTACCGATCTTGTAACAGCCGGCACACCGCAAGACCTCGCACGGCTGCGCCCTGCCGGCTGACTGCTCTCAGCAGAGCCACCCACTACTCGGCCGGCTGAAGTCGCTGTCGCGGCCACGACAGGCTGGCGTCCACTAGGTCGGCGCTCGCCCGCAGCTCGAATGCCCAGCCATTCTGCTCACAGAGTCGTCGAACTATGTCGAGCCCGATCAGCTTGTCATCGAGGGTGTCCCGCGCGGTAAGCATCAGAATCGGCGTATTGCGGTTCGCCTCGGCGCGGAACTTGCGGCAGAACGTCAGGCCATCCATACCGGGGAGCGTGAGATCCAGGACGATGACGTCGAATGGTTGAGTGAGCGCCAACAAGTGCATGGCGCTGATGCCGTCGTGAGCGTAGTCGGTGATGTGTCCTAGGGCGTCCAGATAGTCACCGATGTTCTCGCAGATGTCGCGATTGTCCTCCACGACCAGCGTCCGAATGCAATCGGTAACGATCGTCGGTGTCATGCGTTGCCTCCTAGGCGGGGAAACCTAGTTTGATCGTCACAAACTATGCAATCGGTCGCCGAGATGTGAAAAGTTTGTGACCACCCCATCTTAGTTCGGATCGGCAACGTCTACGTCGCGCTTCGGTGACAACGTTCTCATGTGCTGCGGGGTAGCATGGCGAAGACCTGAACTTACAGGAGTGAGGTGCTATGCCTTTCCGCCGATGCGTGCTCCGTTTGACCGCTGTCACGATCGTCGTGTCGATCGGCGCTGCTACGACGGCCTATGCCGATACCGGCAACATCAGCGTAGCAGTCACGAGAGAAAACGGCCGTCCGCTGGCGGGTGTTCAAGTCGTCGTTGAATCTCGCGATGGCGACATCCATGAAGCTACCGGAGACGCAGCCGGCCGTGTCTCTCTGGACGAGCTAGAGACCGGACTCTATCGACTCACCGCGTCCCGAGAGGGGTACGTAAGTGTCGTTGAACCCAGTCTGAGAGTAGTGCGCGACAAGACGATCGAGGTCCGGCTGCGAATGCGCGCCGCGAACGAAGGTATCGAAGAGGTGGTCGTGGTCGCCGAGGCAGTCCGAACGGATCCGTATGGGGCCGTTAGCGACACCTTTCTGGATCGAGAGCACCTTCGAACCGCAGCCGGTAGCGGCTCCGATGTGCTGCGTGCGCTCGACGGTCTGCCCGGACTAGTCTCGAGTGGAGAGTTCGCGAGTTTTACGGTGCGAGGGCGCGGCCCTAGGGATAATCTGATCCTGGTAGATGATATTCCGTACGACAAGGTAGTCCACTTCGATGAGTCGCTCGGCGAGCAGGAAGACATCACCGGCGGCGGTCGCTTCTCGATTTTTCCGCCCACCCTGATCGAAGGCGCGGCATTCTCGCCGGGCGGTTGGAGCGCGGCGTACGGCGGGCGCAACGGCTCGCTGTTGAAGCTCGATGTCGCTCGCGGCAACCCGAGCCCGTCTGCCAGCTTACGTATCGATCTGGCGGGCCTCGAGATGATCTATGACGGCCCCAGCGGCTTCCATGACGATACATCGCTGATCTTTACGGCCAGGCGATTCGATTTCGGCCAGCTGTTCGAAGCTATCGGCGAAGAAGATATCGGCGATTCCGTCATGACGGACGTGATTCTGAAGACGCATACGCAGCTGAGCTCGAGCAACGAGCTCGAGTTCCTACTGCTTTATACGCCGGAGACCAACGATCGGGATGTCACCCACGTGCTGGCATCAGAGGATTTCCAAGACCGCGAGCTGATCGACACCGAGCAAGACAGCGCATTGTTCGGCGTAACGTGGAGGCGATTCTTCGGCGACGATGGCCGATGGGAGAATCGCTTCTACTTTCGGGAGACCGACAAGCTCAGCCGCGAGGGCGAGGCCTTCCCCGATTCGGTGCCGATGATTCTCCCGCCTGATCTGGTACCGGTTCGCGAAGACACCCTCACCCTCGAAGAGCAGGAAGCCGAGATCGGCTGGCGCAGCGATTTATCGACCAGCAATCGGTGGGGGGTGTTTTCTGCGGGCCTGCGCGTCTCCGAGGTCGATTTGGAGCTCGCCACGACCCTCGCGGGTGATTGGATTCGTTACGGGTATGACAGCGACGACTTTAGACCGGATCCCGCACAGCGTTTTATCGTCCTGACTCCTGCCGATACGAACTCCGCGTTTGCGCGCAACGAGCTGCAGTACGCAGCGTACCTGGAGCAGGTCTTCGAGGCGGGCCGGTGGGATGTCCGAACCGGTATCCGGTACGACCACGACGGCTTTTCCGACGATGACTATGTGTCTCCGCGGATAGCTGCAAACTACAGACTCTCGCCGACGGCGCGCATATCGTTCACGGCGGGCACGTTCTACCAGTCACCCCGCTTTCTGGACCGCGCAGCGGATCCGGCGAATTTCGGCCTAGCGAACGAAAGAACGAACCACGTCAGCTTGGGAATCAATCGTCGATTCGGCAGAAACTGGGACGTGCTCGTCGAGGCCTACTACCAACAACTCCGCGACCTCGTCACTGAGCCGGACGCGGTAACCGGGCTCGCTACCAATGACGGCGAAGGTACGTCGTATGGCCTAGATCTCGTAGTCAATAGGGGATTTGCCAACGGATGGTCGGCAAACGCAGTCTATTCCTACAATCACGCAACGCTCGATGACAACGACGGTAACGGAGAATACGACGCGCCTTTCAACTACGAGCACCTTCTCAGTATCGGCGCAACATGGGAGATCAACGAGCGTTGGCTAGCAGGCTTCCGATGGAAGTACGCGACCGGCCGACCTCGCGACGACTTCATCATCCACGATGATGTGCTTGCGGGTATCGGTGGGCCGCTTCGCTTCTCGCAAGAGTTCATTTCTAACGGGACGCTGCGCTGGGACGACTTCCACGAGTTGAACGTCCGCGTGGACTATCGCCGCCCGCTCGGCCCCGTCGATTTCATTGCGTTTCTAGACGTTTTAAATATATACGGGGCATCCCCTCCGGACGAACGCGAGTTCAATCCGGTCACGGGCGTGCTGAAGCGCGATGATGGAGAGGCAACTCCGCTGATCGGTATTCGCTTCGAGAAGACGTGGCGATGATACTTGCGTGATGGCTGGAATCGACGGCCGAACGGAGATAGGCCCTAAGTCCTAGAGCGCTGGTCGGGTATCGGGACTAGTCTAGTTGGCTGGAAGGCGCCGCGGATGGCGTGCGGCGCCGCCGCGTTCGAACGACAACGAACAACGGGAACGACGACTATGCGGGAAGCGTCGTCGATATCGCTCGGCCGCCGATCTTCCGGCGTCCCGCTTCCGCGACTAAGCATCGATTCCGCGACGGATCGACGGCTCGCTACGACCAAATCACGCACCGGCGCCGTCATCAGTGAAGAGTCGGCCGCGGTCGGGATCGGCCGGCGGCGTTACGCCGACTGCATCTCGAGCCCGCCAAGATGCCGTGGGTCGATACGAAGCGCGCGGCGCGACGTTCCGCGCGGCCTCGAGGGACGGGAGCGGCGGCGAGACATTCCGCGGCTGCGGCCGCTTCTCGTGACGGTGCGCGTTAATCAAGGAGGGATCCCATGTTGGCACGAAGATTTCCAAGCGCGCTCGCGCAAGTCGTGTCCATTGCCCTTGCTTACAGTGTTCTCGGACACGCGGCGCTCGCTCAGGACGCAGACGATCCGGACCGTCGAGCGGCCGCCACCGAAGCGCAGATGACCGACGACGAACGCTTCGACATGAT
>CAYWGQ010000148.1:0-9605 GCA_964457725.1 uncultured Gammaproteobacteria bacterium
GGTGATGAAGTCCTCGTCGATCTCTCGGACTTCGAAGATCTGACCGGATTCTCGCGCTCGCGCGAGGAGATGCGGTTCTGGAGGTAAACCGCTTAACGCGTCAAGAGGGATGCCTTGCAGTCCGGCCGCTCGAGCACGCTCGAATTCCCGGTTCCACTGCACGCTCTTTTCGAGCACGAGCAGCTTGGCAAGCTTCAGACTGTCAGTCCTGAGGCTCTCCTTAATTTCCTTCTTAGGGGCTTAGCGCTCCCTTAAGTCAGCAGGAATCTTTTGTCGGTAGTAGTAGACGCCGCCACGCTTAAATAGCCGTGGTGGCCGAGGTCTTGCCTGCTTCATGAAACGCCTCTTTCCACCAGCGGTGTACCGACTGGTGTACCAGGTCAGTGTCCCAAGGAAGCAGCGTAACCCTAGGATTTGCCTGAAAGCTGTGATGCGTCAGGCATTTGGGAGTTGGTCTGGCGGAGAGGGTGGGATTCGAACCCACGGTACGGTTACCCGTACACTTGATTTCGAGTCAAGCCCGTTCGACCACTCCGGCACCTCTCCGCGCGCAAATCTATCATCTGCCGCCGGGACCGGGAAGCCGATTGCAACGACGCGCGGAATAGCGTAGGCGCCGCTCAGAGCCGCTGCAGCGCAACGGCTCCCGCGTGGCCGGCATACACAGCCGCGAGGCACGCAACAACGGAGCCGAGCACGTTCGCGGCCGCGAGCGCCCAGCCGCCCGCGCGCGCGAGCTGCAGCGTTTCCAGGCTGAACGACGAGAACGTCGTGAACCCTCCGAGCAGCCCGATCATCACGAACGCACGGACATCCCCTTGCAGCAGCATTCGGCCGTCCGGCGCGGCGAGGCCCGCCAGGAAGCCGATCAGCAGCGACCCGGAGACGTTCACGAGCAGCGTGCCCCACGGAAACCCGATGCCGAGCCAGCGCGCGGCGAGCGTGCCGCAGCCGTGGCGTGCGACGCCGCCCAACGCGCTGCCGAGCGCGACCCACAGATAGCTCATGCGGGCGCCTGCGTGCGGAGCTCGCCCGCGGCGTACAGCGCTCCCGCCACCGCGATCGCGACCGCGGTGATCGCGGCGCCGAGCGCGAAGGTCGCGGACGAGCCGTAGCGGTCCCAGACGACGCCGGCGAGCACGCTCGCGGCGAGCAGCACGACGCCCGTCACCAGATTGAACAGGCCGAACGCGGTGCCGCGATGCGTCTCGTCGGTCGTATCCGCGACCAGCGCGGCGAAGAGGCCTTGCGTGAGGCCCATGTGCAGCCCCCAGATCGCGATGCCGACCATCGCGAGCACGACCGAGTCGCTCGCCGCGAGCAGCAGGTCGGCGCCGATCAGCAGCACCGCGCCGGCGGCGAGCACGCCCCAACGGTCCAGGCGATCGGACATTGCGCCCGCCGGATACGCCGAGAGCGCGTAGCTCACGTTCATCACGACCAGCACGAGCGGGACGTAGGCGGCCGCGAGCCCGGTCTCGGACGCTTTCAGAATCAGGAACGCCTCGCTGAAGCGCGCGAGCGTGAAGAGCGCGACGATCACGAGCAGCCACCAGTAGCCGCGGCCGAACGTGCGGAGCGCCGCGCCGAACGACGAGGCGCCGGCGAGACGACGCTGCTCGGCGCCCGCAGCCGCGCGGTCGGGCTCCTGGACGAACAGGAGCAGCACGATCATCGAGATCCCGGCCGGGATCACGGCGAGCCAGAACACTGCGCGGAAGCTGTCCGCGGTCGCCGCCATCAGCACGATCGCGAGCAGCGGACCCGCGACCGCGCCGATCGTGTCGAGCGACTGGCGCAGCCCGAAGCTCGCACCGCGCAGCTCGGGCGGCGCGAGCTCGGAAATCAACGCGTCCCGCGGCGCGCCGCGGATGCCCTTGCCGACCCGGTCGGTGAAGCGTGCGGCGTACACCCAGGCCGCGGTCGGCGCGAGCGCGAAGAACGGCTTCGTCACGGCGGCGAGGCCGTAGCCGAGGACCGTCAGGAGCTTCCGCTTGCCGAGCCGGTCGCTCAACGCGCCGGAGAAGAGCTTCGTGATCGACGCGGTCGCCTCGCTGACGCCTTCGAGCCAGCCGACGGCCGTCACGCTGGCGCCGAGCACGCTGACGAGAAACACGGGCAAGAGCGCGTGGATCATCTCCGAGGAGACGTCCATGAAGAGGCTCACGATGCCGAGCGCCCAGATGCCGGGCGGAATCGCTCGCCGGCTCACGCGGCCGCCCGCCAGTGACCGCTCATCGTGTCGTCTGCGCTCGTCATAGAGCGGCGTACTCTGCGTTCGCCGGAGCGCGCCGTCAACGCGCCCGCCGCGCGCCCGCCGGCGGCTTTGCCGCGGACGGAGCGCGGCGGTACCCTGCCGGTCCCTACGGAGGTTCGTCAGTGCTTCGAGACGGAGACCGTTGCCGATGAGCGCCGCAGCGGCGCTCGAGCGCATCGCCGCGATCGTCGGCCCGGCGGGCGTCGTCGACCCCGCATCCGCGGCGGCGCTCCTGACCGACGAGCGCGGCCTCTATCGCGGCGCGGCCGCGCTCGTCGTGCGGCCCGCGACGGTCGAGGAGTGCGCCGCGATCGTCCGCGTCTGCGCCGAGGCGCGGCTCGGTGTCGTGCCGCAGGGCGGCAACACGGGCTACTGCGGCGGCGCGACGCCGCTCGACGGCGAGCGGCAGGTGCTGCTGTCGCTGTCGCGGCTGAACCGCGTCCGTGCGGTCGATCCGGTCGGCTTCACAATGACGGCGGAGGCGGGCGTCGTGCTCGCGAACGCGCAGGCCGAGGCGCAAGCGCACGGGCTGCTCTTCCCGCTCAGCATGGGGTCGGAAGGCTCGTGTCAGATCGGTGGCAACCTCGCGACGAACGCGGGCGGCATCGCGGTGCTCCGCTACGGGACGATGCGCGATCTCGTGCTCGGGCTCGAGGTCGTGCTGCCGAACGGCGAGATCCTGTCGGAGCTCTCCGGCTTGAGGAAGAACAACACGGGCTACGACCTGAAGTCGCTGTTCGTCGGCTCCGAGGGCACGCTCGGCGTGATCACGGCGGCGGTGCTGAAGCTCTTTCCCGAGCCGCACGCGCGTCAGACCGCGTGGCTCGCCGCGCCGAGCGCCGGCGCGGTTTGCCGGTTGCTCGCGCGCGCCCGGCGCGCGAGCGGCGATCGGGTCGTATCGGCCGAGTACGTCTCGCGGCAATCGCTCGAGCTCGTGCTCGCGCACGTCGAAGGCGCGCGCGATCCGCTCGGCGAGCCGCATCCGCACTATCTGCTCCTCGAGCTCGCCGGCGCGGACGAGGAGGCGGCGCTCGCCGAGCAGCTCGAGCGCGTGCTCGCGGAAGGCTTCGAAAGCGGCGAGATCTCGGACGGCGTGATCGCGCAATCGGGCGCGCAGCGCGCGGCGCTCTGGCTGCTGCGCGAGCGCGTGCCGGAGGCCGAGCGGCGCACCGGCGGCTCGATCAAGCACGACGTCTCGGTCGGCATCGCCGACATCGAGACGTTCCTCGATCGCGCGGAGCCCGAGCTCCGGCGCATCGCGCCGTTCCGGCTCTCGGTGTTCGGTCACGTCGGCGACGGCAACCTGCACTACAACCTGCTGCCGCCCGAAGGGCAGGGCAGCGACGAGTTTCGCGAGCGGTCGGGCGACGCGTTGACGCGCGCAGTGCACGACGTCGCCGCGGCTCTCGGCGGCAGCTTCAGCGCCGAGCACGGCGTCGGAATCCTGAAGCGCGCGGAGCTCGAGCGCTATCGATCGCCGCAAGCGCTCGCGGCGATGCGGGCCGTGAAGCGCGCGCTCGATCCCCACGGGATCATGAACCCCGGTAAGCTCGTCGATCCCTGACGCGCCGGGCGAGGCGAGACGCGATGAAGCGGAGCACCGACCGCATCCTGACGACGCACGTCGGCAGCTTGCCGCGCCCGGCCGACCTCGTCGAGCTGCTATATAAGAAGGAGAACGGCGAGCCGTACGATCCGAGCGCGCTCGAGGCGGCCGCCGCCCGCGCGGTCGACGCGGCGGTCGCACGGCAAGTCGCAATCGGCATCGACGTCGTCAGCGACGGCGAGATGAGCAAGGTCGGCTACTCGACGTACGTGAAGGACCGGCTGTCCGGCTTCGCCGGTCATCATCCGCGGCCGCCGCATCTCGATCTCGCGCCGCATCCGGACCTTCGCGAGGCGATGATGCGGATGGTCGGCAAGCAGACCTTCAAGCGCGCGGCTTGCGTCGGTCCGATCGAGCTCGTCGACCGCGAAGCGATGGCGCAGGACCTCGCCCACCTCGGAGCCGCCGTCGACAACCACCGGCCGATCGAAGCCTTCATGAACGCCGCGTCGCCGGGCGTGATCTCCTCGTTCCAGTCGAACCGCTACTACCCGACGCACGAGGCCTACGTCGACGCGATCGCAACCGCGATGCAGGCCGAGTACGAGGCGATCGCCGCCGCGGGCTTCGTGCTCCAGCTCGACTGCCCGGACGTTGCGATGGCGAGGCATACCGGCTTCCAGGAGCTGACGGAAGACGAGTTCCTGCGCCGTGCGGAGCTGCACGTCGAGGCGCTGAATCACGCGACGCGCAACATCCCCGCCGAGGCGATGCGGATGCACGTCTGCTGGGGCAACTACGAGGGGCCGCACGATCACGACATTCCGCTCGCGAAGATCCTGCCGGTCGTGCTGAAGGCGAGACCGCAGGCGATCCTGTTCGAGGCCGCGAATCCGCGCCATCGCCACGAGTGGACCGTCTGGCGGGACGCGAAGCTGCCGGACGACAAGGTGCTCGTCCCCGGCTGCCTGATGTCGACGACGAACTACGTCGAGCATCCGGAGCTGATCGCGCAGCAGATCTGCCAGTTTGCGGACATCGTCGGCCGCGAGCGCGTGATCGCGGGCGCCGACTGCGGGTTCGGCACGTTCGCGGGGCTTTGGCGGGTCGCGCCGGACGTCGCGTACAAGAAGCTCGCGGCGCTCGTCGAAGGCGCCGCGATCGCGTCCCGGCGGCTCTGGTAGGCGCCCGCCACGCGGCGAAGCTGTGATCCGCATCCTACGGCCGCCCGGCCGCGGTGGCCGATACTGGCCGCTCGACTGCCCGGGGAGCGGCCATTATGTTCGCCAGGAAGGTTTTGTTGCCGATCGCCGCGCTCGCGCTCGGCGGCTGCGCCGGTATGAGCGAGCAAGCCTGTCTCGTCGCCGACTGGCAGACGGTCGGCTTCGAGGACGGCGCGGCCGGCAGACCGGAGAGCACGATCGGCAGTCACCGCCAGGCGTGCAGCCGGCACGGCGTCGCGCCCGACCTCGAGGAATATCGCGTCGGCCACGCCGCGGGCGTGGAAACCTACTGCCGCGCGAGCCGCGGCTTCGAAGCGGGACGGAGCGGCGCGTATTACTACGGCGTCTGCCCGGCGCCGCTCGAGCCGGACTTTCTCGCCGGCTACCACTCGGGCCGCAAGCTCTACGAGCTCGAGTCGAACCTCCGCAGCATCGACGCGCGCATCGCGAGCAACGAGCGCGCGCGCGAGAACATCAAGCGCGAGCTCGCCGACATCGCGGCGGAGAGCGCCGCGAGCGACACGACGGCCGAGCGCCGCGTCGAGCTCGTTGCGCGGGCCGCAGACCTCGGCCGTCGGCACGGCGAGCTCGGCGCGGAGAACGACCGGCTGCGCGAAGAGCGCGTCGTGCACGAGCTCGAGCTCAGGGACTACCAGCAGACGCTCGCGTTCGGGTTTTAGCTCGGCGAGCCCACGACGTCGCGATAGTGCGCGGCGGCGACGTCCGGATGCGAGCGTAGGCGAATCTTTAGATAGTTGTCGCCGAACGTCCGGAAGATCGGATCCGCCGGATCGGTGCTCTCGCCGCCCGGCGCTTCCGCGGCGAGCGCGGGCGGCAGCGCGATCGGCTCGAACACCGACTCGAGCCGCGGATGGAAGAAGTACGCGATCGACAGCCGCTCGGTGCCGGCGGGCGGGCTCTGCACCCGGTGCTTCGTCGCGCGCAGGTAGCCCGCGGTCGCCCGCTGCAGCATCTCGCCGAGATTCATCACGTACGTGCCGGGCTTCGGTTCCGCGTCGATCAGCCGCTCGCCGAGCTGCACCTGCAGGCCGCCGACGTCGTCCTGCAGCACGAACGAGACGAGGCCCGAGTCGTGGTGCATGCCGACCCCCTGGTCCGCCGCGGCGTCCTCGGGCTGCGCCGGATAGCGCATGATCTTCAGGTGCGGGTCGCCGCGCGGCAGCACGAAGCGGTCGAAGTGCTCGAGCGGCTGGCCGAGCCCGAGCGCGAGCGCGCGCAGCACCGCGAGGCCGACGCGGTCCATCGCCGCCATCCACGCGAGCACGGTCGTCCGCAGCGCGGGCAATGCCGGGGGCCATTGATTCGGGCCGCGCAGCCGGCGCCACGGCGGATCGCCCGGGGCGACGGGCTCCGCGTCCTCCTCGGGACCGACGTCGAGCTGCTCGCGCCAGTCGGTCGCGCCCTTCGTTCGCTCGCCCCCGAGAACGGTGTAGCCGCGAAAGTGCGGCGAGCGCGCGATCGCGAGCGCGCGGCGATCGGCCTCCGGCAGCGCGAAGAAGTCGCGCGCGGCGGCCATCACGGCCGCGTCGAGCTCGGCCGGCACGCCGTGGCCCGCGAGATAGCAGAAGCCGGGCCCGTGGCACGCTTCGCGAAGCGCGTCGACGAAGCGGCGCGCCGCGGCGCTCCGCGGGTCGGCGAGAAAAGCCTGCATGTCGAGCACGGGCAACATCGGCGCGATTCTGCCATCTCGCGCGCGCTCGCGGGGCGGGCCCCGGCGGCACGCGCGCCGGCCGGGTAGGGACTACGCCTGGCCGCTCGCGCGAAGGGCCGGACGGCGACGCTGTACGTCCTCGAGCGGAACCAGCTTGCTTCGGGTGGTGCCAGAGGGGTGAGGGGCAGAAGAGTCGCGGCTGGACAGCCGCTCCTACCGGGCGGAGGCATGGGTAGGGTAATGAGAAGCGGGTCGCTGCCAATCTTCTCAAGTTTTCCGTAGATTGCAGTCTTTTCACATCGCGGCCCAGCCGGTCCGAGCCGCGCGTGACGTAGAATGCGGTTGCGGATCGTACGCGGCCGTGGCGCGGGCGCTCCCGCAACGTTCGAGCACGGAGGCGTACCGCTAGATGCTCAGTCAGCTTTCAATCCGCCGAGCGGCAGCCCTGATCGCGTCGCTCGCGCTCGCGGCCTGTCAACAAGACGGCGGCCAAGGCCCGCGCTGGGGCGCGGGAGCCCGCGAGCAGCAAATTCCGGCGGTCGAGGCCGTCGAGGTGCTGCGCGGCTCGCTGCCGCTCGAGGAGCGGCTCGCGGGCTCCGTCGTGGCCCGTAACCAGACCGAGATCTTCCCGGAGCAGAGCGGCCGCATCGTCGAGGTCCTCGTGAACAACGGCGACCGGGTCGAGGCCGGGGCGCCGCTCGTGCGGTTGCGCGCGACCGAGTTCGAGGAGCGCCTCCAGCAGGCGCTCGCGGGGCTGAAGGTGGCCGAGGCCCGCCTCCAGCAGGCGCAGGCGGACCACGCCCGCGCGGCCGCGACGCTGCAGCGGATGGAGACGATCGCCGCGCGCAACCTCGCGAGCGCGGCGGAGCTCGACGTCGCGCGCGCCGACGCGCTCTCGGCCGAGGCGCAGGTCGCGCTGATGCAGGCGGAGCTCCAGCAGGCGCGCTCGCTCGTCGAGGAGCGCCGCAGCGCGCTCGACGCGACGATCGTCCGGGCGCCGGTCACCGGCGTCGTCGGCGGGCGGAACGCCGAGGTCGGGCAGCTCGCGACGACCTCGAACCGGCTGTTCGTGATCGGCGACCCGTCCGAGGTCCGCGTCGAGATCACGCTGACCCAGCGGATGCTCGGCTACATCGACGTCGGCACGCCGGTCGAGGTCCTGGTCGACGCCGAGGGCGAGGACACGATCGCCGGCCGGATCTCCCGAATTTCGCCGTTCCTGCACCAGGTGACGCGGACGACCCAGGCCGAGATCGATCTCGGCGAGCACGGCGGCCGGCTCCGGCCCGGCATGTTCGTGACCGTGGACGTGCTCTACGGCGAGAGCGAGCTCGCGGCGCTCGTCCCGAACAGCGCGATCTACCGCCACCCCCGCGACGGCCGCGAGGGCGTCTTCGTCGCCGCGCTTCCGGACGGACCGCGCAACTCCGAGGTGCCGGCGGATTCGCTGCCGGCGCGGTCGCCGCTCGACCCGGAAGGTCCCGTGGCGATCCAGTTCATGCCGGTGCGCATCATTGCGAGAGGCAGGCAGTCGGCCGCGATCGAAGGCGTCGAGCCCGGGCAGTGGGTCGTGACCGTCGGCCACCACCTGCTGACGGCGGACGAGGTCGGGCGGGCGATCGTCCAGCCGACGCCGTGGGATCACATCATGCGGCTCCAGCAGATGCAGACTCGGGACTTGCTCGACTTGATCCAGACGCGCCAAGGCAGCCTCGAGGCCGAGCGGCAGTCGCTGAACTAGAGAGGGCGGCGCGATGGCACTCGCGAACGTAACCGTCCACCGTCCGATCGCGACGACGATGGTGTTCCTCATCGTCATCACGCTCGGCCTGATCAGCTTCCGTTTCCTGCCGGTCGATCTGCTCCCGCCGATCGAGTTTCCGCAGCTCAACATCCAGGTGCGCTACGGCAACGTCGGCCCGGAGGAGATGGAGCTGATCATCACCGAGCGGATCGAGAACGCGGTCGCCGGCGTGCCGAACTTGGAGCAGGTGTTCTCGACCTCGAACGAGGGCGAAGCCCGCGTCAACCTGATCTTCGCCCAAGGGACGAACCTGGACGAGGCGGCGAACGACGTCCGTGCCGCGCTCGACCGCGTCCGCGAGGATCTGCCCGACGAGGTCGAGCCGCCGGAGGTCGGCAAGTTCGACCCGAACCAGACGCCGATCGTGATCCTCGGCGCCCGTTCGACGCGCCCGCTCGCGGAGCTCACGCGGATCCTCGAGCGCGACCTGATGCGCCGCTTCCAGCAGATCCCGGGCGTCGGCTCGATCGAGGTCTGGGGCGGCGTGTACCGCGAGATCAACGTCGACCTGCGCCGCGACCGGCTGATCGCGAGCGAGCTGACGGCGTCCGACGTCGTCGACGCGATCTCGCAGGAGAACGTGACGCTGCCGGGCGGCAACGTCCGCGAGGGCCTGCGCGACCTCTACGTCCGCACGTTCGGCGAATACACCTCCGTCGACCAGGTGGCCGAGACGGTCGTCGCGATCGTCGACGGCAATCCGATCCGCGTGCGCGACGTCGCGGACGTGCAGCTCGGCTACCGCGACATCGGCCGCTACGTCGAGGTCGACGACCTGCCGACGATCCGGATGGGCATCCGCAAGCAGACGGGGGCTAATACGGTCGAGGTCGCGGAGCGGATCAAGGAGGAGATCGAGCGGATCAACGCGCTGCGCTCCGACCTGCAGCTGCAGGTCATCCAGGATCAGAGCACGTTCATTCAAAGTTCGATCGACAACGTGCGCAACTCCGCGATCTGGGGCGGCATCCTGTCCGTCATCATTCTGTTCGCGTTTCTGCGCAACGGCTCCGCGACGATGGTGATCGCGATCGCGATCCCGATCTCGATCATCGCGACGTTCGGCCTGATCTATTTCGCCGGGCTCACGTTGAACCAGATGA
>CAYWGQ010000149.1:0-9562 GCA_964457725.1 uncultured Gammaproteobacteria bacterium
CGCGGGCCTCCTGCGTCGCGGCGAAGAGCTCGCGGATCGGCGTCAGCACGCCGCTGTAGGTCGCCGGGTTCGAGCGCGGGGTGCGGCCGATCGGCGCCTGGCTGATGTCGATCACCGCGTCGAAGTGCTCGAGCCCGCGGGCCGAATCGAACGGCGCCGGGTCCTCGCTCGCCTTGTTGATCCGCTGCGCTGCGAGCCGGTAGAGCGTGTCGTTCACGAGCGTGCTCTTGCCGGAGCCCGACACGCCGGTCACGCAGGTCAGCAGCCCGACGGGTATCTGCACGTCGACGCCCTTCAGATTGTTGCCGCGCGCGCCGCGGATCTCGAGCACGAGCTGCGGGTCGAACGGCCGGCGCTCCCGCGGCAGCGGAATCTCGCGCCGGCCGGAAAGGTACTGGCCTGTCAGCGACTTCTCGTCGGCGCAGATGTCGGCCGGCGTGCCTTGCGACACGACTCTGCCGCCGTGCACGCCGGCGCCGGGTCCGAGGTCCACGACGTGATCCGCCGCCATGATCGCCTCGCGGTCGTGCTCGACGACGAGCACGGTGTTGCCGAGGTCGCGCAGGTTCACGAGCGTATCGAGCAGCCGCTGATTGTCGCGCTGGTGCAGGCCGATCGACGGCTCGTCGAGGATGTACATCACGCCGACGAGGCCGGAGCCGATCTGGCTCGCGAGCCTGATGCGCTGCGCCTCGCCGCCCGAGAGCGTATCGGCGCTCCTGTCGAGCGAGAGATACCCGAGCCCGACGTCGGCGAGGAACTTCAGCCGCGCGCGGATCTCGTTCACGATCTTCTCGGCGATCTTGCCGCGCCAGCCCGCGAGCTCGAGGCCGGCGAAGAACTCGAGCGCGGCGAGCACGCTCATCGAGGCGATCTCGGGCAGCGCGCGGTCCTGCACGAAGACGTTCCGCGCAGCCGCGTTCAGCCGCGTGCCGCCGCACGTCCCGCACGTCTGGCTGCTCTGGTACTTGGCGAGCTCCTCCCGGACGGCCGCCGACTCGGTCTCGGCGTAGCGGCGCTGCATGTTCGGGATGATGCCCTCGAACGGGTGCTTCCACTCGTAGTGGTTGCCCTTCTTCTCGTTCTCGTAGCGGAAGCGGATCAGCTCGTCGCCGCTGCCGTAGAGCAGGACTCGCCGGATCCGCTCCGGCAGCTTCTCGAACGGCACGGTGACGTCGAACTTGTAGTGCCGCGCGAGCGACTTGATCATCTGGAAGTAATACGCGTTGCGATGATCCCAGCCGCGGATCGCGCCGCCCGCGAGCGAGAGGTTCGGATGCGCGACGATCCGCTGCGGATCGAAGAACATCCGCACGCCGAGGCCGTCGCAATCGGGGCACGCGCCCGCGGGGTTGTTGAACGAGAAGAGCCGCGGCTCGAGCTCCGCGATCGAGTAGCCGCAGATCGGGCAAGCGAACTTGTTCGAGAACGCGAGCGGGGCCGCGTCCGGCTGATCCATCCGGGCGACGAACGCGGCGCCGTCCGCGAGCGCGAGCGCGGTCTCGAACGACTCGGCGAGCCGCTGCTCGATCTCGGGCTTGACGCTGAGCCGGTCGACGACGACCTCGACGTCGTGCTTCTTGCGCTTGTCGAGCGTCGGCGGGTCGTCGAGCTCGATGACCTCGCCGTCGACCCGCGCCCGCAGGAAGCCTTGCGTCCGGAGATTCTCGAAGAGCGCCTGGTGCTCGCCCTTTCGCCCCTGCACGACCGGCGCGAGCAGCATGATCCGCGTGCCGGCCGGCAGCGCCATCACCGCGTCGACCATCTGCGAGACGGTCTGCGCCTCGAGCACGGTGCCGTGCTCCGGGCAGCGCGGAATGCCGGCGCGGGCGTAGAGGAGCCGCAGGTAGTCGTAGATCTCGGTGACCGTGCCGACCGTCGAGCGCGGGTTGTGCGACGTCGATTTCTGCTCGATCGAGATCGCCGGCGACAGGCCCTCGATGTGGTCGACGTCGGGCTTCTCCATCATCGCGAGGAACTGCCGCGCGTACGCGGACAGCGACTCGACGTAGCGGCGCTGTCCCTCCGCGTACAGAGTGTCGAACGCGAGCGAGGATTTCCCGGAGCCGGAAAGACCCGTGAGGACGATCAGCCGGTCGCGCGGCAGATCGAGGTCGATGTTCTTCAGGTTGTGCGTCCGCGCTCCGCGGATCTCGATCGTGTGCTTGGACATCGAACGACGGCTCGGCGGCCGCGTCGGGGAAAACCGCAACTATACGATCCCGCCGGAGAGCGGCGCAAAACACGCCGGAGATCGTGTAACGGCGCGTTGCGGCCGGAATCGGGCGTGTGCGGTGCTCCGGGCCGAGCGTACAATGGCGCCTCACCGCGTTCGGACCGCTGTTCTGTTAGGAGCTCCCATGGCCAGAGGCATCAACAAAGTCATCCTGATCGGCAACCTCGGCGCGGACCCGGAGACCCGCTACATGCCGAGCGGCGGGGCGGTGACGAACATCCGGCTCGCGACGAGCGAGTCGTGGAAGGACAAGAACACCGGCGAGCAGCAGGAACGGACCGAGTGGCACAACGTCGCGTTCTTCGGCCGCCTGGCCGAGATCGCGGCCGAGTACCTCCGGAAGGGCTCGCAGGTCTACATCGAGGGGCGGCTGCGCACGCGCAAGTGGCAGGACAAGGAAGGCAACGACCGCTGGACCACCGAGATCATCGCGAACGAGATGCAGATGCTCGGCGGCCGCGGCGGCGGAGCCGGGGCCCCGGCAGGCGGCGGCGCGCCGTCCCGGCGCGAGGAGCCCGAGATGCCGCCGTCGAGCGGGGACCTGGACGACGACATCCCGTTCTAGCGCCGGCGCACGGCCGACGCGCTCGCGCCGGCGGCCGGCCGCCGCGGCGCGGTAGGAGCGGCTGTCCAGCCGCGATGCGAGGCACCGGCCGTTCGACCGCGACGGTAGGAGCGGCTGTCCAGCCGCGATCTTCCTGACCCGCCACGGCCCGGTCGCGGCTGGACAGCCGCTCCTACGGCCGGTCGTCCGCGTGGGTCGCCCGGCGAGGTAGCCGCCGGGGCGGCCGTTGCGCTACCCTGCGCGCCTGATCCCCCTTCAATTGCAGAGGTTTGCTCGACTTGGCCGAGACGTTCTTCATCAAGACCTTCGGGTGTCAGATGAACGAGTACGACTCCGCCAAGATGGCCGACCTCTTGAGCGAGTCGCTCGGCGCGACCGCGGCCGCGACGCCCGACGAGGCCGACATCCTGCTGCTGAACACCTGCTCGGTGCGCGACAAGGCGCAGGAGAAGGTGTTCTCGCTGCTCGGCCGCTGGCGCGATCTGAAGGCCGAGCGGCCGCACACGATCATCGGCGTCGGCGGTTGCGTCGCGAGCCAGGAGGGAGAGGCGCTCCTACGGCGCGCGCCGTTCGTCGACGTCGTGTTCGGCCCGCAGACGCTGCACCGGTTGCCGGAGATGATCGGGCAGGTGCGCACCGGCGTGCGCCGCGTCGTCGACGTGAGCTTCCCCGAGATCGAGAAGTTCGACCGGCTGCCCGACGCGCGCCAGGTGGGCTGCACCGCGTTCCTCTCGGTCATGGAAGGCTGCAGCAAGTACTGCACGTTCTGCGTCGTCCCGTACACGCGGGGCGAGGAGATCAGCCGGCCGTTCGACGACGTGCTGGCGGAGGCGACCCGGCTCGCGGAGCTCGGAGTGAAGGAGATCACGCTGCTCGGGCAGAACGTGAACGCCTACCGCGGCCCGCTGCACGGCGGCGGGCACGCGGATCTCGCGACGCTGATCTACTACGTGGCCGCGATCGACGGCATCGAGCGCATTCGCTTCACGACGTCGCACCCGGTCGAGTTCACGGACGCGCTGATCGACGCGTACGCCGAGGTCGACAAGCTCGCGGCGTTTCTGCACCTGCCGGTACAGAGCGGCTCCGACCGCGTGCTCGCGCTGATGAAGCGCGGCCATACGGCGGCCGAGTACGTCGAGAAGATGGAGAAGCTCAAGCGCGCGCGGCCCGACATTTGCATCTCGTCGGACTTCATCGTCGGCTTCCCCGGCGAGACCGAGCAGGACTTCGAGGAGACGCTTGCGTTGATTCGCACCGTCGGGTTCGATCAGTCCTTCAGCTTCATCTACAGCCCGCGCCCGGGCACGCCGGCCGCGGCGCTCCCGGACCTGCCGCGCGAGGTGAAGCAGGCGCGACTCGAGCGCCTGCAGGCGCTCGTCGACTCGCAGGCCGCGGCGATCAGCCGGAAGATGACCGGCACCGTGCAGCGGATCCTCGTCGAGCGGACCTCGAAGCGGTCCGAGCGGGAGCTCGCCGGCCGCACCGAGAACAACCGCTGGGTGAACTTCGCCGGCGACCCCGCGCTCGTCGGCCAGTTCGTCGACGTGGTGATCACCGAGCCCCTGCGCAACAGCCTTAGAGGCCGATTGGTTGGCGGAACGACGCACAAGTCCGTCGCGTGAAGCGGCCGCTCCGGCCGAGCAGGTGCAGGACGTCGTTCTCGAGCCCGCGGATCCCCGCAGGCTCGCGAAAGTCTGCGGTCAGTTCGACGAGCACCTGCGGCAGATCGAGCAGCAGCTCGGCGTCCGCATCAAGAATCGCGGCAATCACTTCGAGCTCCAGGGCAGCCCGGAGGCCACCGAGCGCGGCCGCGCCGTGCTCGAGGATCTGTTCGCGCAGGCGGCGATCGAGGAGATCGATCCGGAGCGCGTGCACATGGCGGTCGTAGAGCACTCGCATACCGGCGGCAAGCCGGCGGGCGACCCGTCGATCATCCACACCCGGCGGCGCAGCATCCGCGCGCGCGGCGCGAACCAGGTCGCGTACACGGCCGCGATCCGCGACCGCGATCTGACGTTCGGTATCGGCCCCGCCGGCACCGGCAAGACCTACCTCGCGGTCGCGGCCGCGGTCGAAGCGCTCGACGCGAACGTCGTGCGGCGGATCGTGCTCGTGCGCCCGGCGGTCGAGGCCGGCGAGCGGCTCGGCTTTCTGCCGGGCGACATGTCGCAGAAGGTCGATCCGTACCTGCGGCCGATGTACGACGCGCTCTACGAGATGCTCGGGTTCGACCGTGTCGCGCGCCTGATCGAGCGGCAGATCATCGAGATCGCGCCGCTCGCGTTCATGCGCGGTCGCACGCTGAACGAGTCGTTCGTGATTCTCGACGAGGCGCAGAACACGACGGTCGAGCAGATGAAAATGTTCCTCACCCGGATAGGCTTCGGCTCGCGTGCCGTCGTGACCGGCGACATCACCCAGACGGACCTGCCGCGCGGCAGGGAGTCCGGTCTGAAGCACGTGATGCGCGTGCTGCGCGACGTCGAGGGCATCGCGTTCGTGCATTTCGGCGCAGCGGACGTCGTCCGCCACCCGCTGGTCCAGAAAATCGTCGCGGCCTACGCGCGAGCGGAGAGCGAGGAGCGCGACAAGGAGCAGGAGTGAGCTCGTCAGGGCTGCGCGTGGCCGTGCAAAAGGCGCACGGCGGCCTCGTCCCGCAGGTGCGCGAGATCCGTCGCTGGGCGCTCGCCGCGCTCGAGGGCGCGGACGTGCGGGGCGAGCTGACCGTCCGGATCGTCGGCGAGGAGGAGAGCGCCGCGCTGAACGAGCGCTACCGCGGCAAGGCGGGGCCGACGAACGTGCTCGCGTTCCCCGGGGCGGATGCGCCGGGCGTCGACGCGGACGGGGAGCTCGCGCCGCTCGGCGATCTCGTCATTTGCGCGCCGGTCGTCGCCCGCGAGGCCCGCGAGCAGGGCAAGTCGCTCGCGGCTCACTGGGCGCACATGGTCGTCCACGGGGCGCTGCACCTTCTCGGCTACGACCACGACACCGAGCCCGCCGCCGACTCGATGGAGGGGCGGGAGCGGCAGATTCTCGCCGTGCTCGGCTTCCCGGACCCGTACGGGGACCGGCCGGCGGCTTGAATGCGGCCGGGCGGCCCTGCAAGATCACGTTATTCCGATGTCTGACGATTCCAGCAGCGATTCATCCGGCGTTACCGGCTGGTGGGCGAGACTGTTCGCGCACCGCGGCGAGGAGGCCTCCGGCCGCGAGGACATCGCGCGGTTTCTCGCCGAGTGCCGCGATCGCAACCTGCTCGCACAGGACGAGTACGCGATGCTGATCGGCGTGCTCGAGGTGTCGAACACCCAGGTGCGCGACATCATGGTGCCCCGCAGCCACATGGTCGTGCTCGCGAAGGACGATCCGCCGGACGCGCTGATCAAGACGATCGTCGAATCCGGCCACTCGCGGTTCCCGGTCATCGGGGAGGACCGCGACGAGGTCGTCGGCATCCTGCTCGCGAAGGACTTACTGAAGCACTTCGCCGAGCGCCGCGATACGTTCGAGATCGAGAAGCTGCTGCGGCCGGCAGTGTTCGTGCCCGAGAGCAAGCGCCTGAACACGCTGCTCACGGAGTTCCGGCAGAGCCACTATCACATGGCGATCGTCGTCGACGAGTACGGCGGAGTATCGGGGCTCGCGACCATCGAGGACGTGCTCGAGCAGATCGTCGGCGACATCGACGACGAGCACGACCCGGAGGAGGCCGCCGACATCCAGCGGCAAGAGGACGGGCGCTACCACGTGCTCGCGCTGACGCGCATCGAGGACTTCAACGAGTACTTCGGCGTGTCCTTGAGCGACGAGGAGTACGACACGGTCGGCGGACTCGTGATGCACGAGCTCGGGCGCATGCCGCGGCGCGGCGAGCAGATCGACTTCGGCGGCTTCCGCTTCCGGGTGCATCGCGGCGACCGCCGCCGCATCCACACGTTGGAAGTCACCCGCCTTGAGCCGACCGCGGCAGCGTGAGCCCTCCGTCCGCGCGTCGATGACGCGCGCGCCATCCGCCCGCATGCAGCTGCTTGCGGCCTTCGGGGCCGGCGCGATGCTGCCGCTCGCGTTCGCGCCGTTCGGGCTGTTCTGGATCGCGCCGCTCTCGTGGGCGCTGCTCTTCTGGCTCTGGCGGGACGCCTCGCCCGGACGCGCGTTTGCGCTCGGCACGGCCCACGGGCTCGGCGGCTTCGGCTTCGGCACGTACTGGACGTTCATCAGCGTGCACGAGTTCGGCGAGGTCGCGGTGCCGCTCGCGGCCGTGATCTCCGGCGCGCTGATCGTCGTGCTCGCGCTCTTCGTCGGGGCCGTCGGCTGGGCCGCGGCGCGCGGCTTCTCGACCGCCGGCGCGCTCGCCGCGCTCGTGACGCTGCCCGCGCTCTCGCTCCTCGCCGAGTGGTGCCGCGGCTGGTTCCTGACCGGCTTCGGCTGGCTGTCGTCGGGCTACAGCCAGACGGATTCCTGGCTCGCGGGCTACGCGCCGGTGCTCGGCCAGCACGGGATGAGCCTCGCCGTGTTCGTGACCGCGGGCGCGCTCGTCGCGCTCGTCGCCGGGACGCGTCTCGTCCGTGCGGCCGCGCTCGCGATCGTCGCCGCCGTCTGGGGCGCGGGCGCGCTCCTCGATCGCATCGAGTGGACGGAGCCGACCGGCGAGCCGTTCACGGTCGCGCTCGCGCAGGGCGCGGTCGAGCAGGACCTGAAGTGGCGGCCGGAGCAGCTCGCGGCGACGCTCGAGATCTACCGGCGGCTCACCGAGCAGAGCGTCGGCGCCGACCTGATCCTGTGGCCCGAGGCCGCGATCGCGCCGGCGCTCTACGAGCAGGTCGGCGACTATCTCGCGGGCATCGAGTCGCTCGCGGCGCGCCACGGCAGCGTCGTGCTGCTCGGCACGTTGCGCGGCGATCCGCGGACGCAAGTCTTCGAGAACGTGCTCGTGTCGCTGACCGAGCCGCGGCAGGTGTACGTGAAGCGCCACCTCGTGCCGTTCGGCGAGTACTTCCCGGTGCCGGACTTCGTCCGCACGTGGCTCAGGCTGATGAGCCTGCCGTACACGGACATCACCGCGGGCGGCGACGACCAGCCGCTGATCGAGGTGCTCGGCCAGCGGATCGCGGTGACGATCTGTTACGAGGACGTGTTCGGCGAGGAGCAGCTGCAGTTCCTGCCGGAAGCGACCCTGCTCGTGAACGTCAGCAACGACGCGTGGTTCGGCGACTCGATCGCGCCGCACCAGCACCTGCAGATCGCGCGCCTGCGCGCCGCGGAGGTCGGCCGGCCGATGCTGCGCGCGACGAACACCGGCATCACCGCGCTGATCGACGCCCGCGGCCGGGTCGTCGAGCGGATCCCGCAGTTCGTGCCGGGCGTGCTCGAAGGGACGGCGCAGGGTTACCGGGGCACGACGCCGTACGTGCGCGTCGGCAACTGGCCGGTCGTGTCGTTCGCGTTCGCCGCGCTCGCCGCGCAGCTCGTCGCGCCGCGGCTCCGCCGCCGCGCATCGCCGTAGCCGCCGGCCGCGGCGGCCGAGCGCCGCGCGCTCAGCCCCGGGCGGTCACGACGAAGTTGACGATACGGCCGGGCACGTAGATTGCCCGCTTCACGGCCTGGCCTTCGAGGTGCCGCGCGACGTTCTCGTCCTTGCGGGCGCGCTCGACGACGTCGGCCTCGGCCGCGTCCTTCGCGACCTCGATCTGTCCGCGCACCTTGCCGTTCACCTGCACGGCGATCTGCACCGTGTCCCGCACGAGGAACCGCGGATCGGCCTTCGGCCACGCCTCGTACGCGAGCGACGCGTCGTGCCCGAGCTTCGCCCAGAGCTCCTCGGCGATGTGCGGCGCGACCGGCGCGAGCAGCAGGACGAACGCCTGCGCGGCCTCGTGCGGCACTTCCGTCCACTTGTTCGCCGCGTTCACGAACTCCATCAACGCGGCGATCGCGGTGTTGAACCGCAGCGCCTCGATGTCGCTCGTCACGCGGTCGATCGTCTGGTGCAGCACCCGCGACTGCTCGACCGAGGCTGCCGCGGTCTTGACGGACGGCTGGAGCTCGCCGTCCTCCGTCACGAGCAGCCGCCACGCGCGATTCAGGAAGCGGAACGTGCCTTCGACGCCGCGCGTGCTCCACGGCTTCACCTGCTCGAGCGGGCCCATGAACATCTCGTAGAGCCGGAACGCGTCCGCGCCGTAGCGGTCGATCACGTCGTCCGGGTTCACGACGTTGCCGCGGCTCTTGCTCATCTTGAACGCGCGCGCATCCACGGTGACGTCCGGACGGTCGCGCAGCACGAACCGCTCGCCCTGCTTGACGACGTCGTCCTCGGTGACGCGCCGCGCCGTGACCGGTGCGCCGGTGCGCTCGTCCTTGCCGTTCTTCACGCGCGCGGCCGGAACCGGCTCGCCTTGCTGATCGTAGTAGGCCGTGTACTCGAGCTCGCCCAGGATCATGCCCTGGTGCACGAGCTTCGCGAACGGCTCGCGCGTCGACACGACGCCTGCGTCGAACAGCACCTTGTGCCAGAAGCGCGCGTAGAGCAGATGCAGCACCGCGTGCTCCTGGCCGCCGACGTAGAGATCGACCGGCATCCAGTAGCGCTCTTTCTCCGGATCGACGAGCGCGTCGCCGTTGCTCGGGTCGATGTAGCGCAGGTAGTACCAGCAGGAGCCGGCCCACTGCGGCATCGTGTTCGTCTCGCGACGCGCCGGGGTGCCGTCGCGCGGATCGACGGTGTTGACCCAGTCCTCGATGGTCGCCAGCGGCGACTC
>CAYWGQ010000150.1:0-9479 GCA_964457725.1 uncultured Gammaproteobacteria bacterium
GGCGCGAGCAGCACGCCCCGATCACGCTGTCGACCGGCGAGCAGCAGCGCGTCGGCATCGCGCGCGCGATCGTCGCGCGGCCGGAGGTCGTCATCGCGGACGAGCCGACCGGCAACCTCGACCCCGAGCTCTCGCTCGAGGTCATGCAGCTCTTCGTGCGGTTCAACGAGGTCGGCGTCACGGTGCTGATCGCGACGCACGACCACGAGCTGATCGGGCAGGTCCCGCACCACCGCCGCCTGATCCTCGCCGACGGGCAGATCATGGCCGACCGCGCGGCGGCCGCCGCGCTCGCCTGACCGATGCTGAAGCGCTACTTCGCCCTGCACGTGCAGAACCTGCTCGGCGCGGTGGGCCGGCTCACGCGCCAGCCGTTCGCGACGCTCCTGACCGTGCTCGTGATCGCGATCGCGCTCGCGTTGCCGGGCGGGCTCCGGGTGCTCGTCAGCAACGCCGAGGCGCTGTCAGGGTCGTGGGAGAGCGCGGCCGACTTCAGCGTCTACCTCGAGACGACCGTGACCGAGGAGCGCGCTCGCGCGCTCGCCGCGAAGATCGAGTCGCGGGAAGACGTCGCCGCTGTCGTGCTGATCACGAGCAGCCAGGCGCTCGAGGAGTTCCGGCAGCACTCCGGGTTCGGCGCGGCCCTCGACGCGCTCGGCGAGAACCCGCTGCCGCATACGCTCGTCGTCCGGCCGGCCGACGCGACCGGGGAGGTCGAGGCGCTCGCGGCCGCGCTCGGCGAGGAAGAGGACGTCGCGCTCGTGCAGCTCGACACGGAGTGGGTCGCGCGGCTGCGCGGCATCTTGAGTCTCGCTGGCCGGCTCGTCGACATCGCCTCGGCGCTGCTCGGGCTAGCGGTCGTCGTCGTGATCGGCAACACGATCCGGCTCGAGATCCAGAACCGCCGGGACGAGATCGAGGTCACGAAG
Organism: uncultured Gammaproteobacteria bacterium; assembly: GCA_964457725.1. Taxonomy (GTDB): domain Bacteria; phylum Pseudomonadota; class Gammaproteobacteria; order Steroidobacterales; family Rariloculaceae; genus FEN-1219. Next base: position 930 of record CAYWGQ010000150.1, read on the forward strand.
CTCGTCGGCGGCAGCGACGGGTTCATCCGCCGCCCGTTCCTGTACCTCGGGCTCTGCTACGGGCTCTGCGGCGGGATCGGGGCGGCGCTCCTGATCACCGGCACCCTCGCCCTGCTCGGCGGCCCGGTCAGGGCTCTGGCGGCGCTCTACGGCAGCGACTACGCGCTCGTCGGCCTCGGGGGCGTCGAGGCGGCCGCCCTGCTCGGGGGCGGCGCGTTCCTCGGCTGGGCCGGCGCGGGCCTCGCGACCGCCCGGCACCTGCGCGCGATCGAACCAAAGTAGCCGGCCGCGATCCAACACAATCTGACGGCCCGCCAAGGGGTTGGAACCGGCGGGGGTCGTTAGCACTCTATAGCCTCGAGTGCTAACATCGCTCGTGGGAGGTACCAGAAGAATGTCATCGACGGCTTTGGCTCTGCGCCAGAACGAGCTGATGCTGGCCGGTCCGGTCGGCAGCCTCGACCGATACATCCAGGCGGCCAACTCGATCCCGATGCTGTCCGCCGAGGAAGAGCGAGCGCTCGCGATCCGGCTCCGCGATCACGGCGATCTCGATGCCGCCCGGCAGCTGGTGCTGTCGCACCTGCGCTTCGTGATCCACATCGCGCGCGGCTACGCGGGCTACGGGCTCGCGCTCGCCGACCTGATCCAGGAGGGCAACGTCGGCCTGATGAAGGCCGTGAAGCGCTTCGACCCGGACGTCGGCGTACGGCTCGTCTCGTTCGCCGTGCATTGGATCAGGGCCGAAATCCACGAGTTCGTGCTGAAGAACTGGCGCGTCGTCAAAGTGGCGACGACGAAGGCGCAGCGGAAGCTGTTCTTCAACCTGCGCAAGGCGAAGAAGCACCTCGGCTGGCTGACCCGCGACGAGACCGAGGCGGTCGCGAAGGATCTCGGCGTCTCGCCGCGTGAGGTCACCGAGATGGAGAAGCGGCTGACCGGCTACGACGTCTCGTTCGATCCGGATCCGTCGGCCGACGACGACGAGTTCGCGCCGGTCTCGTATCTACCCGCGCCGGGCAGCGATCCCGCGCAGCTGATCGAGCGCGACGACTGGGAGGCGGACGCCCAGGATCGGCTCCGCGACGCGCTCGAGCGGCTCGACGACCGGAGCCGCGACATCCTGGCGAAGCGCTGGCTGGTCGAGCGCAAGGCGACGCTGCACGAGCTCGCCGCCCAGTACGGCGTCTCGGCCGAGCGCATCCGTCAGATCGAAGCGAACGCGATCAAGAAGCTGCGCAATCAGCTCGCCGCGTAACGCTGCGCGTGACGGTGACGTCGTAGGAGCGGCTGTCCAGCCGCGATCTTCATTCGCAAGGTCGAAGAGGAAGATCGAGGCTGGACAGCCGCTCCTACGTTCTACTCGGGCGTTTCGGTCAGCTCAACGTCAGCGGCACGAGCGTCAGCTCGACGCGGCGGTTCTGCTGCCGTCCCTCGGCCGTGTCGTTGCTCGCGATCGGGCGGTGCGGGCCCATGCCGACCGTGATGATCCGGTCCGCCAGGATGTTCCGCGTCCGCAGGTACGCCGCGACCGATTCCGCGCGCCGCTCGGAGAGGCCCTGGTTGTACGCAACCGTGCCCGTGCTGTCGGTGTGCCCCGCGACCTCGATCACGGTCTGCTGAAACTCGTTCAAGACGATCGCGACCGAGTTCAGCACCTCGTAGAAGCTCGCGTTCAGGTCCGCGCTGTTCGTCGGGAACGTGATGTTGCCCGGCATGTTCAACGTGATGTTGTCGCCGATCCGCGTGACGCTGACGCCGGTGCGCTCGAGCTCCTGGCGCAGCCGCGCCTCCTGACGATCCATGTAGCTGCCGACCGCGGCGCCCGCGAGCGCGCCGAGACCGGCGCCGACGAGCGCCCGCTTCTTGCGCTCCATCGACGAGTCGCCGGTGATCAGGCCCGCCACGGCGCCCGAGGCGGCGCCGATGATGGCCTGGCGTTGCGCCCGTGCCGTGCGCTCCTCGCGCGTGTATGGATCGATCGTCGTGCAGGCGGAGGCGAGCACGGCCGCGCCGAGCAACAGTCCCCACTTCCGTGCATACCGGTTCTTCATAGCCGTAAACCCTCCTGGTGTAGCCAACCCCGTGGCTCCCAAGGGCGCTATCATGCCGCCCGGAACCTGAACGAAACGTGACACGGGGCTCGAATAGCATAGCTAACGGTGTCTGCCATGTGCGACGGGCGCCCGGCCGCGCCGGCGAGATCGATGCGCGGTATGGCGTCGTCGGCTGACGAATGGCTGCGCAAGTACGCCGACGGCGAGGAGCGGATCTCGCCGCTGCGCTGGGTATGCGTTCCGGCTACGGTCGTCGGCCTCGTCGGGCTCTTCTGGGCGCTCCCGGTGCCCGAAGCGTTCCGCGCTTCGTCGCCCGCGCTGAACTGGGGTACGGTGTTCTTGTCGGCCGCGCTCGTGTACTACTTCATGATCTCGATTCCGCTCGCGGTCGGCGCGCTGCCGTTCGTCGTCGCGGTCGTCGCGACCGTCGCGTGGCTCGATACCCTCGCCGCTCCGTTCTGGCCGTGGAGCGCGCTGCTCTTCGGCGGCGCCTGGGCCGCGCAGTGGCTGGCCGTCCGGCGGCAGACGGAGCGGCCGGCGTTCCGGGACCTCCAGTTCGTGATGATCGGGCCGCTCTGGCTGCTCGCCCACGTCTACCGCCGGCTCGGGATCCCGTACTGAGCGGCCTCGCGAGGTAGCGCGCAATGACCCGCAATCCCTGGAAGACGCTGTCCGTGCGAACGGTCTACGACAACCCGTGGATCCGCGTCGAGCATCACGAGGTCGTCAAGCCGTCCGGCGGACCGGGGCTGTACGGCAAGATCTGCTTCAAGAACGTCGCGGTCGGCATCGCCGCGCTCGACAGCGAGCGGCGGATCGTCCTCGTCGGCCAGTTCCGCTACACGCTCGACGAGTACTCGTGGGAGCTGCCGATGGGCGGGGCGCCGCTCGGCGAGAGCCCGCGCGCGGCCGCCGAGCGGGAGCTTCGCGAGGAGACCGGGTTTACCGCGCGCCGCTGGCGCGAGCTGATGCGGCTTCACACGTCGAACTCCGTGACGGACGAGGTCGGCTACGTGTTCGTCGCGGAGGACCTCGAGCCGGGCGAGCACGAGCGCGAGGACACCGAGGAGCTCGAGATGCGCATCGTGCCGCTCGACGAGGCCGTCGAATGGGCGCTCGACGGACGAATCACGGACGCGATGTCCGTGGCCGCGATCCTGCGGCTCGCGCACGACGAGCGGAGGGCGCGGCCGTGAGCGGCACGCCCGTCGCGACGCACAAGCTCGTCGCGATCGTCGAGGACGAGGTCGCGATCCGCGACAACTACATGGCGGGGCTGCGCCGGCAAGGCTATCGCGTCGCGGGCTACTCCACGCGCCGCGAGGCGCTCGCCGCGTTCGAGCAGCGGCTGCCGGATCTCGTGATCATCGACATCAACTTGGGCGCCGAGGTCGAAGGCGGCTTCGACCTGTGCCGCGAGCTTCGCGCGCGCGCGCCGCAGCTGCCGATCATCTTCCTGACCGCGCGCGAGAGCGAGCTCGACATCGTCTCGGGCCTCAGGCTCGGCGCGGACGACTACCTGACGAAACGGGCGAGCCTCGAGCACCTGCTCGCGCGGGTGGCCGCCCTGTTCCGCCGCACCGAGGCGCTCGCGGCCGAGCAGGGCGACGGCGAGCGCCTCGTGCGCGGGCCGCTCGTGCTCGACCGCGACCGCATGAGCGCGCAGTGGCGCGAGCGGCCGGTGCCGCTGACCGTGACGGAGTTCTGGGTCGTGCACGCGCTCGCGGTCCGGCCCGGGCACGTCCGCACGCGCGAGCAGCTGATGGCGGCCGCGAACGTCGTGCTCGACGACAGCACGGTCACGTCGCAGATCAAGCGCATCCGGCAGAAATTCGCGGCCGTCGATCCGGGCTTCGCCGCGATCGAGACCGTCTACGGCATGGGCTACCGCTGGAGCGCCGAGCACGCGCCGTGAGCCGGCTCGGCCTCAAGTCGCAGCTCCTCGCGGTGAGCGTGCTCACCCTGGCGCTGCCTTGGGCCGGCGTGCGCTACGTGATCGAGATGGAGGCGGCGCTCAGGAGCGGCCTCGAGCAGTCGCTGACGGCGAGCGCGGTCACGATCGCGAGCGCGCTCGCGAGCGGCGACCTCGCGTTCGGCGGCGCCGCGAGCGACTTCGACAGCACGGTCTACGCGCACCCGCTCCGCGCGGCGCCGCGGATCGACGGCAACGGCGACGACTGGAGCATCCCGGCGGGCGCTGCCCGCGAGATCGCGCCGGGGAAGCGCTACGTCGCCGGGACCGACGAGCGCTACGCGTACCTGCTGCTCGAGATCCGCGACGATCGCATCGTCTATCAGCGCGTCCCCGGCGAGGCGCCGCACGGCGACCGCATCGCGCTCGCGCTCGGCGCGCACGGCGACACGCTGCTGTTGCTCCAGACCGGCGCACCCGGAACGCTGCGGGCGCAGCGGACGACGCGCGGCGACTTCCTCACGACCGGCGACTACGAGGACCGCGTGATCGCGGCCTGGCTCGAGCGGGCGGAAGGCTACGCGGTCGAAGCGCGCATCCCGCTCGAGCTCTTGGGCGGCAAGCTCGGGATCGCGGTGATCGACGTCGATCCGGCGGCTTCCGGCTACGGCGTCGAGCTCGCGGCGACGTGGCCGATCGGCGAGATGCCGCCCGGCACGTTCCTGCACCGCACGCCGGAAGTCGCCGCAAGCGTCGCGCCGTTCGCCCAGGCCGCGCGGCGGCTGCGGCTCGTCGATCCGGCGGGCTGGGTGCTGTTCGACGCGGGCGAGATCGAGGCGGCGGCGCTCGCGGATGCGCGCGTCGTCGAGCCGGGCCTCGCGGAGCGGCTGCTCCGCGCGCTCCTCGAGCGCGACGACCCCGAATACCGCGAGCTCGAGCAGCCGCCCGGCTTCCTCGCCGACCCGGAGCTCCGCGGGGCGCTCGCAGGCCAACGAGTCGCGCGCTGGTATCGGCGCTCCGACGCGAGCTCGGTCGTCGCGGCGGCCGTCCCGGTCGGCGGGACGGACGGCGTCCGCGCCGCGGTCGTGCTCGAGCAGGCGAGCGACTCGATCCTGACCGTCACGAACGCCGCGCTGCTCCGGCTGATGGTGCTGACGCTCGGTGCGAGCCTCGCCGCCGCCGCGGCGCTCTTGGGCTACGCGACCGTGCTGTCGTTCCGGGTCGGCCGCCTCGCACGGGCCGCGGAGAGCGCGCTCGGGCCGCAGGGCGAGATCGCGACCGTGCTGCCGGGGCAGCGCGCGCGCGACGAGATCGGCGATCTCGCGCGCTCGTTCGGCAACCTGCTGACGAGGGTGCGCGGCTACACGGATTACCTCCGCACGCTGAAGGGCAAGCTCGCGCACGAGCTGCGGACGCCGCTCGCGGTGATCACCTCCTCGCTCGACAACATCGAGCGCGAGCGCCCGAGCGAGCAGCTCTCGCCGTACCTCGCGCGGATCCGCGAGGGATCGCGCCGGCTCGACGCGCTGATCGCCGCGATGAGCGAGGCGACGGCGATCGAGCGCGCCGTCGCGGACACGCGGCCCGAGCGCTTCGAGCTGCTGCCGGTCGTCGCGAGCTGCGTCGCGGCGTATCGGGACGTGTACCCGGAGCGGGGAATCGTGCTCGAGGAGCGCGGCGTCGCGGGCGCCGCGGTCGTCGGCTCGCCGGATCTGATCGCGCAGCTCCTCGACAAGCTCGTCGACAACGCGGTCAGCTTCAGCGCGACGGGCAGCACGATCGGCGTATCGCTCGAGCGGCGCGACGGAAGCATCGTTCTCGCCGTCAGGAACGAAGGGCCGCTGCTGCCCGAAGGCATGCGCACGCAGCTCTTCGATTCGCTCGTGTCCGTGCGCGAGGCGGGCGGCGGCGATCGCCGTCATCTCGGCCTAGGGCTCTACATCGCGGCGCTCGTCGCGAAGTTCCACGGCGGCACGATCGCCGCGGACAACGCACCGGACGGGAGCGGCGTCGTCGTCGCCGTCTCCCTGCCGACTGCCTGACGGGTAGGAGCGGCTGTCCAGCCGCGACCACCGCGGCGTCGAACGAAGCCGGAGTCGCGGCTGGACAGCCGCTCCTACGAGGATGGCAGCGCCGCGACGAGTCGCCTAGTAGGAGACGCCGCAGCCGCCGAGGCCACAGTAGCCGCCCGGGTTCTTCGCGAGGTACTGCTGGTGGTAATCCTCGGCGTAGTAGAACGGCCCCGCGTCGCGAATCTCGGTCGTGATCCGTCCGCGCCCGGCCGCCGTCAGCCGTTGCTGATACGCCGCGAGGCTCGCGAGCGCCGCGTCGCGCTGCTCGTTGTCGTACGTGTAGATGCCCGAGCGGTATTGCGTGCCGACGTCCGCGCCCTGCCGCATGCCTTGCGTCGGATCGTGCGACTCCCAGAAGTGCTTCAGCAGCGTCTCGTACGAGATCCGCTCGGGCTCGTAGACGACGAGCACCACCTCGGCGTGGCCTGTCCGCCCGCTGCATACTTCCTCGTAGAGCGGATTCTGCGTGTGGCCGCCGGAGTAGCCGACGGCGGTCGAGTACACGCCCGGCAGCTCCCAGAACAACCGCTCGGCGCCCCAGAAGCAGCCCATCGCGAACAGCGCGCGGCGGGTATTCGCGGGAAACGGCGGCACGATGCGTCGCCCGGTCACGTAGTGGGTCTCGGAGACCTCGAGCGGCCGGTCCCGGCCCGGCAGAGCCTCTTCGGGGTCGATCATCTCAAGCTTGCTGAATCGCAGCATGGCACCGCCTCCTGTGATACCTCCTGCCCCCGTTACGGAAGAGCGATCGCCCCCATCGCTATACGCCGAGATAGTGCATGATCCCCTTCGCCGCTTCGCGGCCCTCGAACACCGCGGTCACGACGAGGTCCGAGCCGCGCACCATGTCGCCGCCGGCGAAGACCTTCGGGTTCGTGGTTTGGAAACGCGGCTCGGCCGCGCTCGACACGCGCGTGCGGCCGTTCCTGTGCAGCTCGATGCCGAACTCCGTGAACCATTCGGCGGGGCTGGGCCTGAAGCCGAACGCGATGATCACCGCGTCCGCCGGCAGCACCTTCTCGGTGCCCGGCACGACCTGCGGACGCCGCCGGCCGCCGGGTCCCGGCGGCCCGAGCTCGGTCTCGACGACCTTCACGCCTTCGACGGCGTCGTGGCCGACGATCTCGACAGGCTGACGGTTGAAGAGGAAGCGAACGCCTTCCTCTTTCGCGTTCTGCACCTCGCGGCGCGAGCCGGGCATGTTCTCCTCGTCGCGCCGGTACACGCACGTCACGCGCTTCGCACCTTGCCGAATGGCCGTCCGCACGCAGTCCATGCCGGTGTCGCCGCCGCCGAGCACGATCACGCGCTTGCCGCGCATGTCGACGAAGTCATAGCCGTTCGCGGGCAGCTCCAGGTGCCTGTTCACGTTGCCGATCAGGTACGGCAACGCCTCGTGGACGCCCGGCAGATCCTCGCCCTGGAACCCGCCCTTCACGTACGTGTACGCGCCCATGCCGAGGAATACCGCGTCGAACTCCTCGAGAAGCTTCGAGAATGCAATATCCTTGCCGACTTCCGTGCCGAGCACGAACTCGACGCCCATTCCGCGCATCAGCTCGGCCCGCGTCTCGACGACCTCTTTCTCGAGCTTGAACGGCGGGATGCCGAACGTCAGCAAGCCGCCGATCCGCGGGTGACGGTCGAAGACGACCGGCTGCACGCCGTTCCTGACGAGCACGTCCGCGGCGCCGAGGCCGGCGGGGCCCGCGCCGACGACCGCGACGCGCTTGCCCGTCGGCTTCACGTGCGAGAGATCCGGACGCCAGCCCTGCTTCAGGGCCTCGTCGGTGATGTACTTCTCGACGCTGCCGATCGTGATCGCGCCGTGGCCGTCGTTCAGCGTGCACGCGCCTTCGCAGAGCCGGTCCTGCGGGCAGATTCGGCCGCAGATCTCCGGCAACGAGTTCGTCCGGTGCGACAGCTCCGCGGCCTGGAACAGGTTCCCTTCCGCGACCAGCTTCAGCCAGTTCGGAATGTAGTTGTGGACCGGGCACTTCCACTCGCAGTACGGATTGCCGCAGCCCAAGCACCGGGCCGCCTGCTCGGCCGCCTGCTCGGGCGAGTAGTGCCCGTAGATCTCCTTGAAGTGGCGCACGCGCGTCTCGACCGGCGTCTTCGCCGGGTCCTGACGAGGCACTTCCAAGAATTGGAGGGGTCGGTTAGCCATCGAAGCCTCGGCTTACGCTGCGCGGCGGAGCGAATCGATCAGCTCGTGCAGCTGCGCGGCCTTCGGCTTCACCAGCCAGAACTTGTTCAGGAACGTGCGGTAGTCGTCGAGCAGCGTTTGGCCCCAAGCGCTGCCCGTCGCGCGAACGTGCTCCGTGATCAAGTCGCGGAGGTGCTGGAGGTGGGCCTCCATCGCCTCCGGGTTGATCCGATGGATATCGATCAGCTCGTGGTTGTAGCGGTCGACGAAGTCGCGCTCGAGATCGAGCACGTACGCGAAGCCGCCGGTCATGCCCGCGCCGAAGTTCAGGCCGGTGCGGCCGAGCACGGCGACGACGCC
>CAYWGQ010000151.1:0-9343 GCA_964457725.1 uncultured Gammaproteobacteria bacterium
CCAGTCGAAGCCGAGCCAGCGGACGTCGCGCTTGATCGCCTCGACGTACTCCTCGCTCTCCCTCTCGGGGTTCGTGTCGTCGAACCGCAGGTAGCAGACGCCGCCGAACTCCTCGGCGATGCCGAAATCGATGCAGATCGCCTTCGCGTGGCCGATGTGCAGGTAGCCGTTCGGCTCGGGCGGGAAACGGGTCTGCACGCGCCCGCCGTTCTTGCCCGCCGCGACGTCCTCCGCGATCAACTGCCGCAGGAAGTCGCGGCTTGCCGGTGCCTCGTTGTCCATGGCGGGGATTGTCGGCGAACGCGCTCACCGAGCACAACGTCGCGCGTCGCGGCCGTGGTCAGCGGCAGGCTGACAGCGCGGCGATCCAGTCGCGGACGAGCGCGATGCCGTCCTCGTCCACGGCCGACGATGCGAGCGGCGGCATCCCGTGCGCGTCGCGACGGCTCATCCGGGCGAGCAGCACCGAGTCGTCCGGCCGTCCCGGCGCGACGATCCGCGCGTTCGCGCCGAGCCCCAAGTCCCCGGCCTGCGGCACCGCGTCGCACGCGCCGGTGCGCTCGAGCGCCGTCGCGAACCGCAAGTCGAGCGCCGCGCCGGCGCCCCCCGGGCGGTGGCAGTTCGCGCAATTCGTGTGCAAGTACGCCCGGGCGCGCGGCTCGAGCGGCTCGGCCGGGTCGAACGGATCGGGCAGCCGCGGCTGCGAGGCCGGATCGCCGAGCGGCGTTGCGAACAGCAGGATGTGATCGAGCGTGCGGAGCTGATTCGCCGTGCGGCCGGTGCCCGGGTAGAGCCGATCGTGGTTCAACTGCGCGGCCTCGAGCCCGAGGGAATAGCCGGCCGCCGCGGTATGGCAGACGAGGCACTCGGCGCCGCTCGGAAAGATCCATTGCGTCGAACCGATCGTCGCGGTCTTGCCGCCTTCGACGAGCACCGCGTCCGTCTGCGCGGCATTCCACTCGTACGTGTAGCCCGCCCAGCCGCCGTCCGGATGCCGCATCAGCAGGCGCGTCTCGACGAGCGCATCGCCCAAGCGGAAGTGCTTCATCAGCACGCTGCCCGACGGCAGCGCGAAATCGCCGTCGGCGCCGACCGCGATCGCCGTGCCGTCCGGCAGCGCGAGCCAGCGCTCCTTCGCGGCGCCGTCGGACCAGAACGGCGCGGCGACCGAGTACGGCACGAGCCCGGCCGCCGGCTCGCTCGGCGCTTGCGGATTCACGCAGCCCGTCTCGGACAGCCGCGCGGCGACCGGCGAAGCGGTCGGCCCGGAGTCGCCCGCGACGATCTTGTGCAGCGTGCCGCTCAGATTCACGACGTAGAGCTCGCCGTCGACGTCCTCGGCGAACGACGCGATCCCGAGGTCCGTATCGAGCAGCAGCTCCACGCGGTATCCGCCGCCGTCGTCGATGAGCCGCCAGATCCGGCCGCTGCCGAAATCGCCGAACACGTACGCGCCGGCGAGCCCGGGGATCGCCCGTCCGCGGTAGACGTAGCCGCCCGTGATGGAGGCGCCCTGCCCGCGGTCGTAGTCGTGCACCGGCTCGATCAGCGGCCCGGCCGCGCTGCAGGCGGGCGCGGGGCTCGGGTACGGCAGCGCGCCTTCCCGGCAGTTCCAGCCGTAGTTGCCGCCGAGCTCGACGACGTCGACTTCCTCGCGCGTGTTCTGGCCGACGTCGCCGGCCCAGAGCGCGCCCGTCTGCCGGTCGAAGCTCCACCGCCACGGGTTGCGAAGGCCCCAGGCGTAGATCTCGGGGCAATTGCCGACCGCGACGTCCGGGTCCGCGGAGCAGAACGCACCGCCCGCGAACGGATTGTCCGGCGGGATCGCGTACGGCGCTCCGCCGTCGACGTCGAGCCGCAAGAGCGCGCCGAGCAGGTTCCGAGTGTTCTGCGCGTAGCCCCGCGGGTCACCGCCGGAGCCGCCGTCGCCGAAGCCGATGTACAAGTACCCGTCCGGGCCGAACGCGATGTGCCCGCCGTTGTGGTTCGTGAACGGCTGGTTCACGCGGATCACGTTCTCGCGGGTCGTAGGCTCGAGCGTCGCACCGCCGTTGAGGCTGCGGAAGCGTGCGACCGTCGACACCATCGGCGAGCCTTCGGTGAACGACAGGAACACCTCGCCGGTGTCGGCGAAATCCGGATGGAACACCATCCCGAGCAGACCGCCCTCGCTGGCCGGATTCACGTTCACCGTGATGAAGTCCGGTGAGAACGACGCGACGTCCGGCCGGTTCGCGAACACGCGCACGCGCCCCCCTTTCTCGAGGACGAACCAGCGGGAGGGGTCGCCGGGCGCTTGCAGCATCCCGAGCGGCTGCGTGAACACGAGGCCCGCGAACACGCGCTCGAGCTCGACGTCGGCGCCGCCGGCCGAGCGGCTCGGCGCGACGCAGGTCGCGTTCGCGGGGCGCTGATCGAGGCCGACGGGCAGGCCGGCCGGCGGATTCGGCCCCGCGGGCTGCGACGAGCCGCCGCTGCCGCCGCCGCACGCCGCGAGCGCGACACAGACCGCTGTCGTCGTGCCGACAACCGTGCAGCGCACTGTAGCCTCCCCACCGTCCGGATCGGACTCCCTCCGGGAGCATGCTGCCACCGGCCCGCCCGCCCGCCAATGCGTCGGCGTTTCCCGACCGGCGCGCGGCTACGCCCGGTGTCTTGCCGCGGCGGCGGCGGTTCCTTGCCGACGATCGCCGCCTACGATTCGTGCCGCCTTTTCGCCCGGGGATTGACCGCTCGCCGCGGCTCGGGAGAATGGCCGGCATCAGGAGCTTTCGCCGCTCCGACCGTTCGCGCCGACGCTCTAGAACATGCGCCCGTCGTTCCATCATTGCTGGCTCACGCTCCTTCTCGCGGCCGCCGCGGGCTGCACGATCAATCCCGTGACCGGCGAGCGCGAGCTCGCGCTCGTCTCGGCCGAGAACGAGGTCGCGATCGGCACGGAGCAATACGTGCCGTCCCAGCAGATGCAGGGCGGCGTCTACACGCTCGATCCGGCCTTGAACGCTTACGTCGCCGAAGTCGGGCAGCGCGTCGCGGCCGTCAGCGACCGCGCGCTGCCGTACGAGTTCGTCGTGCTCGACAACTCGGTGCCGAACGCGTGGGCGCTGCCGGGCGGCAAGATCGCGGTGAACCGCGGGCTCTTGCTCGAGCTGCAGAACGAGGCGGAGCTCGCCGCGGTGCTCGGTCACGAGATCGTGCATGCGGCGGCGCGCCACGGCGCGCTCGCGATGCAGCGCGGCTTGCTGCTGCAGGGCGCGGTGCTCGCGACCGCGGTCGCCGCGCGGGGCAACTATTCGAACCTCGCGCTCGGCGCGGCGTCTCTCGGTGCCCAGCTGATCAACCAGCGCTACGGACGCGCGGCGGAGCTCGAGTCCGATCTTTACGGCATGCGGTACATGTCGGCCGCGGGTTACGACCCCGAGGCCGCGGTGTCGCTCCAGCAGACGTTCGTCCGCCTCTCCGAGGGGCGCGACGACCAGGGCTGGCTCGCCGGCTTGTTCGCGAGCCATCCGCCGTCGACCGAGCGCGTCGAGCGCAACCGCGAAACGGCGGCGACGCTGCCGCGCGGCGGAGAGCTCGGCCGCGAGCGCTACGAGCAGGCGACGCGGCTCCTGCGGGAGCGCAAGCCCGCGTACGACGCGCAGGACGCCGCGCGCCGCGCGCTCGCGGAGAACCGGTTGGACGAGGCGCGCCGGCGCGCGGAAGAGGCGCTGCGCCTGCTGCCGGAGGACGCCGCAGTCCACGGCCTGCTCGGCGACATCGAGTATGCGTCGCGCCGCTACGAGGCCGCGCTCCGCCACTACACCGACGCCGTCGCACGCAACGACCAGTTCTTCTATTACCGAATGCGGAAGGGCCTCGCGCACCAGCAGCTCGGGCAATGGGACGCATCGGGTCCCGAGCTCGAGGCGAGCCTCGCGCTGTTGCCGACCGCGGATGCGTACTACGGGCTCGGGCGGCTCGCGGAGCGGCGCGGCGATCGCGCGACCGCGCTCGAGCACTACGCGCGGGCCTCACAGTCGCAGAGCGGCGCCGGCCAGGCTGCACGAGACGCGATGGTGCGGCTCGATCTGCCGCAGAATCCTGGCAACTATCTCCAGGTGCGATCCGGGCTCGACAACAACGGCCAGCTGATCGTCGAAGTGGCGAACCCGACGGGCGTGACGGTCGCGGACGTCGGGATCGTCATTCGCTACGCGGACGCACAAGGCGCGGTCCGGCAGGTCGGCCGCTCATTCTCCGGCCGGATCGGCCCGAACGAGACGCGTCGCGCAGCGACCGGCCTCGGACCGTTCACGCGACCCGACGCGTTCCAGGTCGCGATCGCGAGCGCACGCCTCGCCGAGTAGCCGCAGCGTCCCGTAGGAGCGGCTGTCCAGCCGCGACCGCCGGGACGCAAACGCCGGCACGCCGCAGAAGATCGCGGCTGGACAGCCGCTCCTACGGGTGCGCGTACGGACCGCGCGACGCGGGTCAGTTCGAGCTATCCGAGTTCGCGGCGTCGAGGCGGTAGATGAAGCTGCGGCAGCCCGGCCGCGACTCGACGCCGGCGGTCCAGCTGCGGTACCGCGAGCGCTCGAGCGCCTCGAGCGTCGGCGCGCGAAACACCTCGTCGGAGAGCTCGACGATCTGCGGGTTCACGATCAACCCTTCCGCGTCGACGAAGAAGCACGTCACGACGCGGCCCTGCTTCGCCTCGCGAATCGCCTGCCGCGGGTAATACGGCGTCGCCATCCGCTCGGGAATCAGCGGCGGCATCGGCGCCACGGCGCGGATCGCCTCGCCCTCGGCCAGGGCGCCGTCGTCGGCGATCGCATCGCACCACCAGCCGCCGAGCAGCGACGCGGTGCGCCAAGTGCCGCCGAGCGTCTTGCGGCGCAGATCCGCCTCGAACCGCCGGCCGGTGCGCGGATCGTTGAACGTGAACGCGTGCTTGTCCGCCTGCCACGACGCGAGCGGTACCCACGAGCGTGCGGTCTCGACGGCCGGCGCGGTCGCGACGCTGCCGTCATCCCCGAATCGGAACAGGCGCCGCTCGTCGCCGAGCGACGGGTGGCCGTAGACGACGCACCGCCACGTGCCGACCGGATCGACGCGCGGCGCGCCGCGTCTGTTCGCCTCGGCCGCGTCCGAGACGGCGAGCAACGCGAGAACGACCGGCAGCGCGAGAACGAGCGCGCCGCCGCGCAGGCGGAGACTCGAAGCGGTTGCAGCCCGCGCGGCTATTGGTGGTCCTCCATGATCACCCGCGGCTGCAGCACTTGCTCGTTGATCAGCCCCTTGATCGCGGCCACCTGCCTCGCGTCGGGTGCGAGCGCCTCGGCGGAATCGAGATCGGAGCGGGCCTCCGGGTACATGCCCTTCAAGTAATAGGCATACGAGCGGTTGCTGTAGGCGCGCCAGTTGCGCGCGTTCAGCTCGAGCGATTCGGTGCAGTAGTCGATCGCGATGTCCGCCTCGCCTTTCGCCGCGTGCGCGGCGCAGAGGTTCGACAACGCCGCCGCGCGGTCGCCGTGCCGCGGCGCACGGCTCAAGCCGATCTGGGTCAGACGAATCCCGTCGTCGTACCGCCCCATGCGAATGGCGTCGGCCCCGGCGCTCAGGAACTCATCGGCGCCGAGAACGGTGCGGTTATCGGGGGCATTCAGGTTCTGGGCCCAGCCGGGACCCGTCATCAAGCACACGGCTAGGCCCACAATGAGCGATCGGGCCATGGCTGCCTCTCCTGGTCGCTTTAAAGTATAGCACCGGGTTCCGCTGCCGGATGTGACCGAATATGACTGAAGTCGCCGACGCCGAGCGGCTGATCGCCGCCCATTTGCCCCGCTTCGCCGCCCGGCCGGTGCCGCTCGCCGCGAGCGTCGACGCGGTGCTGGCCGAGCCGATCGCCGCCGAGCGCGACCAGCCGCCGTTCGACCGGGTCACGATGGACGGCATCGCGATCCGCCACGCGGACTGGAGCGCCGGCGTCGCGGCGTTCCGGGTGGTCGCGACGCAGGCCGCCGGAGCGCCGGCCGCGGCGCTCGCCGAGCCCGGCGACTGCATCGAGGTGATGACCGGAGCGGTGCTGCCGGACGGCGCGGACACGGTCGTGCCGGTCGAGCGGCTCGAGCGCCGCGGCGAGCAGGCGGCGATCGCAGCGGGCTACCGGCCGGAGCCAGGCCAGTTCGTGCACCGGCGCGGCAGCGACCGACGCGCGGGCGACCCGCTCCTCGCGCCCGGCATCCGCATCGGCCCGCCGGAGATCGCCGTGCTCGCGAGCGCAGGCCGGCACACGGTTCGGGTCGCTTCGATCCCGCGCGTCGCGGTGATCTCGACCGGCGACGAGCTGGTCGACGTCGACGCGCCGGCGGTGCTGCCGCATCAGATCAGGAGCAGCAACGACTGGGCGCTCGAGGCGGCGCTCGTCCGTCACCGCCTCGGCACGGTCACGCGCGCGCGGCTCGCGGACGACGAGCGCGAGCTCGGTCGCGCGATCGCGGAGCTGCATGCGGGCCACGACGTGCTGCTCCTGAGCGGTGGAGTATCGATGGGCCGGTTCGACTTCGTGCCCCGCGTGCTCGAGGCGCTCGGCGCGAAGCTCGTGTTCCACAAGATCGAGCAACGACCGGGACGGCCGATGTGGTTCGGCACGAGCGGCGCAGGCAAGCCGGTGTTCGCGCTGCCCGGCAACCCCGTGTCGACGCTCGTCTGCGCGACGCGCTACGTGCTGCCCGCGCTCCGGACCGCCCTCGGCGCGGCGCCCGTCGCGCCCGAGTGGGTCGAGCTCGCGGCGCCGATCGAGCTCGGCGCCGATTTGACCTATTTCATGCCGGTCGCGATCGTCGGCACGGACCCGGGGATAGCCCGCGCCGAGCCGCGGCCGACGAATACCTCCGGCGACTTCGTCTCGCTCGCCGGCACGGACGGCTTCGTCGAGCTGCCGCGCACGAAGCGGCTCTACCCGGCGGGGTCGATCGTCCGGCTCTTCCGCTGGTAGCACCGCGCACTGGCACGAAGCTTGCTCCGCTCGGCTTTCTTGGGCGCCGACTCATGGAGCCGACGTGCGCGCATCGCTGCCGTGCATCAGTCTGTCATGCGTGCTGGCCGCATCGTGCGGCGGCGCTGGGGAGCAGAGCGGCAGCGCACCGCCGATGGCGGCACCGCAGGTGCAAGTGGTCGTCGCGTCGCCGGGCCCCGAGGTCGACGTCGTCGAGGTGCCCGGCCGCGTCCAGGCATACCGCACGGCGGAGGTTCGCGCGCGCGTCGACGGCATCGTCGAGCGGCGGCTCTACGAGGAAGGCAGCGACGTCGTCGAGGGGCAGGAGCTCTTCCAGATCGACCCGCGCGAGATGCGCGCGGCGGTCAGCGCGGCCGAGGCGAACCTCCAGCGCGCTCAGACCGCGGTCGAGAACGCACGCCGCGACGTCGAGCGGTATGAAGGGCTGGTCGCCGATCAGGCGATCAGCGCTCAGGAGTACGATGCCGCGGTCGCGCGGCTCCGAACGGCCGAGGCCGACGTCGCGCAAGCGAGCGCGGAGCTCGAGCGCGCCCGCCTCGACCTGAGCTTCACGACCGTGACCGCGCCGATCGCCGGGCGCGCCGGACGCGCTCAGGTAACCGAGGGCGCGCTCGTCAGCGCCTCGGGCGCGACGCTCCTGACACGGATCGAGCAGCTCGACCCGGTCTACGTGAACTTCTCGGCCTCGAGCGCGGCGCTGCTGCAAGTGCGGCGCGAGATCGCCGAGGGCACGCTCGAGGTCGCCGCGCTCGATCAGATACGCGTGACGCTCGAGCTGGAGGACGGCACGCCGTACCGTCACGAAGGCTTCCTCGACTTCCTCGACATGTCGATCGACCAGGCAACCGGCACGGCCGCGCTCCGCGCCGAGTTCCCGAATCCGGACACGGTCCTGCTGCCGGGGCAGTTCGTCCGCGCCCGCGTCGAGGTCGGCGTGCGGCCCGACGCGCTGCTGATTCCGCAGCGCGCGGTGCAGCTCACGAGGGAAGGCGCGAGCGTGCTCGTCGTCGGCGACGACGGCGTCGTGGTACCGCGGCCGGTCGAGCTCGCCGAGCTTCGCGGCGGCTTCTGGCGGGTGCGCGGCGGGCTCGACGGCGGCGAGCGCGTGATCGTCGAAGGCCTGCAGCGCGTGCAACCGGGTCAGCCGGTCGAGATCGTGGAGGCGGGCCCCGTCGCGGAACTCGCGCGGTGACGCCGCGGTTCTTCATCGACCGCCCCGTCTTCGCGTGGGTGATCTCTCTGACGATCCTGCTCGCCGGCGTCATCGCGCTGCGCGCACTGCCGATCGAGCAGTACCCGTCGATCGCCCCGCCGTCGCTGACGATCGACGCGATCTATCCGGGCGCCGATGCGGCCGTGCTCGAGGGAAGCGTCACGCAAGTGATCGAGCAGGAGCTGAACGGCGTCGACGGCTTCCTGTACATGTCCTCCTCGAGCCGCGCGAACGGCACGGCGTCGATCAACGTGACGTTCACGGCCGGCACGGACATCGACGCCGCGCAGGTCGACGTGCAGAACCGCCTTCGCAGCGTCGAGCCGCGGCTGCCCGAGGAGGTGCGCCAGCAGGGCGTGCAGGTGAACGAGGCGTCCGAAGGGTTCCTGATGATCATCGCGATCACCTCCTCGACGGGCGCCCGGAGCTCGCTCGAGCTCGGCAACTTCGCCTCGACGCGCGTCGTCGACGAGCTGCGGCGCGTGCCCGGCGTCGGCGACGTGTTTCCGTTCGCGTCGCCGTACGCGATGCGGATCTGGCTCGATCCGTACAAGCTCGTGACGTTCGGCCTCTCCGCGCCCGAGGTGCTCGCGGCCGTGCGCGAGCAGAACAGCCAGACGCCGGGCGGACAGCTCGGCGACGTCCCGCTCGCGAACGGCGCGGAGCTGAACGCGGCGATCGTGACCCAGGGCCGGTTCACGACGCCGGAGGAGTTCGCGGCGATCATCCTGCGCGCGAACCCGGACGGCTCGGCCGTGCGCCTCGGGGACGTCGCGCACGTCGAGCTCGGCGCGCAGAGTTATCTGTTCAGCATGGAGGTCGGCGGACGGCCGGCGGCCGGCATGGCGGTCCAGCTCGCGACCGGCGCGAACGCGCTCGAGACGGCCGACGGCGTCCGCGCGCGGATGGCCGAGCTCGCGCAAGGCTTTCCGCCAGACGTCGAATGGACCGTCGCGTTCGACACGACGCCGTTCATCCGGATCTCGATCGAAGAGGTCGTGATGACCCTCGTCGAAGCGATGGCTCTCGTGATCCTCGTGATGTTCCTGTTCCTGCAGAGCCTGCGCGCGACGCTGATCCCGGCGATCGTCGTGCCGATCTCGCTCGCCGGCGGCTGCATCGGGCTGTGG
>CAYWGQ010000152.1:0-9142 GCA_964457725.1 uncultured Gammaproteobacteria bacterium
GCCGATCCGCGCACAGGCCGCCGCGGACGCGACGCCGTGCTGCCCGGCGCCGGTCTCGGCGACGATCCGCCGCGCGCCGAGCGCGCGCGCGAGGAGCGCCTGCCCGAGCGCGTTGTTGATCTTGTGCGCGCCGGTATGCGCGAGATCCTCGCGCTTCAGCCACACGTCGACGCCCCAGCGCTGCCCGAGACGCGGCGCGTGCGTCAGCGGCGTCGGCCGGCCGACCCAGGTCGCGAGCTCCGTGCCGAGCTCCCGCTGGAACTCGGCCGACGGCAGGATCTCGCGCACGCCGCGCTCGAGACGGCTGACCGCGGGCATCAGCGTCTCCGGCACGTAACGGCCGCCGAACGGGCCGAAGCGGCCGTTGGCGTCCGGTAACCGTCCTGCGAGCAACTCCGCGAGCAAGGCCTCACGCTCCTTCGCATCCTCGAGCATCTATCGCTCCTCCTGCGCGCGTGCGACCGGCGCTTCGAGCGCTCGCACGCGCGCGATGAATGACCGGATCATCGCCGGATCCTTCTCCCCGCGGCGCCGCTCGACGCCGCTCGACACGTCGACGCCCCACGGGCGCACCGCCGCGATCGCCTCCTCCACATTGTCCGCCGTGAGCCCGCCGGCGAGGACGAGCTCGGTGCGCCGCGCGAGCGCCCGCGCGGCGTCCCAATCGGCGCGGAGCCCCGCGCCGCTCGCCGCTCCCTCGAAGAGGAGCCGCGGCGGCGGCTCGCCGCCGAGCGCCCGGCGGTAAACCGGCAGCGGCCGGCAGCCGCGCGGAAGCTCGAGCGCCGCCAGGTCGGCGGCATCGGTCTGCAGCCAGTCCGGCGCGAACACGTCGAGCACCTCCCGCACCTCGTCGGCCGAAGGCGCGCGCATCACCGCGACGCGGATCGTGCGCTCGGGCAGCCCTTCGCAGAGCGCTCGCGCGGCGGCCGGCGCGATCCGCCGCGGCGACTCCGCGAACACGAAGCCGAGCGCGTCCGCACCGGCCTCGACCGCCGCGTCGCGCGCGGCGGCCGTCGTGATTCCGCAGATCTTCACGAACACGTTTACGCTCCGCGCGCCGCCACGCCGGCGCGGCCGGCCGCGAGCAGCCGCTCGAGCATGTCGCGCGGGCGGCCCGCGCGCATCAGCGCCGAGCCGACGAGGGCCAGCTCGTAGCCGAGCTCGGCGACGCGGCGCGCGTCCTCCTCGCCGCCGATGCCGCTCTCGGCGACCGCCGGCAGCGTCGCCGGCAGGTGCGGCGCGAGCGCCTCGAAGCGCGCGAAGTCGACGGCGAGCGTTCGGAGGTCGCGGCAATTCACGCCGCACAGGAGCCGCGCCCCGGGCCGCTCTGCGAGCTTCGCGATCCGCTCGAGATCGGCGCGGTCGAAACCTTCGAGCAGCACGAAGAGCCCGTGCTCGGCGGCGCAGTCGACGAGCGCGCGGACCCGGTCGTCGTCGAGCATCGTCACGATCACGAGCACGCCGCCGGCGCCTGCCGCGCGCGCCTCGAGCACCTGATACGGGTCGACGAGGAAATCCTTCCGCATGACCGGACGGCCGTGCGGCGCGAGCCGCGCGGCCGCGGTCTCGAGATGTGCGATGCGGCCGTGGAACTCGTCCGGCTCCGTCAGCACCGAGATCGCAGCGGCGCCGCCCGCCGCGTAGGCGTCGAGCTGCGCGGCGAGATCGAACGGCCCGTCCGCGGCGAGCGCGCCGGCGGCCGGCGAGCGAAGCTTCACCTCGGCGATCACCGCGAACGGCGCGGTCGGCGGCAGCGGCGGCGGCGGCGGAGCCGCACGGGCGCGGTCGAGACGCACCCGCGCGGGCCCGGCCGCCTGCGCCCGCTCGCCGCGGACCCGGCTCGCGGCGGCCATCCGCTCGAGGAACCCGCTCATTGCGCCGCCAGCCCCCGCCCGAACTCGCGCAGCCGCTCGAGCAGCCGGGCGGCGCTGCCGTCCGCAATGGCCGCGCGCGCGCATTCGATGCCCTCGGCCGCGTCGCGGACGCGGCCGCTGACCTCGAGCGCGAGCCCGGCGCCGAGCGCGAGCGCGTCGCGATGCGCCGGGCTGTCGCCGCCGGCGAGTGCGTCCTCGAGCCGCCGCGCGTTCTCGGCCGCGTCGCCGCCGCCGAGCGCGGCCGGGTCGCAGGGCCCGAGCCCGTAATCGCGCGGGTCGCGGACGAGCCGCTCGACCCGGCCGCCGCGCACGTCGTAGCAGACGAACGGGCCGATCGGCGTCGGCTCGTCCCAGCCCGCCGCGCCGTGCACGACGAACGCGCGCTCGCCGGGCATCCCGGCGAGCGTCTCCGCAATACGCTCCGCCATCGGCTCGCTGAACGCGCCGATCAGGTGATACGGCGGCGCGGCCGGGTTCGCGAGCGGGCCGAGGATGTTGAACACCGTGCGGACCCCGAGCGCGGCGCGCACCGGCGCGATGTGCTTCATCGCGGGGTGGTAGTGCGGTGCGAACAGGAACGTGAAGCCGACGGATTCGAGGCAGCTGCCGGCCGCGGCCTCGGCGAGCGGGATCGGCAGACCGAGCGCCGTCAGCACGTCTGCGCTGCCGGAGCGGCTCGAGATCGAGCGATTGCCGTGCTTGACGATCGGGGCCCCGCACGCGGCCGCGAGCAGCGCCGCGCCGGTCGACAGGTTCAGGCTGCCGGAACGGTCGCCCCCGGTGCCGACGATGTCGACGTACTCCCCAGGCGGGATCTCGGGTCGCCGCGCGAGCTCGCGCAGCGCGAGCGCGAAGCCGCGGATCTCGCTCGCCGCCTCGCCCTTCTGCCGGAGCGCGATCAGGAGGGCGCCGGCGACGGCCGGCTCGACCTCGCCGGCCGCGAGCGCGCGCAGCAAAGCCGCCGCGCGGTCCTCGTCGAGATCGTGGCCGGCGAGCACGCGCTCGAGGAGCTCCGCCGCACGGATGCCGCTCATCGCCGCCGCTCCGGATAAAGGAAGTTCTCGAGGAGCCGCGGGCCTTCCGGCGTCAGCACGCTCTCCGGGTGGAACTGCACGCCCTCGACTGCGAGCTCGCGGTGACGCACGCCCATAATCTCGCCGTCCTCGGTCCGCGCGGTGACCTCGAGCACCGGCGGCACGCGGTCCCGCTCGGCCGCGAGCGAGTGGTAGCGCCCCGCCTCGAACGGGTTCGACAACCCCTTGTAGAGCGTCGCGCCGTCGTGGCGGACGAGCGACGTCTTGCCGTGCATCAGCTCGGCGGCCGAGACGACTCGCCCGCCGAAGTGCTGCACGATGCTCTGATGCCCGAGACAGACGCCGAGCACCGGTCGCCGTCCCGCGAACGCTTCGATCATCGCGAGGGAGCTCCCGGCATCGTCCGGACGTCCGGGCCCCGGCGAGATCACGAGGTGCGTCGGGTCGAGCGCGAGCGCGTCGGCGACGCCGAGCGCGTCGTTGCGGTAAACGAGCACCTCGGCCTCGAGCACGAGGAACGCCTGCACGAGGTTGTAGGTGAACGAGTCGTAGTTGTCGATCAGCAGGACGCGCGCGCTCATAACCCCTCCTTTGCGAGCTCGAGCGCGCGGCGCAGGATCGCGCTCTTCGCGAGTACCTCCTGGTGCTCCCGCGCCGGCACGCTGTCCGCGACGATCCCGGCGCCCGCCTGGAAGCTGTACTCGTCGCCGTTCACGACCAGGGTGCGGATCGTGATCGCCTGGTCCATGTTGCCGTTGCGCGCGAAGTAACCGGCGGTGCCGCCGTAGAGCCCGCGGCCGACCGGCTCGAGCTCGCTGATCAGCTCCATCGCCCGCACCTTTGGCGCGCCGACGAGCGTTCCGGCCGGGAACGCGGCGGCGAAGAGATCGAACGCGTCCTTGCCGTTCGCGAGCTCGCCGGCGACGCCGCTGACGATGTGCATCACGTGGCTGTAGCGCTCGATCTTCCGATACGGGTCGACGTGGACCGAGCCCGACCGCGCGACGCGCCCGAGATCGTTGCGCGCGAGGTCGACCAGCATCACGTGCTCGGCATTCTCTTTCGGATCGGCGAGCAGCTCGCCCTCGAGCGCGAGGTCTTGCTCCTCCGTTGCTCCGCGCGGCCGGGTGCCGGCGATCGGCCTGAGCGACGCCGTGCGGCCGTTGAGCCGCACGAGCGCCTCGGGCGAGGAGCCGGCGATCTTCAGCGCGCCGAGGTCGAAATAGAACATGTACGGCGACGGGTTCAGCAGCCGCAAGCCCCGATACGCTTGGAACGGATCGAGGTCGGTCCGGCCGCTGAAACGCACCGACAGCACGATTTGATAGATGTCGCCCGCGCGGATGTGGTCTTGCGCGCGGCGCACCGAGTCGACGAATTCCGCCTCGGTCGCGCTCGCCTCGGCCGGCGAGAACCCGCCGCCCGGCGGCGGCTCGACACCGGCGCCGAGCGCGCGGACGATCTCGGCGCGGAGCGCGCGCCGCTCGGCGTCGGAGCCCGCGTGCAGCAGCGCGACGCGCCGGGTCAGGTGGTCGAAGACGAGGAGTGACCGGGGCGCGACGTAGGTTGCGAGCGGCACGCCGGCGAGCGGTGCCCGGTGGGCCGGCAGGCGCTCGAAATAGCGCACGACGTCGTAGCCGGTCGCGCCGACGAGTCCGCCGCGGAACGGCAGCCCGTCGATCCCGGGAGCGAGTTCCGGGCAGCGGGCGAGCGCGCCCCGCAGGAGCGCGAGCCAGCCCGCGGCGTCGGCCGGCGGCGGTTCCGCGCGCCCGTCGATCAGCACGCGGTCGCCGTGGAGCTCGAGCCGCAAGCCGTCGCCGAGACCGATGAACGAGTACCGCGCGAGCCGTTCGCCGCTCTCGACGCTCTCGAGCAGAAAGCGCGGCTCGAACCGCGCGAGCTTCAGGTACGCCGAAACCGGTGTGTCGAGATCGGCGGTTATGTCGAACGGGGACTCCACGGTCACCTCCAAAAGCAAAAGGCCCAGCTCCGTTTGCCGCGGAGTGGGCCTGCTTCGAGATCGAAAAACCGGACTTGAACTATCTAGACGCGCGCAAGCCTCTCCGCCGGTAGGCGGCGCCACCAACGAAGACCGACGGCATTGCGCGGATCGTTCATTGGCCGGGAGTATGGGGGTTCGCTCCGACGGCGGTCAAGCCGTGCCGCCTTGACAGCCTCGCGGCGAACCGCAACCCTCTTGGCAGCGGCTTCCGCCGCGGCCGCGCGCGATGGGGCTCGCGGGCCGCGGCCGAAGCCGTTCGTACATCCGCTACGGAGAGCGTTCGACATGAGCTTCAAGGCGCTACTGAAGCGCTGGGAATCCCGCTCCGAATCCCCCCTGACGGACAGCGAGTACGCGGTGCGCCTGCCCCGCGACGACGCGGCGCGGCTGCTCGCGCTCGCCGAGCTGTACCACCTGCCGGTCGAGGAGGTCATCACCGATCTGCTGCATACGGCCCTCGACGGCATCGTCGAAGCGATGCCGTACGAGCCCGGGACGAAGGTGATCCGCGAGGACGATTTCGGCGACCCGGTCTACGAGGATCGCGGCCCCATGCCGCGCTTCCTCGAGCTCGCGAGGGCGAAGCGGGCCGAGCTCGACGGGCGCACCCCGCGGGGCTGAGCGGCGCTACAATTCTCGGCCCGACGGGCGTTTCGCGCGAGCGTCGCGGCCGAGGTTTCCGATGGCAACGCCGAGCTCGAAGCCGGTTCGCGCCGACATCCATTTCGCCGAGAAGGATCAGGCGCTCCGCGAGGACGTCCATCGGCTCGGCGAGCTGGTCGGCGAGCTCGTCCGTGAGCAGGGCGGCGAAGCGCTGTTCGACCTCGTCGAGGCCGCGCGCCGCGCGGCGATCGCCCGCCGCGAAGGCCACCCGGAGGCGTACGCGGAGCTGCAATCCCTGCTCGGGGCGCTCGCGCCGAGCGCGGCCCGCGACTTCATCCGCGCGTTCTCGACCTACTTCCAGATGGTGAACACGGCGGAGAAGGTGCACCGCATCCGCCGCCGCCGGGAGTACTTGCGCGACGAGAGCACGCCGCAGCCGTTCGGCTTCACCGACATCCTGCAACGGCTGAAGGCCGCCGGCGCGACCGTCGAGGAGATCGAGCGGATCATCGGCAGCGTCTCGATCGAGCCCGTCTTCACGGCGCACCCGACCGAGGTCACGCGCCGGACCGTGCTCCGCAAGCAGCAGCGGATCGCCCGCCACCTGCTCGACATGCTCGATCCGTACATGACGCCGCAGGAGTCGAGCGCGATGCTCGACCGCATCCGGCTCGAGATGGCGACGATCTGGCAGACGGAGGAGCACCCCGAGGAGCGCGTGCGGCTGCGAGACCAGGCCGAGCAGCTCCTGTTCTATCTGACCGACGTGCTCTACCGCGTCGTGCCGCCGTTCTACGAAAATCTCGAGGAGGCGCTCGCGACCGTCTTCGAGCAGCACGCGCGGCGCATGCGCGTGCCCTCGCTGCTCCGCTTCTGCTCGTGGATCGGCGGCGACATGGACGGCAACCCGGAGGTCACTGCGAAGAGCATCCGTGAGACGCTCGCCCGCCAGCGTGCGCTGATCCTCGATCTCTACTATCGCGAGTGCCTCGACCTCGCACGCGATCTGTCGCAGAGCGAGAGCCGCGTGCCGGTCGCGGAGGAGATCAAGACGCGCAGCGCGCTCTACGCCGCGCACTTCCCGCACGCGTCGCGCGCATCGCCCGCCCGCCACCGCCGCATGCCGTATAGGGTCTTCTTGCGCCTGATCGCCGCGCGGCTGCAGGCGACCTACGACGACGCCGCGTTCCCGTACGAGTCCCCGCAGGAGTTCATCGCCGATCTCGAGCTGATCGCGGACAGCTTGCGCGCGAACAAGGGCCGCCACGCGGGGCTCTTCGCGGTGCAGCGTCTGCTCCGCCGTGCGCAGACGTTCGGCTTCCATATCGCCGCGCTCGACGTGCGCCAGAACGCGCTCGTGCACCGGCGGGTGATCGGCGAGGCATTGAACGAGCCGCGCTGGCTCGAGCTCTCGAGCGAGGAGCGCACCGAGCGGCTCGACGAGGCGCTCGAGCGGCGCGAATCGCCGGTCGGCACGCTGTCCTCCGAATCGCGCCGCACGCTCGCCGTCTTCCAGACGATCGCGCACGCGCGGCGGAAGTACGGGCCGGATTCGATCGGCCCGTACATCGTCAGCATGGCGCACGGCCCGGACGACGTGCTGTCCGTGCTGCTGCTCGCGAAATGGGGCCACTTCGGTCCGGCCGGACACGAGGTGCCGCTCGACGTCGCGCCGCTGTTCGAGACGGCCGAGGACCTCGAGAACGCGGCCGCGACGATGGAGCGGCTGCTCGCGGACGAGCGCTATCGGCGCCACCTGCGCGCGCGGGGCAACCGGCAGATCGTGATGGTCGGCTACTCCGACAGCAACAAGGACGGCGGGCTGATGGCGTCGCGGTGGACGCTGTATCGCGCGCAGCGCAGCCTCGTCGACACGCTCGGCCGCCTCGGCGTCGAGCTGACGCTGTTCCACGGGCGCGGCGGCACTGTCAGCCGCGGCGGCGGCAGCGCGCACGAGGCCGTGCTCGCCGCGCCGCGCGGCGCGATCGCCGGGCGTCTGCGGATGACCGAGCAAGGCGAGATGATCAACGAGAAGTACGGCCTTCGCGGCATCGCGATGCGCACACTCGAGCAGACGCTCGCGGCGGTCCTGCTGGTGACCGCGCGGCCGGAGCCGCCGCATCCGTCCGAGCCTCGCTGGCTCGAGATGATGGTCGCGATGTCCGAGGCGAGCCGCGAGGCGTACAAGCGGCTCGTCTACGACTCGCCGGATTTCCTCGCGTACTTTCGGGCGGCGACGCCGATCGACGCGATCGAGCGGCTCGGCATCCGAGCCGATTCGGACGCGGGCTCGAAGTCGATCGAGGAGCTGCGCGCGATGCCGTGGGTGTTCGCGTGGACGCAGAATCGCTGTCTGCTGCCCGGCTGGTTCGGCGCGGCCGCGGGCTTCGAGCGAGGGTTCGAGCTCTTCGGTGCGGAGGCGCTGCACGAGATGTTCGTCGAGTGGCGGTTCTTCCGGCTGCTCGTCACCGACGTCGCGCTCGCGCTCGCGAAGGCGGACCTCGACATCGCCGAGCACTACTCGCGGCTCGCGGGTCCGCTGCACGAGCGGTTCTTCCCGGTGATCCGCGCCGAGCACGAGCGCGCGGTCGAGCTCGTGCTCGCATTGTCCGGTCAGACCGAGCTGCTCGAGGAGTCGAAGATCGTCGCCCGCGCGATCCGGTTGCGGAACCCCTACGTCGATCCGATGAGCTTCCTGCAGGTGAACCTGCTCGAGCGATGGAGAAAATCGGACCGGCGGGACGACGCGGTGCTCGAGGCGCTGCTCGCGAGCGTGAACGGCATCGCTCACGGCATGCAGAGCGCGGGCTGACGGCTTGGTTCCGGGGGGCGCGGCTCACGGTATCCTTGTGGGCATGACGTCGAAGCCGAAGGCAGTGTTTCTCGACGCGGCCACGCTCGGCCCCGGGGTCGACACCGGCAAGCTCGAGGCGCTCGTCGAGACCGTCTACTACCCGTACTCGACGGCGGACGAGGTGCGCGAGCGGCTCCGCGGCGCGGAGATCGCGATCGTCAACAAGGCGACGGTGAGCGCCGAAGCGATCGAAGCCGCCGACGCGCTGCGGCTGATCGTCCTCTCCGCGACCGGCTCCGACAACGTCGCGCTTCAGGCGGCCGAGGCGGCCGGCGTCGGCGTCGCGAACATCCGTGATTACTGCAGCACGTCGCTCGCGCAGCACGTGCTCGCGCTGATTCTGAACCTCACGCATCACATCAACGGCTATCACGAGCTCGTGCGTACGGGCGCGTGGCAGCGGAGCCGCTCGTTCGCGTTGTTCGACTATCCGTTGCGGGAGCTCACGGGCCGGACGCTCGGGCTGATCGGCCACGGCACCCTCGGGCAGGCGGTCGGGCGGCTCGCCGAGTGCTTCGGCATGCGGGTGATCGTCGCCGCGCGGCGCGGCACGCCGCTCGCGCGGGTGCCGCCGGACCGCGAGCCGTTCGAGGCCGTGCTCGAGCAGGCCGACGTGCTGAGCCTGCACTGCCCGCTGACCGAGGCGACGCATCATCTGATCGGCGCGGCGGAGCTCGAGCGGATGCAGCGCGACGCGATCCTGCTCAACACGGCGCGCGGCGGGCTCGGCGACAGCGAGGCGCTCGTCGCCGCGCTCCGGGCCGGCAAGAACGCC
>CAYWGQ010000153.1:0-8671 GCA_964457725.1 uncultured Gammaproteobacteria bacterium
ATGTACTCGACCGACGCGAACGCGTCCTCGGCCGAGGGCTTGTAGTTCATCGTCAACCAGATGCCGGTGACGAGCTGCAGCACGAGCACGACGATCGCGAGGACGCCGAACGCGTACCAGACGTTGAAGTTCTTGGCCGCGTAGTACTCGGTCGCGTGGTACTTGATCGTCTCCGTGAACGGCATGCGCGCGTCGATCCACGCCGTGAGCGCGGACAGGCGCCGGCCGATCCGGTCGAAAACATCAGCCTCCGTGCTAGCCATCTCAAGCGCTCCCGGTGTCCGACCCGATCATGATCGTGCTGTCCGTCACGTAGCGGTACGGAGGCACGGGCAAGTTCGTCGGGGCCGGCACGCCCGCGAAGACGCGGCCCGCGAGATCGAAGCGCGAGCCATGGCACGGGCAGTAGAAACCGCCGGGCCAGTCCGGCCCGAGGTCCGCCGGGGCGACCTCGAAACGCGGCAGCGGCGCGCAGCCCAAGTGCGTGCACACGCCTTCGACGACGAGGAACGACGGCCGGACGCTGCGGTGCGCGTTCTGCGCGTAGCTCGGCTGCGTGGACTCGTTCGAGGCCGGGTCGGCGAGCTGGTCGGTGCGCTCGAGCGTCGCGAGCATCTGCTCGGTGCGGTGCAGCACGTAGATCGGCCGTCCGCGCCATTCGACCTTCAACAGCGCGCCCGGCTCGAGCTTGCTCACGTCGATCGTGACCGGCGCACCGAGCGCGCGAGCGCGTGCGCTCGGACGAAAGGATGCGACGAACGGCACTGCCGCCGCGACCACGCCGACGCCGCCGGTCACGGCGGTCGCCACCGTCAGAAAATGCCGTCGTGTAAAACCGCCGCTCTCAGCCATGGAGCGCCCCGTAGCCGACCGGGCCGAGCATGAGCCTACCTCTAAGCAAGGACTTGGTGTTTGCCATTCGTGCGGGAGGCGCCGCGGGTCGGGCGTCCGCCGCGCTGGCTGCCTTTCGAGCGCGGCATTATACACATCGCCGTCGCGGCTTGACCAATGACGTTGCTACACTCCCGCGCATGTCCCTGCCGTGGCAAACGGTCGGCTTCGTCGCCCAGTCGATCACGATCGGCCTCGCCCTCGCCTTCGTCGCGGTGCTCGTGAAGCCGGACCTCGTGAACTGGCGGCGCGACCTCGGGGGCGCGCCGGCGAGCTACGCCCGCGCGGTCGCCGCGAGCGCCCCGGCCGTCGTGAACATCTACACCGAGCGCAGCCTGAACCCGTACGGGCGGACGAGCGGCATCGTCGTTCGCGGCCGGGCGCTCGGCTCCGGTGTCGTGATCGATCCGCAGGGCTACATCGTCACGAACTGGCACGTGATCAAGGACGCCGAGCAGATCGGCGTGCAGCTCGCCGACGGCCGGGTCGCCGTGCCGAAGCTGGTCGGGACGGATCCCGAGACGGAGCTCGCGCTCCTGAAGATCGACCTGCCCGATCTGCCCGCGATCCGGCTCGGCCGGTCCGACCGGCTCGAGGTCGGCGAGACCGTGCTCGCGATCGGCAACTCGCTCGGGCTCGGGCAGACGGTCACCGCGGGTATCGTCAGCGCGACCGGCCGCGATCAGCTCGGCGTGACGATCTTCGAGAACTTCATCCAAACGGACGCGGCGATCAACATCGGCAACTCCGGCGGCGCGCTCGTCAACGCGCGCGGCGAGCTGGTCGGGATCAACACCGCCGTCGTGAGCTCGACGCCGTGGGCGGTGCCGGAGGGGATCGGCTTCGCGATTCCCGTGAACCTCGTCCGGGGGGTCATGGACCAGCTGATCGCGAACGGCCGGGTCATCCGCGGCTATCTCGGCGTGGAGGAGCCGCTCGACCTGCCGGCGGCCGCCGCGCGCGCGCTCGGCATCGACGGGCCGGCCGTGCAGCTGACCCGGGTCGGCGGCCCGGCGGCGGCCGCGGGGCTGCGTCCCGGCGACGTGCTGACGCACATCGACGATCAGCGGATGTTGAGCGTCCAGCAGGCGATGAACCTCGTCGCGAGCTCGCAGCCCGGCGAGCGCATCCGGATCCGCGCCGTGCGGCCCGACGGCACCCCGTTCGAAACCGAAGCGATCCTCGGCGAGCGCTGACCGCGCCGCCTCCGACTCTTCTGTGTGGTGTAGGAGCGGCTGTCCAGCCGCGATCTTCGGCATCTTGCCGGCGGCGCTGCGGCGTGCCGGCCTTCGCGTTCCGCGGTCGCGGCTGGACAGCCGGTCCCGTTAAGAATCGCGGCTGGACAGCCGCTCCTACCGTGGACGGGAGAGGCGGCGGATGCTCGCGCCGAGCTGCGAGAGCTTCTGCTCGATCCGCTCGTAGCCGCGGTCGATGTGGTAGATCCGGTCGACGACCGTCGTGCCGCGCGCTGCGAGCCCCGCGAGCACGAGCGACGCGGACGCCCGCAGGTCCGTCGCCATCACCGGCGCGCCGGTAAGCGACGGTACGCCCCGGCAGACCACCGTATTCCCCTCGATCGTGATGTTCGCGCCGAGCCGCGAGAGCTCGAGCGCGTGCTGGAAGCGGTTCTCGAAGATCGTCTCGGTGATCGTCGCCGTGCCTTCGGCGACGGCGTTCAGCGCGCAGAACTGCGCCTGCATGTCGGTCGGAAAGCCCGGATACGGCGCGGTCCGAATGTCCGCCGCGCGCGGGCGGCGGCCGCCCATGTCGAGCTCGATCCAGTCGGCCCCGTGGGAGAGCGCCGCACCGGCCTCGGCGAGCTTCTGCAGCACCGCGTCGAGGTGCTCCGCGCACGCGCCGTCGACCCTGACGCGGCCGCCGGTGATCGCGGCCGCGACCAGGAACGTCCCCGCCTCGATGCGGTCCGGCATGATCGAGTGCTCGACGCCGCCGAGCCGCTCGACCCCTTGGACCGCGATCGCCGGCGTGCCGGCGCCCTCGATCTTCGCGCCCATCCTCGTCAGCATCGCCGCGAGGTCGGCGATCTCGGGCTCGCGCGCGGCGTTCTCGATCAGGCTCTCGCCGCGCGCGCACGCCGCGGCCATCAGCAGGTTCTCGGTGCCGGTCACCGTGACGGTGTCGAGCACGATCCGCGCGCCGCGCAGGCCCTTGTCCGCCCGCGCGCGGATGTAGCCGTTGTCGATCGAGATCGACGCGCCCATCGCGCGGAGCCCCGCGACGTGCAGATTCACCGGCCGCGCGCCGATCGCGCAGCCGCCCGGCAGCGACACGTCGGCGCGGCCGAAGCGGCCGAGCAGCGGGCCGAGCACGAGCACCGACGCCCGCATCGTCTTCACGAGCTCGTACGGCGCGACGGGGTCGCAGCGCTCGCCGACCTCGGCGACGATCTCGTCGCCTTCGCCCCACACCTCCACACCCATCCGCTTCAGAAGCTTCACGGTGGTTGCGACGTCGTTCAGCCGCGGCACGTTGCGCAGGCGCACCCGGCCGTCGGCGAGGAGCGCGGCCGCGAGCAGCGGCAACGCGGCGTTCTTCGCGCCGGACACGCGAACGTTGCCGTTCAGCGGCGACCCGCCCGAGATCTCGAACTTATCCATTGCGAGCGTTCAGGGACGTGCGCCTGCGGGGGCTCGAGCCTACTCGGCTCGTCCGGCCTCGTCCCACTCCTCGGGGGTGTAGGTCTTCAACGCGAGCGCGTGAATCTCGCGGCCGACGGCCGAGCCGATCGCGCCGTAGACCATCTGGTGGCGCTGGATGCTGCGCTTGCCGGCAAACGCGCTCGAGACGACGAGCGCCTCGTAGTGCCCCTGGCCGTCCGTGACGACCTCGGCCTTCGCGCCGGCGAGGTTCTGCTCGATCAGTGCGGCAATGTCTTGAGGGTTCATCGGGGGGATAGTCTACAGCGCACGGCGGCCGCCGCGACCGATCGCGTAGAATCCGGCCTAGGGTGGGCCCGGCCGCGCGATGTATCCGAAGCTGCGTAATGTCCTCGGGAGCTTGCTGCTCGCCGCGATGGCCGCGGGCACCTTGTACCTGAGCCGCGTGACGTCGCCGCCGGAACCGGAGCGGGAGCGCGACGCGCCGGGACCGTCCGGCTACTACTTCCTGGGAGCGAGAGTGATCGGCACCGACGAGACGGGCCGCGTGGCCTATCGGATCTCGGCCGCGCGCGCGGTCGAGCTTCCGGACGGGTACGGCCTCGGGCTGCACGACGTGCGCGTCGAGTACTCGGCGGCGGACGAGGTGCCGTGGTTGCTGACCGCGACCGAGGCGACCGCCGCGAAGGACGGCAGCTTTCTCGATCTGCGCGGCGGCGTCCGCCTCGAGAGCGTGCCGCAGGAAGACCGCCGCAAGGTCGTGATCGAAACCGAGCGCCTCGCGCTCGACCCGGAGCAGTCGGTCGCGCGCTCGGACGAGCCCGTCCGCGTCGCGATCGGCGGCGCTTTCGTCAGCGCCGTCGGCATCGAAGCTCACTTGAAGGACGACCTCCTGCAGTTAGAATCGAACGTCCATGGACGGCTCTCTCCTTAGAATTGCGGCGCTATGCGCCGCGCTTGCGGTCTGCGAGCTCCCGGCGGCCCAGGAGGAGTCGGAGCCGTTGCCGATCGCGTGGGAGGCGGAGTCCTTCGCGCTCGATCGCAAGAGCAATCTGCTGACGTTCGAGGGCCTGCGCCTCACGCACGGCGAGCTCGAGTTGAGCGCCGACAGCGCCGTCGCGACCGGGCTCGACTCGGGCAGCGAGTGGCAATTCAGCGGCCACGTCCGCGTCGTGGTCGGCAACGCGCTGCTCGAGGCCGACAGCGCGCGTTTCACGTTCGGCGAAGGCGAGCTCGCGCTCGCGGAGCTGGTGGGTGATCCCGCGACCTTCACGGACACGAGCCCCGAGCGCGACGAGCCGGCCGTCGGCGGCGCGAATCTGCTCGCATACGACTACGCCGCGCGGACTCTCAGGCTTTCCGACGGCGCGCGCCTGCGAGTCGGCCAGAACGAGATTCGCGGCTGCGACCTGATCTACGACTTCGCCGAAGGGCAGGTGCTGTCCGGCTCCTCGACCTGCGGCGAGCGGTTCAGCATCACGATCGTTCCACCGGCCGAGGACGAGCCCGCGAGCGGCGCCGACCGCTCGCCATGAGCACGCTCGAAGCGCTCGGCATCGCCAAGCGTTACCGATCACGCGACGTCGTCAAGGACTTGACGCTGACGATCGCGAGCGGCGACGTCGTCGGCCTACTCGGCCCGAACGGAGCCGGAAAAACCACCGCTTTCTACATGATCGTGGGCTTGATCCGCTGCGATCGAGGCCGCATCCGGCTCGGCGGCCGGGACGTGACGAAGCTGCCCGTGCATCGGCGCGCCCGGCTCGGGCTCGGCTATCTGCCTCAGGAGGCTTCGGTTTTCCGCAAGCTGAGCGTAGCGGACAATATTCGCGCTATCTTGGAGACCAGGAAGGAGCTCGACCGCGCGGCGCGCGAGATGAAGCTCGAGGAGCTCATGGAGGAACTTCATATCAGCCACGTGCGGGACACATTGGGCGTGAGCCTGTCCGGCGGCGAACGCCGCCGGGTGGAGATCGCCAGGGCACTCGCGGCGGAGCCGAAGTTCGTGCTGCTCGACGAGCCGTTCGCGGGCGTCGATCCGATCTCCGTGCTCGATATCCAACGAATCATCAGACACTTGAGCACGCGCGGGATCGGCGTGCTCATTACCGACCATAATGTGCGGGAGACACTTGGAATCTGTGGTTACGCGTATATTCTGAACAACGGTGAACTCATGGCCTCCGGCGCGCCGAGCGAGATACTCGCAAACAAGAGCGTACGGGAGGTTTATCTGGGAGAAGGATTCTCTCTTTAGACGGCGGCTAGACGACGACGATGTTGAAGCCTTCCTTGCAGCTCAGGCTGTCGCAGCAGCTCACGATGACGCCGCAGCTGCAGCAGGCCATTCGGCTGCTGCAGCTGCCGATCATGGAGCTGCAGACGCAGATTCAGGAAGCGCTCGACCAGAACGTCATGCTCGAGGTCGACGAGAGCGCGGGCGCCGAGGACGGCGTCGCGGAGACCCCGGAGCTCGAGATCGAGATCGAGCATGACCACGACGCCGACGATGCGGACGGCTACGATGAGGTGGCGAGCGCGACCGAGGCGGAGTGGGAGGACGTGCAGCGGACGGGCCCATCGGAGGCGCCGCGCAGCTCCGAGCCCCCGCCGACGTTCGAGTATGCCGACCGGTCCGAGGAGACGCTGCGCGATCATCTGCTCTGGCAGCTCGAGCTCGAGAACCTCGATCCGCGGACGACCGCGATCGGCCAAGCGATCATCGACGCGATCAACGACGACGGCTATCTGATCGACAGCCTCGAGACGATCCGGGCGACGCTCGCCCCGGACGTGGTCGCGACGGTCGAGGAGATCGAGCACGTGCTCGGCCTCGTCCAGCGGCTCGATCCGGTCGGGGTCGGCGCGCGCTCGGTCAGCGAGTGCGTGCTGCTGCAGCTCGAGCAGCTCGACCCGTCGACGCCGGGGCTCGAGCTCGCGCGCGCGATCGCGGCCGAGCATCTCGAGCTGGTCGCCGAGTTCCAGCTCGGCGCGTTGAAGCGGCTGCTGCGCGCGAGCGACGAGGACGTCGAGAACGCGATCGCGCTCGTGCGCTCGTGCCATCCCCGCCCCGGCGCGTCGGTCTACGCGCCGGCGCCGGAGTACATCGTGCCGGACGTGTTCGTCCGCCGCCACGACGGCCATTGGGTGGTCGAGCTGAACAACTCGATCTCACCGCAGCTTCGAGTGAACCAGATGTACGCGAACTCGCTCGGCCGCGGCGAGGAATACGACGTCCTGAAGTCGCAGCTTCAGGAAGCGCGTTGGCTGATCCGAAGCCTCGAGATCCGCAACGAGACGCTGCTCAAGGTCGCGCTCACGATCGTGCAGCGTCAGACGGATTTTCTCGAGCAGGGCGAGGAGGCGATGCGGCCGATGGTGCTCCGCGACATCGCGGAGGCGATCAACATGCACGAGTCGACGGTCTCCCGCGTCACGACGAACAAGTACATGCACACGCCGCGCGGCGTGTTCGAGTTCCGTTACTTCTTCTCCAGCCACGTCGCGGGCGACGAGGGCGAGCAGTCCTCGACCGCGGTGCGCGCGAAGATCAAGAAGCTCGTCACCAGCGAGGATCCGGACAAGCCGTTGAGCGATAACCAGATCGCGAACCTGCTCTCGGCCGAAGGGATCAAGGTCGCTCGGCGAACCGTTGCGAAGTACCGGGAAGCGATGCGAATTCCGTCGTCGAGCGACCGCAAGAGGAACAGAACCGTCGGTTGACGCGTCGCGGCGGCCCGCGCCGGCGGGCGGCTCGCGGCGTGGACCGCGTGAGGGACCGAGCGAAGGAGACACCCATGCAGCTGAACGTGACCGGCCACCACATCGACGTCACACCGGCGCTTCGCGAGTACGTCGCGACGAAGCTCGGCCGCCTGGAGCGGCACTTCGATAATATGACGGACATCCACTGCGTGCTGACGGTGGAGAAACTGTTGCACAAGGCCGAGGCCACGGTTCAAGTCGCGGGCGGCACGATCCACGCGGACGCCACGGACGGCGACATGTACGCCGCGATCGACGCGCTCGTGGACAAGCTCGACCGCCAGGTCGTGAAGCACAAGGAGAAGCTGACCGACCATCACGCCAGGGAGGTCGAGAAGCCGCGCTGGTAGCGGCCTCGCAGGGAACGAAATGGATCTCGCCAGGATACTCGCCCCCGACAGCGTCCGTTACGCGCGCGACGTGCGCAGCAAGAAGCACGCGCTCGACATCCTGAGCGAGATGCTCGCGGCCGCCGGCGGCAAGCCGAGCGCGGCGGAAGTGTTGAACGGCCTCGCGAGCCGCGAGCGGCTCGGCTCGACGGCGCTCGGTCACTGCGTCGCGATGCCGCACGCGCGTCTGCCCGGGCTCGAGCGGACCGTCGCGGCGTTCCTCCGTCTCGAGGAAGGGGTGGAGTTCGACGCACCGGACGACCGGCCCGTCGACCTGCTGCTCGCGATCGTGGTGCCGTGGGGCTCGTCCAACCAGGAGCTCAAAGAGCTGCGCGAGCTCGTGAGGACGCTTCGGGATCCGGCGCTGCAGACGCGGCTTCGCGCGACGGAGGATCCCGCCGAGCTGCACCGCATCCTTTGCGGCGACGACGACACCGGCTTGCGACGCAGGATCAACGGTTGACCTCGGGGTCGGGGAAAGGCGTTCGGCTGGTCATCCTGAGCGGGCTCTCGGGATCCGGGAAGAGCGTCGCGCTGCACGCCCTCGAGGACTTGGGCTACTACTGCATCGACAACATCCCGGTCGCGCTGCTCCGCTCCTTCGTCGACGAGATCCTCCCGCGCCGCGACTCGTTCGAGAACGTCGCCGTCGGGATCGACGCGCGCAACCACCCGGCCGACATCGGCGAGATCCCGGAGCTGCTCCGGAAGCTTCGCTCGGACGGGCTCGCCTGCGAGCTTCTGTTCCTGCAAGCGGCCGACGACGTGCTGCTCGCGCGCTTCCGCGAGACGCGCCGCAAGCACCCGCTGACGAACAAGGACATCGGGCTCGCCGAGGCGATCGCGAAGGAGCGGGAGCTGCTCGGCCCCGTGATCGACGCGGCCGACCTGATCATCGACACGAGCACGCTGACGGTCTACGAGCTTCGCGAGCAGATCCGCGACCGCATCGGCGGACGGCAGCCAAAGACGCTGTCGATCCTGATCGAGTCCTTCGGCTACAAGAGC
>CAYWGQ010000153.1:8691-9131 GCA_964457725.1 uncultured Gammaproteobacteria bacterium
GGACGCCGACTTCGTCTTCGACGTGCGCTGCCTGCCGAATCCGTACTGGGAGCCGAAGCTGCGCCCGCTATCCGGGAAGGACGCGGCCGTGATCGAGTTTCTCGACCGGCAGCCGCTCGTCCAGTCGATGGTGGACGGCATCACGCGGTTCCTCGAGGAGTGGATTCCGCGCTATCAGGACTTCCAGCGCGCGTACCTGACGGTCGCGATCGGCTGCACCGGCGGCCAGCACCGCTCGGTCTACGTCACCGAGGCCGTCGCAAAACGCCTCGACGCCCACTACGGCCCGATCCGCACCCTCCACCACGAGCTCCCCTAACCCTCGCGTGGCCTCGAGTGCATGGGTAGGAGCGGCTGTCCAGCCGCGACTGCCGTGACGCCGAAGAAGCCGGTCGCGGCTCGACAGCCGCAAGCCGGTCGCGGCTCGACAGCCGCTCCTA
>CAYWGQ010000154.1:0-9128 GCA_964457725.1 uncultured Gammaproteobacteria bacterium
GTTGGCGTTGGGCCCGGCTACCTTTTTGACGGCCCGAATGCAGTCCTGACGAATTAAGATGGACCGCGTGGCCGAGCGCGGCGTTGCCGCCCATGCGCTCTACAAGGCGGTCGAGAAGCGCACTTACGGCCCCGAGGAGCGCGCGCGCGAGTGGCTCGCGGGGCTCATGGAGATGGAGCGCGCGGCGAACTCGGAGGAGTTCCTCGAGACGGTCAAGGCGGATCTCTTCCCGGACAAGGTCTACGTGTTCACGCCGAAGGGCGACATCATGCGCCTGCCGCGCGGCGCGACGGTCGTCGATTTCGCCTATGCGGTGCACACCGACGTCGGCAACCGCTGCGTCGCGGCGAAGATCGACCGCCGGCTCGTGCCGCTCAAGACGACGCTGCACACCGGCGAGACCGTCGAGATCATCACCGCCCGCGGCGCGCGGCCGAACCCGAACTGGGTGAATTTCGTCGGCACGGCGAAAGCGCGGAACGCGATCCGCAGCTACCTGAAGAACCTGCGCGCGGACGAGGCGCGCGAGCTCGGCCGCCGGCTCCTCGCGCAGGAGCTGCGCCCGTACTCGCTGTCGCTCCGCCGAATCGGCAAGGCGCGGATGGACGCGCTCTTGAACGAGCTCGGCATCGCGACGTCCGACCAGCTGTTCGAGCAGCTCGGCCTCGGCGAGCGGCTCGCACCCGTGATCGCGGGGATGCTCGCCCAGCAGGGCGATGAGGGGCCGAACGCCCCGCGCGGCAAGCCGCTCGACATCGCCGGCACCGAAGGCATGGTCGTGAACTACGCGCGCTGCTGCTACCCGATCCCGGGCGACGAGATCGTCGGCTTCATGTCGAGCGGCCGCGGCATCGTCGTTCATCGCGGCAACTGCCGGAACCTGGTCGAGTACCGCAAGCAGCCGTCGAAGTG
Organism: uncultured Gammaproteobacteria bacterium; assembly: GCA_964457725.1. Classification (GTDB taxonomy): domain Bacteria; phylum Pseudomonadota; class Gammaproteobacteria; order Steroidobacterales; family Rariloculaceae; genus FEN-1219. Next base: position 913 of record CAYWGQ010000154.1, read on the forward strand.
GATCCCGGTGAACTGGAAGAGCAACGTGAAGGGCGAGTTCCTCTCCGAGATCCAGGTCCGCACGCTCGACCGCGTCGGTCTGCTCGCGGAGCTCGCCGGCCGCATCTCCGCGACGCAGAGCAACATCGATCACGTGCGCGTCGACACGGAAGGCGATGCGTCCGCTCTCGTCTTCAGGCTGAAAGTGCGCGACCGCAAGCAGCTCGCGCAGGTCGTCCGCAGCATTCGGTCGATCCCGGGCGTCGTTCGGGTGATTCGCAGCGCCGGCTGAGCGACAATTCCGCCGCCCGGACAGCGAGGAGGCGGGCCAGACGATGAGCAAGGAACCGATTCGAACCGATCGCGCGCCCGCTGCGATCGGCACCTACAGCCAAGCGATTCGCGCGGGCGGCATGGTCTTCGTGTCGGGGCAGATTCCGCTCGATCCGCGCACGATGCAGCTCGTCGAGGGCGGGCCCGCCGCGGAAATCCGCCAAGTGATCGAGAATCTGGCCGCGGTCGCGGAAGCGGCCGGTGCTACGCTCGCCGACGTGGTGCGGGTGACCGTCTACCTGACCGACCTCGCGCACTTTCCGCTGGTGAACGAGATCATGGCCGAGTACTTCTCGGAGCCGTATCCGGCGCGCGCCGCGATCGGCGTCGCGGCGCTGCCGCGCGGCGCGGGCGTCGAGATGGACGCGATCCTCGTTGCGTAGCCGACGCGGGGGCGGGGAACCGTGGACCGCTCCGGCAACGCACTGCTAGAGCGGCCGATCGGGGCGCTCGCGGGCGTCGGCCCGTCGGTCGCGGCGAAGCTTGCGCGGCTCGGCGTCGATCGGCTCGGCGACGTGCTCTGCCTGCTGCCGCAGCGTTACGAGGACCGCACGCAGATCGTGCCGCTCGGCGCGCTCAATCCCGGCCAGAAGGCGCTCGTCGAAGGCGAGATCGCGCTCGCGGAGGTCGCGTTCCGGCGCCGCCGCAGCCTGCTCTGCAGGCTCGCGGACGGCACCGGCTCGATCACGCTGCGCTTCTTCCATTTTCATCCGGCGCAGCAGCGCGCGCTCGAGCGCGGCACACGTGTCCGCTGCTTCGGCGAGGTGCGCGCCGGGCCGACCGGTCTCGAGATGGTTCATCCGGAGTACCGCGTGCTCGGCCGGGCCGAGGCGCCGCCCGGCACGACGCTGACCCCGGTCTACCCCGCGACCGAAGGGCTGACGCAGCAGCGGCTGCGGCAGATCGCCGAGCAGGCGCTCGCGCTCCTCGAGCGGGAGCCGCTGCCCGACTACCTCGCCGACCTCGTCCCGAGCGGCTGGCCCTCCCTCGCCGAGGCCATCCGCGGCCTTCATCGGCCGCCGCAGGACAGCGACGCCGCGCTGCTTGCGAGCGGCAAGCACCCGTGGCAGCGCCGGCTCGCGCTCGAGGAGCTGATCGCGCAGCGGCTGTCGCTGCGCCGCTCGAGCCTCGCGGCGCGCCGCGAGCGCGCGGCCGTGCTCGAGGACGGGGAGGGTCTGCTCGCCGCGTTCGCGGCGTCGCTGCCGTTCGCGATGACGGGCGCGCAGCGCCGCGCGATCGAGGACGTCGCGCGGGATCTGCGAGCCGGCGCGCCGATGAACCGGCTGCTGCAAGGCGACGTTGGCTCCGGCAAGACGGTCGTCGCCGCCGCCGCCGCGCTGATCGCGGCGGCCGCGGGGCATCAGACCGCGGTGATGGCGCCGACCGAGCTCCTCGCCGAGCAGCACTTCGCGACGTTCGCGCGCTGGCTCGAGCCGCTCGGCGTCGAGCTCGTCTATCTCTCCGGCTCGCAGAACGCCGCGGCCCGAGCCGGAGCGTTGGGCGCGCTTGCGAGCGGGCGCGCGAAGATCGCGGTCGGCACGCACGCCCTCTTCCAGGAAGCCGTGCGGTTCGAGCGCCTCGGGCTCGTGATCGTCGACGAGCAGCATCGTTTCGGGGTTGCGCAGCGGCTGAAGCTGAAGAACAAGGGCGACGACGGCACGTTCGTGCCGCACCAGCTGATCATGACGGCCACGCCGATCCCGCGGACGCTCGCGATGACCGCGTACGCCGATCTCGATTGCAGCGTGATGGACGAGCTGCCGGCGGGCCGCGAGCCGATCCGCACGGTGGTGATGCCGGAGGACAAGCGCGCGAAGCTCGTCGAGCGGCTCGCGGCGCATTGCGCTTCCGGCCAGCAGGCCTATTGGGTCTGTCCGCTGATCGAGGAGTCGGAGGCGACCGAGTCGAGCGCCGCGAGCGAGCTCGCGGTCGAGCTCGCGGCGGCGCTGCCGGACCTCTCGGTCGGTCTCGTGCACGGCCGGATGAAGCCCGCCGAGAAGGAAGCCGTGATGCGCGGCTTCAAGAGCGGCGACGTGCACGTGCTCGTCGCGACGACCGTGATCGAGGTCGGCGTCGACGTGCCGAACGCGACGCTGATGATCATCGAGAACGCCGAGCGGATGGGGCTCGCGCAGCTGCATCAATTGCGCGGACGTGTGGGCCGCGGCCTTGCCGCGTCGACCTGCGTGCTGCTATACAAGCCGCCGTTGTCGGAGGTCGCCGCGGAGCGGCTTCGCGTGTTGCGCGCAACCGGCAGCGGCTTCGAGGTCGCGGAGAAGGATCTCGAGCTTCGCGGACCGGGCGAGGTGCTCGGCACGCGGCAGACGGGGTTGCCGGAGCTGCGGGTCGCGAACCTCGTGCGCGACGCGGATCTGTTGCCCCAGGTCGTCGCGATCTCGGAGCGGCTGCTCGAGGCACATCCCGAGCGCGTCGAGCCGCTGATCAGGCGGTGGATCCGAGGGACGACGGAGTACGCGAAGGTATGAGCGCCGTGCCCAACCAGTGGCTCTACGTCGGCGCCCGCGCGCTCGCGGCCGGGGGGCTGCGCGCGTTCCAGCTCGCGTTGCCGGTGCTCCGACACTACTCGCGCTACGGCCGCTTGATGCGGCTGCATCAGCCGATCGGCTTCTGGCTCCTGCTCTGGCCGACGCTCTGGGCGCTCTGGATCGCGACCGCCGGCTCGCCCGCCGGCAACGTATTCGCGGTGCTCGTCGCCGGCACGGTCATCGTCCGGTCGGCCGGGTGCGTGATCAACGACTTCGCCGACCGCAAGATCGACCCGCACGTCCGCCGTACCGCCGGACGGCCGCTCGCGACCGGCGAGGTGACGCCCGGCGAGGCGCTCGTGCTGTTCGCGGGGCTGATGCTGATCGCGCTCGGGCTCGTGCTGACGCTGAACGGGCTGACCGTGCTACTCGCGTGTATCGGCGCGGTGCTCGCGGTGCTCTACCCGTTCGCGAAGCGCTTCGTGTCGGCGCCGCAGTTCGTGCTCGGGCTCGCGTTCGCGTGGGGCGTGCCGATGGCGTTCGCGGCATCGCTCGGCGAGGTGCCGCGGCAGGGCTGGCTGCTGTTCGTGACCGCCGTGATCTGGGTCGTGATCTACGATACGGAGTACGCGATGGCGGATCGCGAGGACGACCTGAAGATCGGCGTGCGCTCCACCGCGATCCTGTTCGGCGATCTCGACCGGCTCGTGATCGCGGGCTTGCACGCGCTGCTGCTCCTCGCGCTGTACCTCGTCGGCCGGAGCGCGGAGCTCGGGCAGTGGTATCACGTCGGCCTCGCGGTCGCGGCGGGAGCGGCGCTGTATCAGCTCTATCTGATCAAGGACCGCGATCCCGACGATTGCTTTCGCGCGTTCATCAACAACTTTTGGTATGGCGGGGCGGTGTTTGCAGGCGTGATGCTGGATTACGCAATCGCGCCGGCGTGACGTCCTGCGCGCGGCAGTCCTGTCACGGGCGAGGCACGACCGGGCCTGACGCGGCGGCGCGGCGGACGGGTGAAGACTCTTCGTTCGGCGCCGCGCGAGCGCGGTGGGGCGGGGTGTGGGCGACGGTCCAGGCTTCGACGGCGGCGGCGCCGCGGGCGTGGAGCTCGGCCGCGAGCGCGGCCGCGGTCGCGCCGGTCGTCAGGACGTCGTCGACGATCGCGAGCCGCAAGCCCTCGAGCGGGCGTGCGACCGCGAACGCGCCCCGCAAGTTGCGTGCCCGCGCTTCGGCGCCGAGGCCGGTCTGCGGCGCGGTCGGAAGGCGCCGCTCGATGCCGCGGAGGAGAAGCGGCGCGCCGATGGCCCGCGCGATGGGCAAAGCGATCTCGACCGCCTGGTTGTAGCCCCGTGCGCGCAGTCGTGCGCGGTGGAGCGGCACGGGCACGATCGCGTCGACGTCGCCGCGGCGCTCCCGCACGGTATCGGCGAGCAGCAAGCCTAGCGCGCGGCCGAGCCGGCGCGCGCCGCGAAACTTCAGCGCGTGCACGTAGTGGTCGAGCGGCGGCTCGAAGCTCAAAGGCGCGTGCACGCGCAACGGTTGCGGCGAGAGAACGCCGGGGCTGACCGCGAGCTCGGCCCGGCAGCCCGCGCAAAAGCCGGCGGCGGTCGGCCCGGCGCAGGCCGGGCACTGCTCTGGTAGCCAGTATGCGAGCCAGTCGCCGAGCGTCACCGTAAACCGCGCCGTTCCGTTCGAGTTGACAGCTCCGCGCCGCCCTTCTGATACTCCGACGTCGCTTATCGTTGCGCGCCGGGCCGCGGGGAGAGAAGCCGAGAATGTCTGCAGCAGCGCCGCATATTCCGTCCGCCTCCGGTGCCGCGCAGAGCGAGCGGCACTCGCGGGAGTCCATCGCCGCGCTCTTCGAGCGTCCGCTGAACGATCTCATCTTCGCGGCGCAGCAAGTGCATCGGCAGCACTTCGATCCGAACGAGGTGCAGGTCTCGACGCTGTTGTCGATCAAGACCGGGGCCTGCCCCGAGGATTGCGCGTACTGCCCGCAGAGCATCCGCTTCGACACTGCGGTGCCGACTCACGATCTGCTGCCGCTGTCGGCCGTGCGCGAGGCGGCCGAGCGCGCGAAGGCCGCCGGTGCGACGCGGTTTTGCATGGGTGCGTCGTACCGCGGGCCGAAGGACCGCGATCTCGAGCCGATCCTAGACATGATTCGCGAGGTGAAGGCGCTCGGGCTCGAGACCTGCGCAACCCTCGGTCTGCTTCGCGACGGGCAGGCCGAGCGGCTCGCCGACGCGGCGCTCGACGACCTCACCCCCAACATCGACACGTCGGCGGAGTACTACGGCGAGATCATCGGCACGCGGACGTTCGCCGATCGCCTCGAGACGCTCGCGCGGGTTCGCGCGGCCGGCGTGAAGGTCTGCTGCGGCGGCATCCTCGGCCTCGGCGAGAGCCGCGCGGATCGAATCGGCATGCTCGCGACGCTCGCCGGCCTCGACCCGCAGCCGGAGAGCGTGCCGATCAACCGGCTCGTTCCGGTGCCCGGCACGCCGCTCGCGGACGCTGAGCCGCTCGACAGCTTCGAGCTCGTGCGGGCGATCGCGGTCGCGCGGATCGTGCTGCCGCGCGCGCACGTGCGGCTGTCGGCCGGGCGCGAAGGGATGAGCGACGAGCTGCAGGCGCTGTGCTTTCTCGCCGGGGCGAACTCGATCTTCTACGGCGAGAAGCTCCTGACGACCGGCAATCCGGACACCGAAGCCGACCGGGCGCTGTTCGCTCGCCTCGGCCTGCGGCCGGAGCCTTTGGGCCGAGATTCGAGCTGAGCGCGCACGCCGCAATCCCCGCCTTGCCCGAGCGCCGGGCGGCGCGGCGAGCTTTCGACCGGGCGAGCGACGGCTTCAGCCGCGCGTGCGCCGTGCACGACGAGATTCGCACGCGCCTCCTCGAGCGGCTCGACTGGATGCGGCTCTCGCCGGCCGTCGCGGTCGACGTCGGCTGCGCGACCGGGCTTGCGGCCCGCGCGCTCGCCGCGCGGTATCCGAACGCGCGCGTGCTCGCGCTCGACACGAGCGAGCGCATGCTGCGGGCCGCTCGCGCCGAGCGCGGCGAGGCGCCGATCGAGATCGTCGCCGGAGCGGCCGAGGCGCTGCCGCTCGCGCCGGCGAGCGTCGATGTCGCCGTCCTGAATCTATCGCTGCCGTGGTGCGATCCGGCCGCGGCGTTCGCCGAGCTCGCGCGCGTGCTCGCGGCGGGCGGGCTCGCGCTGTTCGCGACGTTGGGGCCCGACACGTGCGAGGAATTGCGGCGCGCGTGGCGGGCGGTGGACGATCGAGTACACGTACACGCCTTCGTCGACATGCACGACGTCGGCGATCTCGCGGTGCGGGCGGGCCTCGCGGAGCCCGTGCTCGACGTCGACCGAATCCGGCTTTCGTACGAGAGCGTCGCCGCGCTCGTCCGCGATTTTCGCGCCTGGGGCGCGGTGAACGTCGCCGCCGGCCGGCGCAAGACGCTGACCGGTGTGCGCCGCTGGCAGCGTTTCGTCCGCGAGATGGAGTCAGCCTCGCCGTTTTCCGTTACCATAGAGGCCGTGCTCGGCCATGCATGGGGCACTGGACGTGCTATGCAGGGAAGCGGCCGCGGCGAATTCACGATTGCCGCAAATTCGATTCGGCGCCGCGGGCGCTGACTTCGGACATCCGCACCTGAAGCTAAGCGACGGACTTTGCTAGAATGCCGCCGCCGCGAGAGGCGCGGCTGCGATCTAAATCAATTTTTAGTTCTCAATCAAACACATGAAGACAGGTTTTCGCGCCTGGGCCGGTATCTTGCTAGTGACCGGCCTCGCGGTCACAGCGCCCGCGCTCGGCGACTGGCAGCTCAACATGCCGCGCGGCGTGACGACGACCAGTCGCGAAGTTTACGACCTGCACATGATGGTGCTGTGGCTCTGCACCATCATTGCGATCGGCGTCTACGCCGCGATGGTCATTGCGATCGTCCGTTTCCGGAAATCCGCCGGCGCGAAGCCCGCGAAGTTCACCCACAACACGCGCGCCGAGGTGATCTGGACGACGATTCCCGCCCTGATCCTGGTCGGGCTCGCGATCCCGTCCGCCGAGACCCTGATCCTGATGGAGGATGCTCGCGGCTCGGAGCTCACGATCAAAGTCACCGGGTACCAGTGGCGCTGGCATTACGATTACATCGATGACGGCGTTCGGTTCTTCAGCTCGCTCGACCAGGCGAGCAATGCCGCACGCCGTCTGCGCTCCGGCATCGATCCGACGACCGTCGACAACTATCTCCTCGAGGTCGACAACCCGGTCGTCGTGCCGGTCGACACCAAGGTGCGCCTCCTGATCACGGCCGCCGACGTGCTGCATGCGTGGTGGGTGCCGGAGTTCGCGATCAAGAAGGACGCCGTCCCCGGCTACGTCAACGAGGCCTGGTTCGAGGCGACCGAGACCGGGACCTATCGCGGCCAGTGCGCCGAGCTCTGCGGGCGCGACCACGCGTTCATGCCGGTCGTCGTCAACGTCGTGACGCAGGAAGAGTACGAAGCGTGGCTCGAGGAGCGGCGCGCGGAGATGGTCACGCAAGCGTTCTAAGCCGGGCCGCCGCGGCGTCCGCAGGCGCCGCGAGGCACGGATGCGCTAGGAGATTTCGTTCATGAGCACTACGGCAGTCGACGTACATCACGAGCATCGCGAGCGGGGGTTCCTCGCGTGGGCGCTCCGGTGGATCACCACGACGAACCACAAGGAGATCGGCACGCTGTACCTGATCTTCGCCCTGCTGATGTTCTTCGTCGGCGGTGCGATGGCGATGGTGATCCGGCTCGAGCTCTTCCAGCCGGGGCTGCAGTTCGTCGAGCCGCACTTCTTCAACCAGATGACGACCATGCACGCGCTGATCATGGTCTTCGGCATGATCATGCCGGCGTTCGTCGGGTTCGCTAACTGGATGATCCCGATGATGATCGGCGCGCCCGACATGGCGCTGCCGCGGCTGAACAACTACTCGTTCTGGCTGCTGCCCTTCGCGACGTCGCTGCTGCTTCTGACGCTGTTCCTGCCGGGCGGCGCGCCGGCCGCGGGCTGGACGATGTATCCGCCGCTCGTGCTGCAAGGCGGCGACTCCTTCCCGTTCATGATCTTCGCGGTGCACCTGCTCGGCGTCTCGTCGATTCTCGGCGCGATCAACATCATCGTCACGATCATGAACATGCGCGCCCCCGGCATGGCGCTCCTGAAGATGCCGATGTTCGTCTGGACGTGGCTGATCACCGCCTACCTGCTGATCGTCGCGCTGCCGGTGCTTGCGGGCGGCGTCACGATGCTGCTGACGGATCAGTTCTTCGGGACGAGCTTCTTCGAAGCCGCGGGCGGCGGCGATCCGGTGATGTATCAGCACATCTTCTGGTTCTTCGGCCACCCGGAGGTGTACATCATCATCCTG
>CAYWGQ010000155.1:0-8906 GCA_964457725.1 uncultured Gammaproteobacteria bacterium
CGAGCGCGCGCTGAACACGCCGCGCACGCTGCTCGACGACGCGCTGTCGCGTAACCCGCGGCGCGCGCGGTTCGAGACGGTGACCGACAAGCGGGTGTACACCGACGGCCGCCGCACGGTCGAGTTCTATCACATCTTCCCGGCGCCGCATTCCGACGGTCTGCTCGTCGCTTACCTTCCGCAGGAGAAGATCCTGTTCCAGGGCGACTTCTCGGTGAACCCGGGCCAGCCGGCGAACGATCACGTCGCCGCGCTCGTTCCGGCGCTCGAGAAGCTCGGCATCGACTTCGAGCGTTACATCAACGTGCACGCGTCGGCGGCGCCGCAGACGCGCGCCGACGTCTACGCGGCGATGGAGATGCGGCGCCAGCAGTAAGCGGCGGAGCGTCGGCTCCGTCACTCATCGGGGCGGGGACCGCGACCGCGGTCCCCGCTCGACATCAGGCGCCGGGCCCGCTGATCCGCGGGCGGCTGCCCACCTGCTCGTACCGAAAGCCGTCCAGCGGCCGATCCAGCCGACGCAAGTAGAGCCGATGCGTATCCGTGCGGCTCGCGCTGCCTGCCGCGATCACGCGATCCCCCGGGCGCAGCGTCTCGGCGGTCATTCCGATCCGCTCGAGCTCGAAGCGGTTGTCCATCTCGAGCTGCCACGACTGTCTCGCCTCGTCGGCGGCGACGTCGATCACGAGGATCGGATGGGGATTGATGAATCGGAACTCGCTGACCGAGCCTTCGACGGTGACCGTGCGCGAGCTGTCGTAGACGCCCGCAATCGAGTGATGCGCCGCTGCGGGCGCGGCGAGGAGCGCTAGGCCGAGCGGGACGGAGAGGGTCGTTCCTGTTCGCATCCTGTGCTCGATTCGCTGCGCAAGGCGGCCGCTAGCGCGCGGCCGCGTCAGCGTGCGCTCCGCGCCTTGCGCTCCTCCTCGATGCAATCGTACGGCAGGAAGTCGAGCGAAGGCTGCCAACGGAACGTGATGTAGCCCTCGTACGTCACGGGCTCGGTGAACGTCGCCGGATCGCTCGCCGTGATGTCGTACCGGACCGCCGAGCCGTCCGCGTTCGGCGTGAAGCGCTCGACGATCCGCATCGCGCGACTCTGCGGCACGCCTTCGAGGCCGTAGAGCTGGAAGTACGGCCAGTCGATGTGCGTCGTGGTGACGACGAGCGATTCACCGTCCCAGCGGCCGGCGGAGAAGCCGAGCGGTGTGTACGGGTGGTCGGGCGGCGGCTCCCGGCCGTCCATGTGGATCAGCCGATCGATCTCGAACCACTCGTTCTGCAAGATGATGTCGCCGCCTTGCTCGACGAAGCGAATCGCGTACGGGCCGCTGCGCGTGATCACGCGCGGCATGCCCGGCGACACGCAGCCGAGGACCGGATCGTCGGTCACCGCGTCGTAAGCGGCGCGCCCCGCACGGGCCGCCTCGGTCAACGGCGGGTTCTGCAGCCATGCCGGGGGGCGGCCTTCCCGGGCCGGCACGAGCACCTTGCCGAAAAAGCCGCGTTGCGCCGGAGCGGCCGCGGCGGGGGCGGGCGCCGGCGGCGCGTCCGTGTTCACGACGCGCTCCGGCGACCACCGGGGACGCGCGTTCGCGCGCAGCAGAATTTCCCGGCCGTCGTCGAGCAGCACGTTCGTCACGTACATCCGCCGCGCACGCCGGGTCGATGGATTGCCGGCGAAGGTGATCACGTTGCCGACCTCGAGGATGTCGTGCGGCACGCCGGCGCGGTCGAGGCGCGTCAGGTCCGTGCCCTCGATGTCCCAGAGCTCCGTGCTGCCGTCGAACGCTTGCGTGCTGACTCGGAACCGGACGTGGGGGTTGCGCCAAAGCACGCTCACGACCTCGCCGCGCGCTTCGGCGACGCTGTTCGCGTCGTACTCGGCGGTCGAGTGGTGGGCGAGGGCGTGGGGTGCGAAGGCGAAGAGGCTCGCGACGGCCGACGCCGGCAGGCCGGCGGATCGACTTCCCGGGCGGTGCTCCATCGGCGCTCCTCCCCGCAACGTGCCGATGGCCCGATTCTACTGCGGCCCGCCGTCGGCGGCACCGACGGCGTACCGCCGCTGTCGCTTCGCCGTGTAGGAGCGGCTGTCCAGCCGCGACGAACCGCGCGGTCGACCGGCACGGCGCCGAGGATCGCGGCTGGACAGCCGCTCCTACACGGCGCTCCTACGTCGGGTGACGCCCCGCGGTGGGTTATTCGGAGGCGGCGGCTTCGCGCTCGGCGGCTCTCGCGCCCGACAGGATGTTCGCCATGCCGTAGTTGCCTTCGGTGCACGCGTACTCGAACAGCACGCCGCCGAGCTCCGTCAGCGGGTAGATGCCGCCCCACGGCTCCGCCCAGGTCTCCGGGTCGAAGACCATGAACTCGTAGTCGAGCGTGTCCTCGTCGACGCGCGTGATCCGCTCGGTCACGCGCATGTTCTCGGTCGCGCCGCGCCACGCGGTGTCCGGGTGGAAGCCCGCGGTCTCGATCACGAGCGTCTCGCCTTCCCAGCGGCCGATCGACGTGCCGTTCCACTGCGGTAAGCCGTCCGTCGGCCGGGCGCGTCCGTCGGTCGGGATGATCCGGGGATCGCCCATCTCGCCCTGGATCACGACGTAGCCGGGGCTCTGGAAGATCTGCAGGTTGCTGTTGTAGCCGAACGCGAGGTGCGGCGGCATCATGCTCGGCCACACGATGCAGCGCTCCGTCAGCGAGCGAAACTCGGGCCCGTCGAACTCGCGGCCGCGACGGGCCGCGTCGCGGGCCTCGCGCCGCGCGACGGCCTGCGGCAGGAGCGGCGGAATCCGTCCGTTTCTCGGCGTCGTCACGATCGAGGTCCTGGAGTTCGGCGACGTCGCGCCCTCGTAGGCGCTGAGCGAGAACGTGCCGAAATCGTAGTGGACGTCCTCCGCGGTGCCGGGCTCCGTCTCGTCGACTCGCGCGAGCTGCTCGAGGCGCTGCTGCTCGTGAGCGGCCATCTCCTCCGGCGTGAAGAACTCGCGCTCCCCGAGCTCCGGCGCGCGCTCGAGCGGCGCGACCGTGAACTGCGAGTAGACGCCGGCGATGTCGGGCTCGCCCCAAGCCGTTCGCGGCGCCGTCTGGGCGGCCGCGCCGAGCGGCGCGGCGAGAGCGGCTGCGCCGGCCGCGATCAGGCACGATCGATGTTTCATCTCGACGCTCCCTCCGCCGCCCCCGGCGACGGCTTGCGCAGGTGTCCGTAGATCTTCTCTTCCGCGTACGGCTCGCACTTGAACTCGAGCAGGCGGAAGCCGTCGTCGACGATGCGATAGAGCGGCATGCGGATCGTCCACGGCCGCGAGAACACCGTCGGGTCCTCGATCGTCGCCTCGTAGCGGAGGTGATTCGGCCCGATCGGCGTATAGCGCTCGACGACGCGCGCGTTCTCGCTCGCGTAGTTGCCCGCGCGATCGAGCCACGTGAGACCGTTCAGCCCGGTGACCTCGACGACGAACGTGTCGCCGTCCCAGCGCCCGTTCGACCAGCCCATCCAGCTGTCGAGCGGCGCCTCGTCCTTGCCGTCGACGAAGATTCGCCGGAGGCCCGTCGCGAACTGATAGACGATTACGACGTCGCTGTCGTTCTGGAAGATCTGGAACGGATAGGGCATGTACGTCGAGCGCGGCACGCCGCCGAGATAGCACTTGCCTTCCGGATCGTCGGTCAGCCGGTTCTGGAAACGGCGGTCGCGCTCGGCCAAGGCCTCGGGCAGGTACGGGATCTTGCCGCCTTCGACGACGCCGAGCCCGGGCGGCACGGCGAACTGGGCACCGAGCTCGATCACGACCGGGTAGTCGGAGACGTGCGGCTCGAGGTTCCAGTGCGCCGTGTTCAGCGCCTGCCAGACACCGCTCAGATCCGGAAGCCCGGCCGGCGTGCGGGGGAACTCCGTCAGCACGTTCTCGGCCGCGACCCCCGCCGCGGCGAGGAACGCCGCCGCGGCGAGCGCGACGCGCGTCATGGCGTCTCGCCCTGGCCGGGGGCCTGCGTGCCCTGGAAGAAGAGCTGGCGGCCGTCCGCGAACAGGATGTCGCGGCCGACTGCGCGATGCGATCCGTCGCGTGCCTGATAGCCGCGCACGACGAGCTCGGACCCGATCGGGATCGATGCCTTCGTGATGCCGCGGCGCACGAGCGCGTTCGGGCTGCCGCCTTCGATCATCCACGTGACGGTCTCGCCGCCTTCCTCGACGACCTCGACGTGGATCCACGAGTGCGGATTGATCAGCTCGACCTTGGTGACTTTCCCCTTGAACTCGACCGGCCGATCGACGGCGAACTCCGTCGCGAACGCATGGTGCGCGTGCGCCGCGGAGCCGGCGAGCAGGCAGGCCGTACAGTGCAACAGCAGCATCGTCGTCAGACGCATCGCCGCCCCCTTCCGTCGTTGTTGTTCGACGACCGATCATAACCGGTTCTCGGCTCGTCCGGATCGGGATCGGCGCCGGCATCCCCGCCGCGGCCCGGCGGCGATCAGAACGGCGAGGCGCCGAGCAAGAGCAGCAGTGCCAGTAACACGGTCGTCCAGAAGAGCGCCGTCGCGAGCGCCGGGAAGGCGACGAGCGCGCCGAAGAGCGCCGCGGCGCCGAGGCCCGCGACGAGCAGCACCGCCGCTCCGGGCAGCGGCGCGCGAAGGCCGCGCCATGGCGCCGGATCGGCGCGCGAGCCGAGTCCATTCGGCGTGCGGCCCCGGCGCTCCGCGTCGAGCGCGGCGCGCAGCGCCGCGGGCGAGATGCGGGCTTCGGCTGCCATCGCTTCGAGCTCCTCGAGCGAGTACGTGTCGGACGACACGCGATCGAGGCGGTGCTGCTCGACAGCGGCGCGCTCCAGGATTCGCCGGACGCGCTCACCGTCGAAGCGGTCGTCGCGATCGCCGGCCGCGCCCGGCGCCGATTGCAGCTTCGTCATGCCGGCTCCTGTGCCGCGGGCCCCGAAGGGGACGCACACATTATAAAAAGGCCTCGCGTGCTGCGCTTCTGTCGCGACGCCGCCGCCCGGGGAGATTGCCGCGTGCGTCCGGAGGCTCTGCTGGAGCCGAGCGTTCGCTCGCGAGCGCGAGCGGCTCTGCGAGCGGGCGCGGCAGGCGGCTGACGGCCGTGCGACGCGAACAATACCCCAGCAGCGCGTAGAATGCGCCGCATGAGCGGCTCAATTGTGCGCACCGCCGTCGTCGGCAGCTATCCGCAGCCCGACTGGCTCGTCGATCGTGCGCTCCTCGCGAAGTTCATGGCACCGCGCGTCCGCGTCCGCGAGATCTGGCGAATACCGCCCGAGCATCTCGAGGAGGCGCAGGACGACGCGACGATCGTCGCGATCCGCGACCAGGAGCGCGCCGGAATCGACATCGTCACCGACGGCGAGATCCGCCGCGAGAGCTACTCGAACCGCTTCGCGAACGCGCTCGACGGGATCGACCGCGAGCGTCACGGCGAGATCGTCGGCCGGACCGGCGCGAAGATTCCGGTGCCGCTCGTCACCGGACCGATCCGCAGGCGCGAGCCGGTCGAGGTGCGCGACGTGCGCTTCCTCCGCGCGAACACCGACCGCGTCGTCAAGATCACGCTGCCCGGGCCGTTCACGATGGCGCAGCAGGCGATCGACGAGCATTACGGCAGCCGCGAGTCGCTCGCGCTCGCTTACGCGGAAGCCGTGCGCGAGGAGATCGCGGACCTGTTCGCTGCCGGCGCCGACGTCGTGCAGCTCGACGAGCCGTGGCTCCAGGCGCGCGCCGAGGAGGCCCGCAAGTACGCCGTCCGTGCGATCAACCGTGCCGTCGAGGGGGTCGGCGGGACGACCGCGCTGCACCTGTGCTTCGGCTATGCCGCGCTCGTGAAGGACAAGCCGTCGGACGGCTACTCGTTCCTGCCGGAGCTCGAGGCGTGCGCCGTCGACCAGATCTCGATCGAGGCGGCCCAGCCGAACCTCGATCTCGCCGTGCTCCGCGAGCTGCCGTCGAAGACGCTGATGGTCGGCGTGCTGGATCTGGCCGATCCGGGCATCGAGAGCGCGGAGACCGTGGCCGAGCGGATTCGCCGGGCGCTCGAGATCGTGCCGCCCGAGCGGCTGATCGCGACACCCGACTGCGGCATGAAGTATCTGCCGCGCCCGGTCGCCTTCGGCAAGCTGTGCGCCCTCGCCGCGGGCGCCCGCCTCGCGGGGGCCGAGCGATAGGTCCGGCGACGGAGCCGTGGATCGTCATGGGCGTTTCCGGCTCTGGTAAGACCCTGATCGCGCGACGTCTCGCCGCAGCGCGTTCCGCGGCGTTCGCGGACGCGGACGACTTCCACCCGCCGGAGAACGTCGCGAAGATGGCGTCCGGCCTGCCGCTCGACGACGACGATCGGGCCCCGTGGCTCGCGAGCCTGCGCCGTTGGCTCGGCGAGCGCCACGCCGAAGGCCGGGCGGCCGTGCTCGCGTGCTCCGCGCTGAAGCGCCGGTATCGCGACGCGCTGCGCGCCGGGCTGCCGAGCGTTGCGTTCGTGCATCTGGTCGTTCCGGCCGAGGAGCTCGCGCGGCGGCTGGAGAGCCGCACGCACTTCATGCCGCGTGCGCTCCTCGCCTCGCAGCTCGAGACGCTCGAGCCGCTCGAGCCGGACGAGCGCGGCATCGACGTCGACGGCACCGCGAGCCCGGAAGCGATCGTGGCAGAGATCTTGCTTGCGTTCGCCTGAGTCTTGCGCTGCGCGCTCTGCGGTTGCACGCATCCGCCGGCTCGCCCATCATGCGCCGGAGGCCGGCGCTTCGCGCATCATCGGCACCGAGAAATCCGAGGCATTCATCCCCAATGGCGGAAGACGCGGACTTCACCGACGCGTTCTGCGAGTTTCTTCAGCACTCCGTAACGGCGATCGAGGCCGCGGAGCTGCTGCTCGTGCTGCACGAGGACCCGGCGCGCGCGTGGATGCCCGAGGAGCTGGTCGAACGGCTCCGGCCGAACACGACGGTATCCGAGGCCGACGTCGGACGTCATCTGGAAATGTTCCAGGCGCGGGGGCTGGTCGAGCGCGCGCCGGACGGCCGCGTCAGTTACAAGCCCGCGTCCGACGAGATCGACGGTTACGTCGCCACTCTCGCGCGACTGTATAACGAGCGGCCCGTCACGTTGATCCGGGTTATCTACGCGCTGCGAGACACGCGCATCAAGAGCTTCGCGGACGCATTCAAGTTCCGGAAATAGAAGGAAACTGCATGGAGACGTTCCGGTTGGTGCTGTTCTCGCTCGCGGCGATCACCAGCCTCTCCTGCACGCTGCTGCTGTTTCGCGGTTATGCGCGGAGCGGCATGCGGCTGCTCCTCTGGAGCGCGCTCTGCTTCGTGTTCCTGACGATGAACAACATGCTGCTCTTCGTCGACACGATCGTGCTGCCGACGCAGGTAGATCTGCGTCCGTACCGTCTCGCGATGGCGCTCGCGGCGATCGCGTGCCTGCTCTACGCATTCGTCTGGGAGGCCGAATGACCGACTTGACGCTCGGCTACCTCGGCGGCGCGGTCACCATGGGTTTTCTGATCGCCGGATTGTTTTTCCTGCGCTTCTGGCGCAAGACCGACGACCGGCTGTTCCTCGCGTTCGCGGCAGCCTTCGTGTTGCTCGCGCTGAATCAGCTGCTTGCGACGTTCATCGGTTTCGGCGACGAGCGCGTCGTCTACGTCTACTCGCTCCGCGTGCTCGGATTCCTGCTCATCCTCTGGGCGATCTTCGACAAGAACTTCAGCGTCGGCCGCTGACGAGCTTTGCGCGGATTCGCGCGTCGTCCTCGGAGGGCGGCGCGCGAGGAAGCGCTCCGTTCCAAAATTTGCAATTCGCCGAGCCGAGCTTTCGCGGTTTTCCAAATTTTGGAATCCGCGTGGAAAGTGTTGCCTATGCCGGACTCCCGAAGGCCGTGCGGGCGCGGGTATTCTTCGGCCCTTCGACGCCCAGCCGGGTGCCTCACAACTTTCGAAAAAATCGACGGAGCCGTGATGAGCACAGTCCTGGCGCCACCGCCCGCGCTTCCCGCCCCCGCAGACGAGATGACGATGATCCACACGGCGCTGCACGCGTTGAAGCGCGGCGACGCGAGCGTGCGCTTACCCGTCGGCGGCGCCGGCGCGTTCGCGAGCGTGGCGGAGGTGTTCAACGAGCTCGTCGAGCAGAGCGCGACGATGGCGCAGGAGATTGCGCGGCTGTCGCAGGTCGTCGGCAAGGAAGGGAAGCTGAAGCGCCGGGCGCATCTGCCGGGCGCTCACGGGCTGTGGGCGGAATCGGTCGACAGCATCAACTCGCTGATCGACGACCTCGTGCATCCGACGAGCGAGGTCGCGCGCGTGATCGGCGCCGTCGCGCGAGGCGACCTGTCGAAGAGCATGGCGCTCGAGCTCGACGGGCGTCCGCTCGAAGGCGAGTTCCGGCGCACCGCGAAGACGATCAATCAGATGGTCGAGCAGCTCGCGAGCTTCTCGGCCGAGGTGATTCGCGTCGCGCGCGAGGTCGGCACCGAAGGCAAGCTCGGCGGGCAGGCGAAGGTGCGGGGCGTCGCCGGCACGTGGAAGGAGCTGACCGACTCGGTCAACTCGATGGCGGGTAACCTGACGGCGCAGGTGCGGAACATCGCCGATGTGACGACCGCGGTCGCGAAGGGCGATCTCTCGAAGAAGATCGAGGTCGACGTCAAGGGCGAGTTCCTGACTGTGAAGAGCACCATCAACACGATGGTGGATCAGCTGCGCTCGTTCGCCTCCGAGGTCACGCGCGTCGCGCGGGAGGTCGGCTCGGAAGGCATTCTCGGCGGCCAGGCGCGCGTCGAGGGCGTGTCCGGCACGTGGAAGGACTTGACCGATTCGGTCAACTCGATGGCCGGCAACCTCACCGCCCAGGTCCGCAACATCGCCGACGTGACGAAAGCCGTCGCCGCCGGCGATC
>CAYWGQ010000156.1:0-8815 GCA_964457725.1 uncultured Gammaproteobacteria bacterium
CGAGGTGTTCATGGGCCTGTCGCTCGTCGGCGTCGTGATCCTCGCGGGCTCGTTCCGCCTGAGCGAGATCGTCGAGGCCCAGCGCGGCCTGTGGTTCTTCGTGCCGCAGTTCGTCGGCGGGATCGTGTTCTTCCTCGCCTCGATCGCCGAGACCCATCGGCTGCCGTTCGATCTTCCGGAGGCCGAGCACGAGCTCGTCGCGGGCTACCACACGGAATACTCAGGCATGAAGTTCGGCCTGTTCTTCCTGGGCGAGTACCTCGGGCTGCTGCTCGCTTCGGCGATGACGGTGACGCTCTTCTTCGGCGGCTGGCTCGGGCCTGCGTTCCTGCCGCCGGCGGCTTGGTTCCTGCTGAAGACGGCGGTGTTCCTCGGCGTGTTCCTGCTGCTCCGCGCGTCGCTGCCGCGGCCGCGCTACGACCAGCTGATGGCCTATGCATGGAAGTTCCTGCTGCCGCTCGCGCTCCTCAACGTGCTCGTGACCGGCGGCGTCGTGCTCGCGCTAGACCAGAGAGGTGCGTGATGGCGGAAGCTCGCGAGGACAAGGGTTGGCTCGCCTATCAGGTCGACGTGCTCTGGAGTCAGCTTCGCACGATGGCCGCCGTGTTCGCGCACGGCTTCAGGCGGCGCGAGACGATCCTGTACCCGGAGGAGAAGCCCTACCTCGCGCCGCGGTTCCGCGGCCGCATCGTGCTCACGCGCGACCCCGACGGCGAGGAGCGCTGCGTCGCGTGCTATCTGTGCGCGGCCGCGTGCCCGGTCGACTGCATCGCGCTCGAGAAGACCGAGGACGAGAGCGGGCGCTGGTATCCCGCGTGGTTCCGGATCAACTTCTCGCGCTGCATCTACTGCGGCTACTGCGAGGAGGCGTGCCCCACGTACGCGATCCAGCTCACGCCCGATTTCGAGATGAGCGAGTACGACCGCCGGAACATGGTCTACGAGAAAGAAGATCTCCTGATCAGCGGCCCGGGTAAGTACCACGTCTACAGCTTCTACCGAGTGGCCGGGCTCGCCGTTCGCGGTAAGGACAAGGGCGAGGCGGAGAACGAGGCGCCGCCGGTCGACGTCCGGGGTCTCCTGCCGTGAACGCGGCGTTCTATCTCGCGGCCGCGGTCGCGACCGTCGCGACGGGCTTCGCCGTCACGCGGCTGAACGCGATGCATGCGCTGCTCTATCTGATCGTCTCGCTCCTCGCGCTCGCGCTCGAGCTCTTCCTGCTCGGCGCGCCGTTCGCGGCCGCGCTCGAGGTGATCGTCTATGCCGGCGCGATCATCGTGCTGTTCGTGTTCGCGGTGATGATGCTGAATCTCGGGGAGGCGACGATCAGGCAGGAGCGAGAGTGGCTCTCGGGCCGCGCGTGGATCGGTCCGGCGGTGCTCTGCGCAATCCTGCTCGCGGAGCTCGCGTACGTGCTCGCGATCGGCCCCGCGGCGCCCTCGCCGGGCGGACCGCAACACGTCGGCGCGGAGCCGGTCGCGCTGCTCCTGTTCGGGCCGTACCTCCTCGCGGTCGAGATCGCGCCGATGCTGCTCCTCGCCGGGCTCGTCGGCGCATACCGGATCGGCCGCGAGCTCGACCGGGACCCCGAGCCCGCGCGCGCGGCGGCCGAGCCCCGGCCGCGGACGGTGCCGCGATGAGCACCGTCCCGATCGAGCACGCCCTGCTGCTCGCGGTCGTCTTGTTCGCGCTCGGCCTCGGCGGCGTGCTCGTCCGCCGCAACCTCGTGTTCATGCTGATCTCGATCGAGATCATGCTGAACGCGGCCGCGCTCGCGTTCATCGCCGGCGGCGCTCGCTGGGGCGCACCCGACGGCCAGATCATGTTCATCCTGGTGCTCGCGCTCGCGGCGGCCGAGGTCGCGGTCGCGCTCGCGCTGATCCTGCAGATCCACCGGCGGTTCGGCACGCTCGACGCCGACGCGGTCAGCGAGATGCGGGGCTGAGATGGGCGACTGGCTCTGGCTCGTGCCGCTCTTGCCGCTCGCGGGCAGCGCCGTGCTGATGGCGAGCCGCGGCGAGCTGCCGCACCGGGCGGTATCGGTCGTCGGTGTCGGCTCCGTCGGCCTCGCCGCGGTCGCGGCCGTGATCGCCGCGGCGCAATACCTCGCGGCGCCGGAGGCCGGCGCCTTCTACCGCGCGAGCCTCGGCACGTGGATGACGGCCGGCGATTTCGCGGTCGAGCTCGCGTTGCGGCTCGACGCGCTGTCGGTCGTGATGATCCTCGTCGTCACGATCGTCGGCTTCCTGATCCACCTCTACTCGACCGCGTACATGGCCGAGGACGAGGGGTACGCGCGGTTCTTCGCGTACATGAACCTGTTCATGGCCGCGATGCTCGTGCTGGTGCTCGCCGACAACCTGCTGCTGCTGTACCTCGGCTGGGAGGGCGTCGGCCTCTGCAGCTATCTCTTGATCGGCTTCTGGTACCGCGACCCCGCGAACGGCTATGCGGCGCGCAAGGCGTTCGTCGTCACGCGAGTCGGCGACACCGCGATGCTGATCGGCCTGATCCTGCTCGCGACCTCGCTCGGCACGCTCGATATCGCAACGCTCCTCGAGCGCGCGCCCGCCGAGTGGACGCCGGGCGAGGGCATCGCGATCGCGGTCGCGGCGCTGCTCCTCGCCGGCGCCGTCGGCAAATCCGCGCAACTGCCGCTCCACACGTGGCTGCCGGACGCGATGGCCGGCCCGACCCCGGTCAGCGCGCTGATCCATGCCGCGACGATGGTGACTGCAGGCATGTATCTGATCGCGCGGACGCACGCGCTCTTCGTGCTCGCGCCCGCCGTGCAAGCCGCGGTTGCGGCGGTCGGCGCCGCGTCGCTGCTCCTCGCGGCGCTCGCGGCGCTCGGCCAGACGGACATCAAGCGCGTGCTCGCGTACTCGACGATGAGCCAGATCGGCTACATGTTCCTCGCGCTCGGCGTCGGTGCGTGGAGCGCGGGCGTGTTCCACTTCATGACGCACGCGTTCTTCAAGGCGCTCTTGTTCCTCGCGGCCGGCGCGCTGATCCTCGCGCTGCATCACGAGCAGGACATCTTCCAGATGGGCGGCCTGCGGAGACGGCTGCCGCTCGTGTTCTGGTCGTTCGTGATCGGCGGCGCGGCGCTCGCGGCGGTGCCGATCGTGACATCCGGGTTCTACAGCAAGGAGCAGATCCTCGCCGGCGCCTGGTCCGCGGAGCGGGCCGGAGCGCTGCTCTGGCTCGCGGGCGTCGTCACCGCGTTCGTCACGTCCGTGTACATCTTCCGCGCGATCTTCATCGTGTTCTTCGGTCCGCCCGGCCAGCGCCCGCCGATCCCCCAGCGCCGCGCGGCGATCGCGGTGCCGCTCGTCGTGCTCGGGGTGCTGTCGATCGTCGGCGGCCTCGTCGAGACGCCGGCGACACTCGGGCAGATCACGCTCTTCTCGGACTTCCTCTCGGGCACGCTGCCGGCGACCGCACCGCACGAGGTCTCCCGCGGCACCGAGATCGCGCTCGAGCTCGCGGCGTCGGCCGCGTCGCTCGGCGGCATCGCGTTCGCCTACTACGCCTACTTCCCGCGCGCGGCCGCGGCCCGCGAGCGCGCAGCGCGGCCGGCAGGCTCCGCCACCGCGGCGCTCCACGCCGGGTTCGGCTTCGACCGGCTGTACGACACCGCGTTCGTGCGGCCGTTCATGGCGTGCGCCCGGCTCCTCCGCAGCGAGCTCGTCGACCGCGTCTACGAGGCGATCGCGTGGGCGCTTGAGCTCGCGTGGCGGGCGACCGGCGCGAGCCAGACCGGCGAGCTCCGCTGGTACGCGGCGGGCATGCTAGCGGGCCTCGTCGTGACGATCGCCGTGACGGTGCTCGCATGATGCTCGCTTGGCTGATCGCAGCTCCGCTCGCTGGCGGCGCGCTCTGCTGGCTCGTGGCATCCAGAAGCGCGCAGGCGTGCCGCTGGCTCGCGCTCGGCGTGCTCGCGGCCGAGCTCGCCTGGCTCGCGGCGTTCTGGGCGGGCAGCGACGCGACGGCGGGGCCGTGGCTCGCCGAGCTCGACGCCGCGTGGCTGCCGCGGTTCGGGATCGGGTTCCACCTCGCGATGGACGGGCTGTCGTTGCTCCTCGTCGCGCTGACGCTCTTCCTCGGCATCGTCTCCGTCGCCTGCTCGTGGACCGAGATCGATCGGCACGAAGGCTTCTTCCACGCGAACCTGCTCTGGTCGCTCGCGGGCGTGATCGGCGTCTTCCTCGCGCTCGATCTGTTCCTGTTCTTCTTCCTGTGGGAAGTGATGCTCGTGCCGATGTACTTCCTGATCGCGATCTGGGGGCACGAGAACCGGGTGTACTCGGCGCTCAAGTTCTTCATCTTCACGCAAGCGAGCAGCCTCCTGATGCTCGCGAGCATCGTCGGCCTCGCATACCTGCACTACGCGTCGACCGGCGCCTGGACGTTCGACTACTTCGATCTGCTCGGCACCGAGACGGCCGGGGACGTCGCGATGCTCTTGATGCTCGGCTTCTTCGTCGCGTTCGCAGTCAAGCTGCCGGCGGTGCCGCTCCACACGTGGCTGCCCGACGCGCACACGGACGCGCCGACCGCGGGCAGCGTGATCCTCGCCGGCGTGTTGCTGAAGACGGGCGCGTACGGGCTGATCCGCTTCGTCGTCCCGCTCTTCCCCGAGGCCGCCGCCGCGCTCGCGCCGTTCGCGATGACGCTCGCCGTCGCCGGGATCCTGTACGGCGCCGTGCTCGCGTTCGCGCAAACCGACTTCAAGCGCCTCGTCGCCTACACGAGCGTGAGCCATCTCGGCTTCGTGCTGCTCGGCGTGTTCGCGTGGAACGAGGCCGCGCTGCAGGGGGCCGTGATGCAAATGATCGCGCACGGCATCAGCACCGGCGGGCTCTTCCTCGTCGCAGGCGCGCTCCAGGAGCGGCTGCATACGCGCGACATGCGCCGGATGGGCGGGCTCTGGGCCGAGCTGCCGCGAATGGGTGCGTTCGCGCTCTTCTTCGCGATCGCCTCGCTCGGGCTGCCAGGTCTCGGCAACTTCGTCGGCGAGTTCCTCGTGCTGCTCGGCGCGTTCGCGACGAGCCGCCCGTTCGCGATCGTCGGCGCGCTCGGGCTCGTCGCGGCAGTCGTCTACTCGCTCGTGCTGATCCAGAAGAGCTTCCAGGGCGATCTGCGCGGCGAGGTGCGAGCGCCCGATTTCGGCCGCAGGGAGATGGCTTACATGGCCGCGATGGTCGTGCTGCTGCTCTGGCTCGGTGTCCGGCCGCAACCCGTGCTCGACACGGCGGAACCGTCGATCGCGGCGTTGCTCGGCGAGACGCCGGCCATCGCCGAGGCCGCCGAGCCGTTCTTGCTGCGGCTCGAGCCGACGCCGCCGCCCCTAAGCGGCATCGAGGCCGGACGATGACGCTGACCGCCGGGCAACTCACGGCGCTCCTGCCGATCGTGCTGCTCGCGGCCGCGGCGATCGTCGTGATGCTGCTCGCCGCGTTCCTACGGCGCCGCGACGCGAGCGCCGCGGCCGCGACGATCGGCCTCGCGGTCACGCTGCTGTCCGTGCCGTTCGCATGGCGCGCGGCTCCGCAGCCGGTGACACCGCTGCTCCTCGTCGACCGCGCGGCGCTCCTCTACACCGCCCTCCTCGGCGTCGCAACGCTCGGGGCGGCAGGTCTCGCGGCGGCCTATCTGAACGGCAGCCGCGAGCGCCACGGCGAGCTCTACGTGCTGCTCCTGACCGCCGCGCTCGGCGCCGTCGTGCTCGCGGCGAGCGCGCACTTCGCGTCCCTCTTTCTCGGCTTCGAGCTGCTGAGCGTGTCGCTGTTCGCGCTGCTCGCCTACGTCCGCGATCGGCGCCCGGGGCTCGAGGCCGGCGCGAAGTACCTCGTGCTGAGCGGCGTCTCCTCGGCGTTCCTGCTGTTCGGCATCGCGCTCGTATATGCGGAGCTCGGCACGCTCGAGTTCGTCGGCGTCGCGGAGCGGCTCGCGGACGGCGTTGCGAGCGCGTTCCTCGCGGGCGGGCTCGCTCTCCTGGTCGCCGGGATCGCGTTCAAGCTCTCGCTCGTGCCGTTCCACATGTGGACGCCGGACGTCTACCAGGGCGCGCCCGCCCCGATCACGGCGTTCCTCGCGACCGTGTCGAAGGGCGCGGTGTTCGTCGTGTTGCTGCGCTACTTCCTGCAGTCCGGCGCGTTCGACCATCGCGAAGTGCTCTTCGCGCTGTCGCTGATCGCGGGCGCCTCGATGCTGATCGGCAACGTCCTCGCGCTCTTGCAGCAGAACGTCAAGCGAATCCTCGCCTACTCCTCGATCTCGCATCTCGGCTACCTGCTCGTCGCGTTCATCGCGGGCGGCGCGTTCGCGTTCGAATCGAGCGGCTACTACCTCGTCGCGTACATCGCGAGCACGCTCGGCGCGTTCGGCGTCGTCGCGGTGCTCTCGGCCGGTGCGGCGGGCGGCGCGGCCGGCGAGCTGCAGCGGCTGTCGGACTATCGCGGGCTCTTCTGGCGCCGCCCGTGGCTCGCGGCCGTGTTCTCGCTGATGCTGCTGTCGCTTGCCGGCATTCCGCTGACGATGGGCTTCGTCGCGAAGTTCTACGTCGTCGCGGCGAGCGTCGAAGCGTCGCGCTGGGTGCTGCTCGCGCTCGTGATCGTCGGCAGCGCGATCGGGCTCTTCTATTACCTGCGCGTGCTGGTCACGCTGTATCTCGAGCCCGTGCCGGGGGCGGCCGCGGCGGATGCGCCGCAGGTCTCGGCAGCGGGACGGCTCGTGCTCGCGGGCGCGGCGATCGTCGTGATCTGGCTCGGCGTGTATCCGGCGCCGATCGTCGATCTCGTCCGCGACGCGCTGCCGGTCGCGCCGTGAGGCGCCGCGCGGCTCAGGCGTGCCGATGCCGCGCCTGCTCGAGCCCCTCGAGCGAGAGCGCCGGCGCAACCCCGGCGAGGCGCTCGAACTCGGTCGCGTCGTGCGAGCAGAAGATCTCGATCTCGCCCCCGCGCTTGGCCTTGAGCTCCCGCAGCCGCTGCTGATTCTCGAGCCGCTTGCCGCGGCGCTTGTCCATCATCCATTGATAGAGCCGCAAGCCGGGTGTGCAGCGCGGCGCCTCCACGTCCATCTCGCCCCAATAGAAATACGCGTCGCCCGCTGCGAGCAGCCAGCGGTTCTCGTCGCGGACCGCGACACCGGCGTGACCGAGCGTGTGGCCGATCAGCGGGATCAGCAAGATCTCGGGCGGGAGACCGCGGAGCTCGCGCACCTTCGAAAATCCGTACCAGTGCTCGCCTTCCTCCGGTGCGTATTTCGCCCACCGCGAGCGCCGCGCCCACTGCTCGGGCCGATAGCGCTGCCGATCGAGCCACGTCCGCTGCTCGAACGCGGCCGATAGCTCGTCGCCGAGCAGATGGACGGTCGCATGCGGAAAGTCGTCGAGCCCGCCCGCGTGGTCGAAGTCGAGGTGCGTCAGCACGATGTGACGGACGTCGCGCGGCTCGGCGCCGAGGCGCCGGATCTGCCGCACGGCCGTCAGCTCCTCGCGGAAGTCTGGGCTCACGAGCATCAGGAAGAAGCGGCTCAGCCGACCGCGGGGATCGTGCACGTCCTTCAAGCCGAAGCCGGTGTCGACGAGCACGAGCCCGGCCGACGTCTCGAGCAGCAGACAATGGCACGCGAGCTCGCCGCGCTCGAGGAGCGAGCGGCTCCGGCCGTCCATCAGCCGCCCGCCGAGCGGACACGTCGAGATGCAGTTCAAGTGATGGATGCGCATGCGCTGCTCTTCACGGAGGCCCCGCGCACGCGATCCAAATTGCGTGCCACGCGTCTCGGCCAGGAGCGGCTGCCCAGCCGAGACCCTTCCTTGAAACCCGCCTGCCGCGGCTACCGCGGCGCCTCGGCCCACTCCGGCACATCGCGCAGCCTCACGCGCGAGCCGGTCGCCGGATGCGCGAACGCGAGACCGGCCGAGTGGAGCAGATATCCGCTCTGCCCCGGCGGCGCGTCGCTCTTCGGCACGCCTCCCGGACCGAACAGCGGGTCGCCGAGGATCGGCGCGCCAGCCGCGGCGAGGTGGATCCGGATCTGATCCGGCCGTCCGGTGATCGGCTGCGCGGCGACGAGCGCCCGCTCGACCGCGCCGCGCCGCTCGCGCCGAAGCACCCGCACCCGCGTGAGCGAAGCGCGGCCGCTCGCGGCAGCGGCCCAAATCTCGAGCGGCCCGTGAGCGAGACGGCCGATCGGGAAGCGCGCCGCGAAGGAGCCGGGGAGTGGCGAGCCCTCGACCCATGCGACGTACGTCTTCACGAGCGCGCGCTCCCGAAACTGCCGTGCGAGCGACGCGCGGGCCGCGCGCGTCTTGCCGAACGCGATCAGGCCGGACGTGCCGCGGCCGAGCCTGTGCGCCGGCGCGGCCGTCGCGCGCGACGGATCGCTGCCGCGCACGAGCGCGAGCAGCGTGCGCGCGCAGAACGGTCCCGCCGGCAGCACCTGCAGCCCGGCGGGCTTCACGACGACGAGCACGTGCGCATCCTCGAACGCGACGTCGAACTGCTCTGGAGCCGCGGGCTCCTGCCACGGCGGCCGGTGGAACTCGAGCTCGTCGCCCGCACGAAGCCGCTGCTCGGCCGACGCTCGGCGGCCGTTCACGAGCACCCGTCCGGCCGCGATCGACTCGCGCCATGCCGCCTCGTCGGAATGCCGAAATCGCGCGACGTGGAACGCGATCACCGTCGCGCCGGTGTCCTCGGGAGGAACGCGCGCGCGATAGACGTAGCCGCCGTTCGTGCCTTCGCCGTCCGAGTTCGCCCGCTCGAGCGCCGCCGCTCCGCTCAGCAGATGCTGTTCAGGTCCAAGT
>CAYWGQ010000157.1:0-8754 GCA_964457725.1 uncultured Gammaproteobacteria bacterium
AGCCTTCATGCAGGAGCCGCCGTTTCGCGGCCGCACGCCCGTGTTCGTCGGCGACGACGTGACCGACGAGGCGGGCTTCGCAGTCGTGAACGCGCTCGGCGGCATCACGGTAAAAGTGAGCGACGGCGCGACGGCGGCCCGCTTCCGCCTGCCGGGCGTGCGCGCCGTGCTCGACTGGCTCGAGCGCGCAGTCGCCCCCGCGTCCGAGCGGCGCTCGAGGAGCGCGCGATGAGCAGTCTCGAGCTCGGCGTCATCGGCAACTGCCAGATCGCCGCGCTGATCGACAGCCGCGGACGCTATGTCTGGGGCTCGTTCCCGCGGATGGACGGCGACCCGTTTTTCTGCGCGCTCCTCGGCGGCGCCGACGGCGAGCGCGAAGGGCCGGGGCTGTTCGAGGTCGAGCTCCTCGACTGCCAGTCGTCCGTGCAGCGTTACATCGAGAACACGGCGATCCTGACGACGACGCTGCGCGACAGCAGCGGCAACGCGCTGCGGATCGTGGACTTCGCGCCGCGTTATCAGTTTCATGGCCGCAGCTTTCACCCGGCAATGGTGATCCGGCAGCTCGTGCCCGCCGAAGGCACGCCTGCAGTGCGAATCCGGTTGAGGCCCGCAGCGGACTACGGCGCGCGCCGGCCGAAGGTCACGTACGGCAGCAACCACATCCGCTTCGACAACGGCGACTTCGTGCTGCGGCTGACGACCAACGCCTCGCTCTCCGCGGTGCTCGAGGAGCGCGCGTTCATGCTCGAGGAGCCCGTCACGCTGGTGCTCGGTCCGGACGAGACGCTGACGGACAACCCGGCAAAAGTCGGGCGCGAGATGTTCGGCGAGACGCAAGCGCACTGGCAGGCCTGGTCGCGCGGGCTGTCCGTGCCGTTCGAGTGGCAGGAGGAAGTGATCCGCGCCGCGATCACGCTGAAGCTGTGCACGTTCGAGGATACGGGCGCGGTGCTCGCGGCACTGACGACATCGATTCCCGAGGCGCCCGCGACCGGCCGCAACTGGGACTATCGCTACTGCTGGCTGCGCGACAGCTACTACGTCGTGCAGGCGTTGAACCGCCTGGGAACGACGCATACGATGGAGCAGTTCCTTCGCTATCTATTCAACGTGATAGCCGAGCACGGCAAGGACGCGGAGCTGCAACCCGTCTACGGCATCAGCGGCGAGCCGGCACTCCACGAGAGGATCGTCGACTCCCTTCCGGGCTACCGCGGCATGGGCCCCGTCCGCGTCGGCAACGACGCCTATCGGCAACGCCAGCACGACATCTACGGCGCCGTCGTGCTCGCCGCGACGCAGCTGTTCTTCGACCGGCGCCTCGTGATGCACGACGGCCGGGAGCAATTCCGCCGGCTCGAGCCGCTCGGCGAGCACGCGGCGCGCCTGTACGACCAGCCGGATGCGGGCTTGTGGGAATTCCGCGGCCGGCGAGAGGTGCATACCTACTCGAGCGTGATGTGCTGGGCCGCGTGCGACCGGCTCGCGCGAATCGCCGCCCACTTGGGTCTCCACTCGCGGGCCGCGCACTGGGCGAAGACGGCCGCGAAGATCAAGGAGAAGATCGTCGCGGCGGCATGGAACGAGCAGCGCAAGAGCTTCGTCGCGACCTTCGGCGGCACCGCGATCGATGCGAGCCTGCTGACGCTGGCCGATCTGCAGTTCGTCGCACCCGACGATCCGCGCTTCCTGTCGACGCTCGCGGCGTGCGAGCAGGAGCTGAAGCGCGGGACGCACATGTTCCGGTACTCGGAGCCGGACGACTTCGGCCTGCCGGAGACCGCCTTCAACATTTGCACGTTCTGGTACATCAACGCCCTCGCGGCGGTCGGCCGGCGCGAGGAGGCGCGCGAGCTATTCAATCACATGCTCGAGCACCGCACGGCGCTCGGTCTTCTCTCGGAGGACGTCGACCCGCAGACGGGCGAGCTCTGGGGCAACTTCCCGCAGACCTACAGCCTGGTCGGAATCATCACGGCCGCGATGCGTTTGAGCCGCGCGTGGGAAGACGCCCTGTGACGCGACTGGTCGCCGTCTCCAACCGCGTCGCCGCGCCGAAACGCGGCAAGGCGGCCGGCGGGCTCGCGGTCGGCCTCCTCGGCGCGCTGCGCGAGCACGGCGGGGTCTGGTTCGGGTGGAGCGGCCGGACCTGCGAGCAGGAAAGCGGCGAGGTGAAGACGCTGTCCTCGGGCAGGATCGCGTTCGCGACCTTCGACATCAACGCGCAGGACTACGACGGCTACTACAACGGCTTCAGCAACAACACGCTCTGGCCCCTGTTCCACTCGCTGCTCGGCTTCTTCTCCTACAACCCGGCGCACTACGCGGCCTATCGCCGCGTGAACGAGCTGTTCGCCCGTCGGCTGCTCGGGTTGCTCGAGCCGGACGACCTGGTCTGGATCCACGACTATCACCTGCTGCCGCTCGCGCTCGAGCTGCGCCGCGCCGGAATGACGCAGCCGATCGGCTTCTTTCTGCACGTGCCGTTTCCGACGTACGACGTGCTCCGCGCGTTGCCGCACCACGAGGAAATCCTGCAGGCGCTCGCGGCCTACGACGTCGTCGGCGTGCAGACGCGGCGCGACCTCTGGGCGCTGCAAGACTGCTTCATCCAGCCCGAGATCGGCGGCGCGGTCGTCGGCGACGGTCACAGCATCGAGGCGTTCGGCCGGCGCTTCATCGCCGATGCGTTCCCGATCGGGATAGACGTCGACGAATGTCGGGAGCTCGCGGAGTCGAGCCTCGGCCACCCGCAGGTGCAGCGCTTCGCCGAAAAGCTCGGCCGGCGCAAGCTGATGATCGGTGTCGACCGGCTCGACTACAGCAAGGGGCTCGTGCTGCGATTCCGCGCGGTCGAGACGCTGCTCGCGAACTACCCGGCCACGCGAGGTGAGGTGGTGTTCATGCAGATCGCGCCGCCGACCCGGACGGGCGTGCGGACCTATCGCGAGATCCGCCAGGAGCTCGAGCAGGCGGCAGGCAACATCAACGGGCTGTATGCCGACATCGACTGGGTGCCGATCCGTTACCTGAATCGCGCCTACGACCGCGGCGTGGTCATGGCGTTGCTGCGGACGGCGCGGGTCGGCCTCGTCACGCCGATTCGCGACGGAATGAATCTCGTCGCCAAGGAATTCCTGGCGAGCCAGGACCCCGACGACCCGGGCGTCCTCGTCCTCTCGCGGCTCTGCGGTGCGGCCGAGGAGCTGACGTCGGCGGTGCTCGTCAACCCGTACGACCAGCAAGGCGTCGCCGACGGCATCGCCCGCGCGATCGAGATGCGCCTGCCGGAGCGCCGCGCCCGGCACCGCGATCTGCTTGCGGCGATCACGCACAACGACGTGCACAACTGGAGCCGACGCTTCATCGCGGCGCTCGAGGACGCGCGGGGTTCCCGAGGCTGAAACGCCCCGCCGCCGGGCGCGCCATCTTCGAGGCGGTAGATGATTCCGGGTCCGACATTTGTCCGGTTGGCGCAGTTTTCGCATGTCTCAGCCGCTCGTCCGGCACGGGGGAGGCGGGATGGAGGGGCGGAGCGGCGCGCGAGCGCGCACGGGGAACGGCGACGGCGGCACGGCGATCGACAGGCTCGTCGGACGATTTCGTTCGGACGTCGGAGGCTCGCCCGCGCTCGCGGCCCTGACGGTCGCCGCGGCGCTCGGCACGCTGTGGGCGACCGCGGCCGGACCGCTCCCCGGCACGAAGCTGATCGATCTCGCACCGATCGCCGCGAGCCTCCCGATTCTGTGCGGCTGGCTCGGGCTGCATGCGCTGCTCCTGCGCTGCTATCGACGGGCCGCACGCCCGGAGCGCCGCGCGACGATCCTGCCGAGGCTCGTCCTGGCTCAGCTCGCCCTCGTCGCGGCGAGCGTGCCGGCCGCGTTCCCCGTCGAGCTCGTCGTCTTCCGCGCGCCCTACGCCAAGTACCTGTGGCTGCTCGCGGTCGCGGCCGGTGCCGCGGCGGTCCTTCTCGGCGAGGAGACGCGGCGGCTCGCGAGCGCCGTGCTCGCGCGGCGGGCCGGTCGAGTCGCTGCCGGTGCGGTGGCGACGCTCGTCTGCGCCGCGTACGCCGTCGGCGCCGTCGACCTGCTCCTCCACGTCGACGGGCGCTGGGAATACAAATACCAGCTCAGGTACGGCGCGTTCGCCGCGAACGTCGCGACGCTCGCAGCCGTGCATGCGGTCCTGTTCGCGATCACGGCGCGACTTCGCGCCGCGCTGCTGCTCGGCACGGGTTTCTACGCGGCGCTCGGCGCCGCCACGCTCGGCAAGGTCACGTACATGCACGCGGCCGTCCACCCGCTCGACTTGCTCTACCTCGCGGAGCTCGCGCCGCAGCTCGGCCGGACCTTCGGCCCGCTCGGCTCCGGCGCCGTCGTCGTGGCCGGCGTCGCCCTCTCGTGGGCGGTCGCAGCCGCGCTGCGCCGCCCCGCCCGCGTCCGGTGGCGGAGCCGCGCGGCGACGATTGCGATCGCACTGCCGATCCTGCTCGTCCCAGGGCTCGCCCAGCGCTTCGAGCCGCTCGGCCGCGCGCTTCTCGCCGGCGGCATCGAGCCGAAGGGGTGGGATTCGGTGCTCTCCGTCCGCCAGAACGGCGTGCTAGTCGAGCTTCTGAGCTACTTGCCCGACATCGGCATCGAAGCGCCGGCGCACTACTCGCCGCAAGCGGTGCGCGAGGTGCTCGGGCGCTACGACTGGCAGCGCCCTGCGCTCGCGGAGTCGCCACGGCCCCCGCCGACGCTGATCGTCTACATGATCGAATCGCTGATGGACCCGACCGCGCTCGGCTGGACGCTCGATGCGGATCCGATCCCGACGATCCGGGCGCTCGCCGCCGCGCACACGAGCGGTCGGGCGATCGTGCCCGGGCGCTTCGGCGAGTCGGCGAGCTCCGAGTTCGAGCTGCTGACGGGGATGTCGACCACGTTCCTGCCGGAGCGCTCCGTCGCCTACAAGCAGTACATCAAGCGAGACCTGCCGAGCCTGCCGTGCATGCTGCGCGAGCTCGGCTACGAAACCGTTGCGATTCAAGCAGATCCGATTGCGTTCTATAACCGGCGTGAGGTCTACGAGCGGCTCTGCTTCGAGCGGACGCTGTGGCTCTTCGAGGACGAGACCGTGCCGCGCGCCGCGAACGGCAAGGCCCCCGCGGACGCCGCGCTGGTCGATGCGCTGATCGCAGAAGCAAGCGTGGAGGGCCCGGCGTTCGTGTTCGCATTCCCGAGCTCGACGCACCATCCGTACAACTCGGCCGCCGTCGCGGCCGGAGGGATCCGCGTGCTCGACGCGCCGACGGCTTCGACACGGACGGAGCTCGAGCACTACCTGAGCTCGGTCCGCGACGCGGACGCGGCGGTCGCGAAGCTGATCGCGCACTTCCACGCGAGCGACCGGGACGTGGTCATCGCGGTGCTCGGCGACCACCTGCCCCCGCTCTCCGCCGAGGCGCTCGGCGCGTTCTATCGCGGCGTCGAGGAAGCCGACATCGCCCGCGCGATCCGGGAGCGCAGCGTGCCGCTGGTCGTCTGGTCGAACCTCGATTTTCCGCGAGAAGAGCTATCTATCGGTTTGAATTTCCTTGGCTCTTACTTGCTGAGGGCCGCGGGAATCGAAGCACGCGGCTTCTTCCGCTTCGTCAGCGGGGCGAGCACTCGACTGAACGCGCTCTCGCGCAGGATCGTCCTCGCGAATGGCGCGCCGTTCGCCGCGGATACCGCGCCGCCGGCCTACCGGACGCTCGTCGAGGATTACCGGCTGCTGCAGCACGACATGCTGTTCGGAGAGCGCCATCTCGCGACGGCGCTCGACGGGCTCGGCATGGCGGTCGCCGGCGCCCCCTGAGGCGTTCGAAGACTTGGTCGTCTTCTCAAATTTGCGACGCGTGCACCGCCCGCGCGAGCGTGCGTCACGCGCCGGCCGCGCGCAGGATCGCCGCGACCTCCTCGGAGACCGTGTTATCGCGCCCGCCGGCGCGGCCGAGCGCGAGGTCGAGCGGGGACTTGCCGAGTGCGTCGACGGCATCGGCCCGAGCGCCGTGGTCGAGCAGGTAGCGCACGACGCGCTCCCAGCCGAACCGCACCGCGCCGAAGAGTGCGGTCTGCCCCTCCCGCTCGGACATCGTGCTCAAGCGCGCGATTCGCGCGTTCTTGCCGTCGATGTCGACGACGCGTGCGTTCACGTCGGCGCCGGCTGCGAGCAGCACCTCGAGCGTCGCGATCGCCCGCGACTGCACGTCGCCGGACAGATCGAGCCGTCGATCGCGCACGGAGATGCCCATGCCGGCCGCGCCCATCAGCGGGGTGACGCCCATCACGTTCGGCAGATCGACGAGCGCGCCGTGCGCGAGCAGCAGCCGCACGGCCTCGACGTCGTGGCCGATCGCCGCACGGAGCAGCGGGGTCGCACCCGTCGTCAGCAGATCGTCGACGAAGCGGCTGCTGTTGCCGCCGCGGCCCGGCCGGTGCATGTTCAGCTGCGCGTTCGGGTTCACGCCCGCTTCGAGCAGCATCCGGATCACGTCGTACGCGGTCGCCGCGCTCTCCGGCCCGTCCGGTCTCCGCCCGGCGAACGAGCTCATGTCCACCGCGACGTAAAGCGCGGTGCGGCCCCACCAATCCGCGATGTGCGGGTTCGCGCCGCGCTCGAGCAGCAGCTTCGCGGTGTCGAAGCGGAAGTTGTCGAGCGCCACCATCAGCGGCGTCACACCGTCGGGATTCGGGTGATCGATCGCGGCGCCCGCGTCGAGCAGCGCGGCGACGCAGTCGGTGCAGCCCGAGCGCGCGGCGTACAGCAGCGCGGTCAGACCTCCGGTCGGACGATACTGCGCGCGCGGCTCGGACGTGATCTGGCTCGGCCAATCGTTCCGATTTGCGCGCACGTGCACGTCGGCGCCTTGCTCGATCAGGAACCGGACGAGCCCGGGCTCGTGCTCGTCGGCGGCCCACATCAACGCGGTCTGGCCGCGCCACTTCTCTCGCACGTTCACGTCGGCGCCGTGGCGGACGAGGAGCCGCGCGGCCTCGAGCGCGCCAGAGCGAGCGGCCAGCATCAAGGCCGTCTGGCCGTCCTGGTTCGGGGCCTCCGGATCGGCGCCGGCCTCGAGGAGCTTTGCGACGAGCTCGGTGTTGGCGATGTTCACGGCTTCCGCGAGCGGGGTCGAGCCGTAGAGGCTCATCGCGCTCGGGTTCGCGCCCCGCGCGAGGAGCGCGTCGACGAGCTCCGGATCGATCCGGTACACGGCCCAGTGGAGCGGCGTCGTGCCGTCGCCCTCGGCCGCATTCACGTCGGCGCCGGCCTCGATCGCGGCGAGCGCCGCGGCGCGCTGCCCGGTCCGGATCAGCTCGCCGAGCGAGTCGTTCGCGTGCGCATCGCCGGCGCCGAGCGCGGCGGCAGCGATCGCGGCGAGCCACCCTCGTCGATACGCACGCATCAGACGATGTCCGGCGAGAGCTTGTTGTGGTGCGCCCAGAAGCCCTTGTGGGCCGAGCGGACGAATGCGAGCGGATCGTCGAACGTGCGCGCGAGCCCGTCCAGCACCCCCGCCGCGAGCATGTCCTCGGCGCTATCGCCCTGGCGGACGAGCTCGACCATCCGCTCGTAGAGCGTCTGCATCAGATCGCGCTCGGCCTCGACCTCGGCGCGGCCCACGACCGGCCCGTAGGACGGCACGAACCGCGTCCGCGCATCCGTCCGCTCGAGCAGCAGCGTCAGCGCGTCCGCTCGCCCGCCTACCCAGCCGCCGCCGAACCAGTCGAGCACCGGGTCTCGCTCCGGCGAGATCGCGTCGCCGGCTGCGACGACGTTCGCACGCCGGAAGTGCACGAAGACGTCGCCGTCCGTGTGAGCGAGCAGCAGATGGCCGAGCTCGATCGGCTCGCCGAGCGCCTCGAGCGCGTCGCGATCGAAGAACGTGCGCGTGGGCCGACCCTCCTCGGGCAGCGGCGGGCGATAGCGATCCTCGTCGACGAGCCAGTACGGTGCCGACAGCCGCGCGCGCGTCTTCTCGTGCGCGACGATCTCCGCCCCGAGGCCGCGAAGCTCGACGTTGCCGCCGACCTGCTCGGGATGCCAGTGCGTGTTCACGAGCGCCAGGACCCGGCCGCCGCCCGGAAGCTCGCGCAGGGCGCCGAGGAGCGCCTCCGCGTGCTCGGCCGCGCCGCTGTCGACGACGATCTGCCCTTCCGCGGCCCCGAGCACGACGACGTTGCCGCCGGCGCCGCGAATCACCGCAATCGACTCGCCGGCCTGCTCGATCGCGAGCGCGTCCGCCGCGGCCGCTCGCCGCGCGAGCGGTGCTGAGAAGGCGGCGCCGAGCGCGCCTACCGCGCCGCCCAAGAACGTCCGCCGCCGCAGCATCGTCTCGCGCGCCCCGCGGTCAGACGCCCGCGATCTCGCCGGTGCTGTCCGCGAAGCTCGCCATCTCGAGCCCCGTCTTGTTCAGCACGGTCAGCAGCAGGTTCGACAGCGACGTCCGCTCCGGCAGCTCGATGTGCTGCCCGCCGCGCAGGCTGCCGCAGCCGCCGCCGACCAGGATGTTCGGCAGCGGATAGTTGTTGTGCCGGTCGCTGTTGCTCATGTTCGAGCCGTACAGGAACAGCGAGTGGTCGAGCAGCGAGCCGTCGCCGTCCGGGATGGCGGCCAGCTTGTCGAGGAAATCGGCGAAGCGTTCCATGTGCCAGCGCTGGATGCGCACCAGCCGGTGCATCTTCTGGATGTCGGTGGCATGGTGTGAGAGGGGATGGAACGAGTCGG
>CAYWGQ010000158.1:0-8740 GCA_964457725.1 uncultured Gammaproteobacteria bacterium
TGATGCCCTTCCAGCCGGCGATCGACGAGCCGTCGAACATCTTGCCGTCCTCGAAGAAGCTCTCGTCGACCACGTGGCTCGGCACCGTGACGTGCTGCTCCTTGCCGCGGGTATCCGTCAGTCGTAAGTCGACGAACTTGATGCCCTTGTCCTTCATCATCTGCAAAACGTCGGCTGGCGACATGGCGGTCCTCCGATTGATCTATTTGGGTCGCGAGTCTCGTTGTAATGGCGCACTCGGCGCTGCGGCACACGCCAGCGACGGCGGTACCGTTCGAGCCCTGTCCGTGTGCACTATTTGTGCCACTTTGGGGCGTCCGCTAAGTGATTGAATGGAGAAAGGTTTGCTCGGAGTGGCGACCGGCAGACGAGAATCGATGCACTATTGTAGTGCATTTCGGCCCTGGGGCGCACGGTTTTGGTGCATCTAAGGGCGGTTACCCCCGCGAACGGGCGCGCGGACCCGCGACGCGCCGAAACCGCCCGGCTGACCTATACTTGCGCGCTTCACGTCGGCCCCCGTCACGGAGAGACCATGGAGTCCATGGACAAGATCGTGTCGCTCGCGAAGCGGCGCGGATTCGTATTCCCATCCAGCGAGATCTACGGCGGGCTGAACGGCAGCTGGGACTACGGACCGCTCGGCGTCGAGCTGAAGCGCAACATCAAGGAAGCCTGGTGGCGCGACATGGTGCTGCGGCACGACGAGACGCTGCACCATGACGGTGCACCGTCGCCGTACGCAATGGTCGGCCTCGACTCCGCGATCCTGATGAACCCGCGGGTCTGGGAGGCGAGTGGCCACGTCGGCGGGTTCAGCGATCCGATGGTCGATTGCCGCGAGACCCGCAACCGCTATCGGGCGGATCAGCTGACGGTCTACGCGCTCGAGGCAGTCGGCGACGACGGCAGCCGCGAACCGGCCACCGACCTGCTGTTCGCCGCGCTCGGCGAGCAGGACGAGGAGCTGATCGCGCCGCATCGCAAGCGCGTCGCGGCGCTCGAGAAGCGCTATCCCGGACGCCGGCTCGAGCTCGTGCGGATGCCGAACGCGCTGTTCGATGAGGCGGCGCGGGCGCGCACGGTCGCGCCCGGCGCGAGCGAGCCCGGTACGCTGACGGCGCCGCGCGCATTCAACCTGATGTTCAAGACGCACGTCGGCGCGCTCGAGGACAACTCGAGCATCGCGTATCTGCGCCCGGAAACGGCGCAGGGCATCTTCGTGAACTTCAAGAACGTCTTCGATACCGCGCGGGTCCGCGTGCCGTTCGGGATCGCCCAGATCGGCAAGGCGTTCCGCAACGAGATCAACCCGCGGAACTTCACGTTCAGGAGCCGCGAGTTCGAGCAGATGGAGATCGAGTTCTTCTGCCGGCCGGCGGAGGCGCCGCAATGGTACACCTACTGGCGCGACCGGCGGTTCCGCTGGTACGTGGACCTCGGGTTGCAGCGCGACAAGCTGCACCTGCGCGAGCACGACAAGGACGAGCTCGCGCATTACGCGGCCGGCTGCGCGGACGTCGAGTACGACTTCCCGTTCGGCCGCAGCGAGCTCGAAGGCATCGCGAACCGCACGGACTTCGACCTGCGTCAGCACATGGAGTGGAGCGGCAAGGATTTGCGCTACTTCGACGACCAGGAGCCGGATCCGGAGAAGCGGCGCTACGTGCCGTACGTGATCGAGCCGTCGGCAGGCGTCGACCGCGCCGCGCTGGCGTTCCTGTGCGACGCCTACGCGGAGGACGAGGTCGGCGGCGAGCCGCGGACGGTGCTGCGGCTCCACCCGCGGCTCGCACCGATCAAGGCCGCGGTGCTGCCGCTCGTGAAGAAGGACGGCATGCCCGAGAAGGCGCTCGCGGTGTTTCGCCGGCTGAAGGCCGAGTACCCGGTCTTCTACGATGAGAAGGGTGCGATCGGCCGCCGCTACCGCCGCCAGGACGAGGCCGGCACGCCGTACTGCATCACGATCGACGGCGACACGCTGACGAGCGATACCGTCACGGTTCGCGAGCGCGACACGTGCGCGCAGGAGCGGGTGGCCGTCGGCGAGCTGCCGGCGTATCTGCGCGAGCGGATCTGCGGCTGAAGCACGGCCGGGGACCGCGCACGTCACGATGACGCGCCTGCCGAAGCTGGTCGTGCTCGATCGCGACGGCGTCATCAACGTCGACTCGGACGACTACGTCAAATCGCCCGAGGAGTGGCAGCCGTTGCCTGGAAGCCTCGAGGCCATCGCGATGCTGCACGACGCCGGCGTTCGAGTCGCGGTGGTGACGAACCAGGCCGGGGTCGGCCGCGGCCTGTACACGGAGGGGACGCTCGCCGCGATCCACGAGCGGATGCTCGCCGCGGTGCGCGACGCCGGCGGGGCGCTCGCGGGCATCTACTACTGCCCGCATCGGCCCGATGAAGGCTGCGACTGCCGCAAGCCGAAAGCCGGGCTCCTGCGGCGCGCCGAGCGGGAGCTCGGCATCGCGGTCGCGGGCCAGCCGTTCGTCGGCGACAAGGGGAGCGATCTCGAGGCCGCGCGCGCGGTCGGTGCGCGGCCGGTGCTGGTCCGGACCGGCTACGGCGAGCGCACGCTCGCGGCCGCGGGCGGCCGGGTCGAGGAGGTCTATGCCGATCTCCTCGAGGCGGTGCACGCGATCTTGCGGGTCGACGAGTGAGGCCGGCCGCAGAGTTCCGCCAATGGGCGGGCTCGATCGCGTTCACGCTGTACCTGTTCCTGTCCGTGCCGGTCTACGCGCTCGTGGTCCTCGCAACGGCGCCGCTGCCGCACGCAGTGCGTTACCGCACGGCGATGGGCTGGGTGAACTCGGTGCTGTTCTTGCTCGAGCGGCTCTGCGGGCTCGGCTACACGGTCGAAGGCCTCGAGAACCTGCCGGCCGAGCGGACGGTCGTGCTGATGAAGCACTCGTCGGCTTTCGAGACGATCGCGCAGCTCAAGATCTTTCCGCGCCAGACGTGGGTGCTGAAGCGGGAGCTGCTGTGGGCACCGTTCTTCGGGTGGGCGCTCTATCTCTTGAAGCCGATCGCGATCGACCGGCGCGGCGGCCGCGCGGCGGTGCAGCAGGTGATCGAGCAGGGGCGGCAGCGGCTCGACGAAGGCCTGTGGGTCATCATCTTTCCCGAGGGCACGCGAATGCCGGTCGGGCAGACCCGTCGCTACGGGTTGAGCGGCACGCTGCTGGCGCAAGCGGTCGGCGGGCCGGTCGTGCCGGTCGCACACAACGCGGGGCAATTCTGGCCGCGGCGAGGCTGGCTCAAGCGGGCCGGGACCGTGCGGATCGTCATCGGGCCGCCGATCCCGACGGTCGGACGCGATCCGCGCGAGGTCAGCGACGAGGCCCAGCGCTGGGTCGAGGAGACGGTCGCGCGGATCTCCGCGCCGACCCCGTGCGGAGCGTCGTCGCGATAGCGCCCTCCGCCCGGCGAAAATGCGCTAGGAGCGGCGCCGCGACATTCGCCGCTAGACGTCGAGGTTCGAGACCGCGAGCGCGTTCCGCTCGATGAAGTCGCGGCGCGGCTCCACCTGGTCGCCCATCAGCGTCGAGAAGATCTCGTCGGCCGCAACGGCATCCTCGATGCGCACCTGCATCAGCCTGCGCGTCGCGGGATTCACGGTCGTCTCCCAGAGCTGCTCCGGGTTCATCTCACCGAGACCCTTGTAGCGCTGGATGGTCTGACCCTGCTTCGCCTGAGCCATCAGCCAATCGACCGCTTCCGGGAAGCTCGTGACGTCCTTGCGCTCCTTGCCGCGCTCGACGTAAGCGCCCGGCCCGAGCAAGCCCTTCAGCTGCGTCGCGAACGCGGCGATGCGCTGGTATTCCGGCGACCGGAAGAACCCTTGGTGGAACGTCCTGGTCGTGACGGTGCCGTGGTGCTCGCGGGTCACGAGGATCGCGGGATCGCCGCCGTCGGCGACCGCTTGCTCGTGCACGCGATAGCGCGGACCGGTGCCGTTCAGCGCCTTCAGCTGCGCCTCGAGCTGCCGGCCCCATTCGCGCCGGCGCTCGGCGTTCTCGAAGTCGTCGGCCGAGATTTCGTCGAGCCAAAGCATCGCGCGCAAGACGTTCGCGTCGTAGCGCTTGCCCCAGCGCTCGATGATCGAGCGGATCTCCATGTAGTTGCGCGCGAGGCTCTCGAGCGCGGAGCCCGCGATCGGCTCGCCGCCGGTGCCGGTGTGCAGCACCGCGTCGGCGACCGCGCTCGTCAAGAGCAGCGCATTCAGCTCGGCATCGTCCTTGACGTAGAACTCCTGCTTGCCGCGCTTCAGCTTGTAGAGCGGGGGTTGCGCGATATACACGTGACCGCGCTCGATCAGCTCCGGCATCTGCCGGTAGAAGAACGTCAAGAGCAGCGTCCGGATGTGCGAGCCGTCGACGTCGGCGTCCGTCATGATGATGATGCGGTGATAGCGGAGGTTGTTCGGATCGAACTCGCCGCGGCCGACGCCGCAGCCGAGCGCGGTGATCAGCGTGCCGACCTCTGCCGATTGGAGCATCTTGTCGAAGCGCGCTTTCTCGACGTTCAGGATCTTGCCCTTCAGCGGCAGGACCGCCTGGGTCCGGCGATCGCGCCCCTGCTTCGCGGAGCCGCCCGCCGAGTCACCCTCGACGAGGAAGAGCTCGGAAAGGGCGGGATCCTTCTCCTGGCAGTCCGCGAGCTTGCCGGGCAAGCCGGCGACGTCGAGCGCGCCTTTCCGGCGCGTCATCTCGCGCGCTTTCCGCGCGGCCTCGCGCGCACGCGCGGCTTCGATGATCTTGCCGACGATCGACTTCGCATCGTTCGGATGCTCGAGCAGGAACTCCTCGAGGTGCGCGGCCACGACGGACTCGACGGCGGACCGCACCTCGGAGGACACGAGCTTATCCTTCGTCTGCGAGGAAAATTTCGGGTCCGGAAGCTTCACGGACAGGACTGCGGTCAAGCCCTCGCGGGCATCATCTCCCGTTGTTGCAACTTTCTCGCGCTTGCCGATTCCTTCGCGCTCGATATAGCTGTTCAGCGTCCTCGTCAGCGCCGCACGGAACCCCTGCAGGTGCGTGCCGCCGTCGCGCTGCGGGATGTTGTTCGTGTAGCAGAACATGCTCTCGAGGTAGCCGTCGTTCCACTGGAGCGCCGCCTCGATCTGGATCGGGCCTTTCGTCTCCTCGAAATAGATGATCGACTGGTGGATCGGGGTCTTCGCGCGGTTCAAGTGCTCGACGAAAGCCTTGATGCCGCCTTCGTACTGGAACGCGTCGCTGCGGCCGTCGCGCTCGTCGCGGAGCTCGATCCGAACGCCGGAGTTCAGGAACGAGAGCTCCCGCAGCCGCTTCGCCAGCGTGTCGTAGTCGAACTCGATGTTCGAGAAGATCGCCGGGCTCGGCTTGAAGTGAATCGTCGTGCCGGTGCGGTCCGCAGGGCCGACTGCGCGGAGCGGCGCGACGGGCTCGCCCATCCGGTACTCCTGCTCGTGGCGCTGGCCGTTGCGGAAGATCGTCAGGCGCAGCGTCTCGGAGAGCGCGTTGACGACGGACACGCCGACGCCGTGCAGGCCGCCAGAAACCTTGTAGGAGTTGTCGTCGAACTTACCGCCGGCATGCAGCACGGTCATGATGACCTCGGCCGCCGAGCGCCCCTCCTCGGGATGGATGTCGACCGGAATGCCGCGGCCGTCGTCGGCGACGGTAATCGACTCGTCGGCGTGGATCGTGACCTGGACGGTCGTGCAGTATCCCGCGAGCGCCTCGTCGATCGAGTTGTCGACGACCTCGAAAACCATATGGTGCAGCCCGGTGCCATCGTCGGTATCGCCGATGTACATTCCCGGCCGCTTGCGAACGGCTTCGAGGCCTTTTAAGACCTTGATATTCTTAGAGGTATACTCTTGTTGGCTCATCCTGAACCGGCCAGCTGCAAAATCGCCACATTATAGCACCGCGAGCACCCTCCCTTGTTCCACGTGGAACACCCGGGCGCCGGCCGCGGCCGGCAGCTGGACCTCGGACAGGCTTGTGATCAGCAGCTGCCCCGGGCTCTTCCGTAGCGCCTCTCGCAGCCGCTCGAGCGACCCGGGATCGAGCTCCGCCGCCGGATCGTCCACGAGGATGGTCGGCCGAACCGCCGTCCCCTCGCCCTGAACCTGTACCTGGCCGAGCACGAGCGCCGCCGCGACCAGCTTCTGCTGCCCGCGCGACGCCTCGTCCCGGACGGCCCCGCCGGCGCTCCGGAGCGCCAGGTCAGCCCGGTGCGGGCCCGCTTGCGTGAAGCCCGCTTCCCGGTCCTGTCGGAGCCCCTGGCGCAATGCGGTCTCCAATGGCGTCTCCGCCGCCCAGCCGCGTCGGTACTCGATGCGAATCGACTGCCCGAGCAGCGCCTCGCCGAGCCGGCCGACCACCGGGCCGAGCGCGTCCGCGTATCGCCGGCGGAAGCCGTCGACCACCTCACCGGCTTCTGCCAACGCGGTCGTCCACACCTCGACCTCGCTGTCGGAGCTCGCGGTCTTCAGGGCCGCATTGCGCTGGCCGAGGAGCCGTCGATATCGCCGCCAAGCATCCAGGTAGCGGTGTTCCACGTGGAACACGCCCCAATCGAGGAACCGGCGGCGCTCGCTCGGTCCGCCTTCGACCAGCTGATGGGAGGATGGATCAACTACATGGACCGGCAGGAGTGCAGCGAGTTCCGCCATCCCGGCGGCCGGCTCCCCGTCCCGGCGTTTCTCGAGTCGCCCGGCCCCGAACGTGATTCCGAGCCGGTGGACCGCCTCACCGACCCACGCCTCCCCATAGACGGTCAGCCGCTCGGCGCCATGCCGCACCAGCTTCCGGGTGTCCCGTGTTCTGAAGGAGCGTCCCCGGGCCAGCAGGTAGACGCTCTCCAGCAGGCTCGATTTCCCGGCCCCATTCGGCCCGTAGAAGTAGCAGTCCTCCCCCCCGAGGTCGACGTCGACCTCCGCGAGGCAGCGAACCGCGTTTATCCGCAGCCGCCCGAGCGGCATGGAGGGTCCTTCCGGCCGCGGCGCCTCACAGCCGCATCGGCATCACGACGAACTTCGTCGCGCTCTCCGCGGGGTCCGTGATCAGGCAGCTCGAATTCGCGTCCGTCATTCCGAACGACACCTGCGCCCCGTCGACCGCGGCCAGCGCGTCGAGCAGGTAGTTCACGTTGAACCCGATCTCGATCGGCTCCCCGCTGTACTCGATCTCGAGCGACTCGATCGCCTCTTCCTGCTCCGGGTTGTTCGCCTGGAGCACGACACTGTTCTCCGTCAGCTCGAGGCGTACGCCGCGGTATTTCTCGTTCGAGAGGATCGCCGTCCGCTGTAGTGCCTGCCGCAGCAAATCCCGGTCCGCCGTCATCACGTTCGGCGGCGCGGTCGGGATCACGCGGTTGTAATCCGGAAATCTGCCGTCAATTAGCTTCGAAGTGAGCCGAATTCCGTCGATCTTGGCGCGAATGTGACTCTTTCCCAGCACGAGCTCGATTTCGCCGTCCCCGTCTAGCAGCCGGTTCAGCTCGAGCACGCCCTTGCGCGGCACGATCAGCTGCTCCGCCCGTGCCGCGGCCGCCCCCAACACGGTCTCGGCGAGGGCCAGCCGGTGCCCGTCGGTCGCGACCGCGCGGAGCTTCTTCCCGTCGGTCTCCAGCAGCAGGCCGTTCAGGTAATACCGCACGTCCTGCTGTGCCATCGAGAAGTGCGTCTTGTCGATCAGCCGCTTCAGCTGGGCCTTCTCGAGCTTCAGCGTCTGCTGCTCGGCGACCTCGTCGATCGTCGGGAAGTCGCCTGCCCGCAGCGTCGACAGCACGAATCGGCTTCGCCCCGCTTTCACGGTCAAGCGCTCCCCCGCCAGCGAGAACTCGAGCGTCGCGCCGTCGGGCAGAGCCTTGCAGATGTCGTGCAGCTTCCGGCCCGGCACCGTGATCTCCCCGCCCGTCGTCGTGTCGACTTCCGTCTCCGCAACCATCTCGACCTCGAGGTCTGTCGCGGTTACCGCTAGCTTCCCGTTCTTCACGACCAGCATCACGTTGCTCAGGATCGGCATCGTCTGCCGCCGTTCGACAACCCCCACCACGGTCTGCAACGGCTTCAGAATCGCCTCACGCGCTGCACTGAACTTCATTGTTTCTACCTGTTTGTTTAAACCTGTGTTGATTGTTAAGCGCTCGTGATCCGTTAGCTATCGAGCTTTTTCCTGCTAGAT
Organism: uncultured Gammaproteobacteria bacterium; assembly: GCA_964457725.1. Lineage (GTDB taxonomy): Bacteria > Pseudomonadota > Gammaproteobacteria > Steroidobacterales > Rariloculaceae > FEN-1219. The sequence continues at coordinate 8,187 of CAYWGQ010000158.1, forward strand.
CAACCGCGTACGTGGAGACAGAGCCGTGCACGGTTGCCGTACACGCTGTGTCCTAGCTGTGCATGAAATCCGCCGGGCGACTTGTCCACAGCTTCTCCCGCCTAACCCGTCAGGGTTCTCAAGAGGTTGTTGTAATCCTCCGCGACTCGCGTCTCGGTGTCGCGCAATAGCTTGATTCGGCGGCACGCGTGCAGCACGGTCGTGTGATCGCGCCCGCCGAATGCATCGCCGATCTCCGGCAGGCTGTGAGTGGTCAGCTCCTTCGCGAGCGCCATCGCGATCTGCCGCGGACGCGCGATCGAGCGATTGCGCCGCTTGCTCAGCAAATCGCCGACGCGGATTTTGAAGTACTCCGCCACCGTCTTCTGGATGTTCTCGAGCGTGACCAGCTTTTCCTGCAGCGCGAGCAAATCGCGCAACGCTTCCTTCGCGAACTCGAGCGTGACCGGCTGCCCGGTGAACCGCGCGTTCGCGAGCACGCGCCGCAACGCGCCCTCGAGCTCGCGCACGTTCGATCGGATCCTCTGGGCGATGAAGAATGCGACCTCCTCCGG
>CAYWGQ010000159.1:0-8697 GCA_964457725.1 uncultured Gammaproteobacteria bacterium
TGATCGACTCGACGAGCGGCGCGACGCCCTCGCACATGCCGTTCACGAGGTTCGCCCCCATCGCGTCGCGCGTGTCGACGAGGAGGTGCACCACCAGCATCGGCTTGCCGCTCGACGGCAGCGGATGCACGAAGAGCTCGATGTCGCGCGCGCCGCCGCCGCGCGCAACCATGTTCGGATGGAAGCTGTTCGCGAGGTTGATGATTTCCTGGCGCCGGTCGCGGAGCGCCCGCTTCGCGCGCTCCATGTCGGGCACGTTCACGACCTGGATCTGGCCGATCAGGACCGGATCCGTCGCCTCGGCGCGGAACCCGCCGGCGCCGCGCACGAGCTTGCACGCTGAGCCGAGCGCCGCGACGACCGACGGCTCCTCGACGACCATCGGCACGACGTACTGCTTGTCGTTCACGACGAGGTTCATGCCGAGGCCGAGCGGCAGGCCGAGCACGCCGACGACGTTCTCGATCATCTTGTCGGCGGCGGCGAGATCGAGCGTGTGCTTGCCGGTCGCGAGCGCCCGGAAATCCGCGCTGCTCAAGAGCCCGCGCTCGTGGACGAGCCGGACGCGCTCCTCGACCGACAGCTTGTAGAACTCGGGAATTCTCGAACGGTCCGTCGTCACGGAATGCGCTCCTCGAGCATCAAGCCTTGGGGGGCCACTTTCAGACTCACCACGCCGAACCCTTGCTCGTCCATGAACCGCTTGAACGCATCGAGCGCATCGGAGTCCGCTGCAAGGGCGATGCCGACATCGCCGCCGCCTGCTCCGCTCACCTTGTACGCTACTCCGAACTCTCGTGCGTGCGCGGCGATCTGCCGATGTTCCGCCGTCACGATATCAGCGCCGATCGCGCCGCCCAGCTTCTCCAACCCCGCTCCATACGCGACGACCGCATCGAGAAAGCGCTGCGCATCGCCCCCCCGCGCGGCAGCGCAGCCGGCCGCGGAGATCGACTGCAGCTCTGCGACGAGCTCCCGCGAGCGGCGCGGATCGTGCGCTTTCCACGCCGCGTAGCGGGCGAGCAGATCGGGCGTCGCAGCCGATCGGCCGGCAAAAATACCCGCGAATCCTACACTGTTCGGCAGCCGGACTGAACCGATCCGTACCGCCCCGTCGCCGCCCAGCGCGAACGTCGATACGCCGCCGAGCCGGCTCGCGGCGACGTCGATTCCGCTGCCGCCGCCCTGAAAGCGGCGGTGCAGCGCGATCAGCGCTTCGGCGTCCGGCAGCCGCGGAGCGCGGCCTTCCCGCGCCGCAGTCGCCCCCTCCCATACCGCCGCCCACGAGCAGAGCGCCGCCGCGCTCGAGCCGAGCCCGAGCTTCGTCCCGTCCGCGTGGAACTCCCGCGAGTCGATCGCACCGACCCACGCGCCGGCCGGCCCGCCGTGCTCGCCGAGGAGGTCGACGAGGCCGATGCCGCTCGGCCGGCCCGGCGCGAACACGCGCGTCTCGGTCGTGCCGGCCCGGGCCTCGAAGCAGCACTCGGCCGCGGTGCTCGGCGCGAGCTCGGCGCGCGCATACCGGTCGACCGCGAGCACGAGCGCCTCCGCGCCGTCGAGCACCGCGTATTCGCCGAGCACGACGAGCTTGCCGGGGCTGCGGGCGAGCCACGCCACGCTACAGGCGCTCCACCCCGGGGCCGAGCCCGCTCTCGAGCACGCGGACGACGCCCGGCACGGCCGCGAGCGCGGCCGCGACATCGCGCCGCGCGCCCGGCTCGCAGACGGCCTTCAGCTGCGGCCCCGCGTCGATCGTGAAGAACACCGGCGTGCCGGCCGCGCGTAGCCGCTGCACGGCCGCGATGCACTCGACCGTCGCGCCGTTCCAGTACACGAGCGGCGGATCGGCGGCGAGCGCCGCGGCATGCATCTTCAGGCAGCTCCGCTCGGCCACCTCGGCAAGCGCCGCGAAGTCGCGCGCGAGAATCGCGCGGCGCGCGCGCTCCATGTCCGCCGGATGCGTCGCGACCCACGCCGGGTAGTACGGCGAGGACTCGGCGGAACGGTCCATCCCGCTCGTCGAGCCGACCGCCTTCTCGCCGCTCGCCGTGATCGCGATCGCGACCTCGAGCGGCCAGTCCGCGGCCGGCAGCAGCGGCTCGGCGAAGCTGTCGCCGCCGTCCGACGCCTGCCCCGCGTGCATCTCGACGAAGCCGCCGAAGATCGAGCGCGCGGCGGATCCGGAGCCGCGCCGGGCGAGGATCGAGAGCTCGCGCGGCGTCAGATCGAGGCCGAGCGCGGCCGCGGCGGCGGCCGCGAGCGCCGCGAACCCGGAGGCCGAAGACGCGAGCCCCGCTCCGGTCGGGAAGTTGTTCGTGCTCTCGATCCGCGCGCGCGTCTCGACGCCCGCGAGCGAGCGCACGATATCGAGAAACTTCGACACGCGCGCCCGGTCGCGCTCGCGCGTCTCGCCGTCGAGCGTCAGCACGTCGCGCTCGAGCGCGGGGTCGAACGCGATCGCGGTCTCGGTCCAGAGCGCATCGAGCGTGATCGAGATGGAGCCGACGGCCGGCACGTTCAGAGCCGCGTCCGCCTTGCCCCAGTACTTCACGAGCGCGAAATTCGCTCGCGCGCGGACCTTCGCGCTAGCAGTAGCCATGACGTTTGAACCAGTCGACCGCATCGGCGATCGCGAGCTCGGGCGCACGCCACGTGTAGCCGAGCGCTCGTTCCGCCTTGCGGCTCGAGAAATACATGTGCTTCTTCGACATCCGTAACCCGTCCAGCGTCACGCGCGGCTCCCGCCGGGTCAGCCGGGCGACCCCTTCCGCCGCGATCGCGAGCGGATAAACCGACCAATGCGGCAGCTTCACCCGCGGCGCCTTGCGCCCGGTGTGCGCAGCGACGGCCGCGAGGATCTGCTCGAGGCTCATGTCCTTCCCGCCGAGGATGTAGCGCTCGCCGGGCGTGCCGCGGTCGCGCGCGAGCAGGTGCCCGCGCGCGACGTCGTCGACGTGGACGATGTTCAGCCCGGTGTCGACGAACGCGGGCATTCTGCCTGCGGCCGCGTCGAGGATCACGCGTCCCGTCGGCGTCGGCTTCACGTCGCCGGGACCGACCGGCGTCGACGGATTCACGATGACGACGTCGAGGCGCAGCTCGCGAGCCCGCTCGCGAACCGCTTGCTCGGCGAGGAACTTCGAGCGCTTGTAGTGGCCGATCATCGCGGCCTCGGTCACCGGGGTGTCCTCGTCCGCGACGCCGTTCGGGACGATCCCGAGCACCGCGACGCTCGAGGTGTACACGACGCGGCGGACGCCCGCGTCGGCCGCGGCCTCGAGCACGTTGACCGAGCCCTCGACGTTCGTTCGATACATCGGCCGCGGATCGGCGACCCAGAGCCGGTAGTCCGCCGCGACGTGGAACACGCTGTCGCAGCCGTCCATTGCCGCGCGCAGCTCGGCGGGCGCCGTCACGTCGGCGGCGACGATCTCGGCGTCGAGGCCCTGCAGGTTCGCGCGGCTCGAGCCGCCGCGGACGCCCGCGCGCACGCGCTCGCCCGCGTCGAGCAACGCGCGGACGACGGCCGCGCCGACGAAACCGCTCGCTCCGGTGACCAGATTCATCTCGTAACGCTCATGCCGGGTCGCGCAGCTTGAGCAGCGCCGGCAGAAAGATCAACGTCGTCGCGATCACCGCGCCCATGCCGACCGTCAGGAAGATTCCCATGCTGGCCGTGCCGACGTGGCGCGAGAGGCCGAGGTTGCCGAAGCTCGCGACGCTGGTCAGCGTGCTCGCGAGCACCGCGTGCGAGGTGCTCGTGCGGAACAGGCGCTCGGCGCGCTCGCCGCCGACCCGCATTCTATGAATCAGATGGATGCCGCTGTCGACGCCGATCGCGACGAGCAGCGGCAGCGTGATGATGTTCGCGTAGTTGAACGGCATGTCGAGCAGCACGGTGACGCCTGCCGTCAGCACGCAAGCGAGCAGTATCGGACCGACGACGAGCGCCGCGTCCTTGACGCTCCGGAGCGTGAGCCACAGGATCAGCGTCACGACCACCGCGGCCGTGACGAACGCGGTGCGGAACGCGCCGAGAATCGTGCTCGACGCTTCCTCGTAGACTACCGGCAGCCCGGTCGCGTTCGGCACGACGGTGCGCACGGCTTCGACGAAGCGCGCGGCCGCGGCGTTCTGGCTCACGTCCTCGCTCGGCACGATCTCGATCAGCTCGCTGCCGTCCAGCGCGATCCAGCGCTCGCGGAGCTCGGACGGCAGATCTTCCGCCCCGAACGGCTGCGCGTCGAGCGCCGTCGCGAGCCGCTCGAGCTCGCGCGGCAGATCGCCGATCAGGTCCCGATCGAGCGCGGCGAGTCGCGCGCGGCTCTCCGCCGCCTCGAGGCCCGGCAGCCGCGCGAGAAACGCGGCGATCGCGTCGCGGAGCGCCGCGCCGGCGCCGGCCGCGGCCGCGAGCTGCTGCTCCAGTGCGCGCAGCTCCGTCTCGAGCGCAGCCGCGTCGGGCGGCAGACGCGGCGCGGCCGCGATGCGCGGGCCGAGCACGAACGCGAGATCCTCGAGCACCGCGAGCTTCTCTGCCTGCTCGTCCGGCACGAGCGACGCGACGGTCACGACCTCGCTCACGCCGTCGAGCCGCTCGAGCGCGGCTTCCCAATCGAGCGCCGTCGCGTGGTCCGGCGCGATCGCGGCGAGCTGCAGCAGCGGCGCGTCGCTCTCTGCCGCGAGCTCGCGGAGCGTGCGGACGGATTCCGTGTCCGGGTCGCGCAAGTTGATCGGATTGCTGTCGAACTCGACGTACGGCAGCGCCGCGAGCGCGGCGAGCGTCGCGGCGACGCTGACGGCGACGACCGCGCGCGGGCGGCGGATCAGCGGCTCGAACACTCGCGCGTTCACCCACGGCTCCGCGGCGACCGGCGCGCGCCGCGCGAGGAACGTGCCGACGAACGCGGGCAGCAGACTCACCGCTACGAGGAAGCTCACGAAGATGCCGGTCCCGGAGATCAGCCCGAGCTCCGAGACGCCCGCGAACGACGTCGGAATGAACGCGAAGAAGCCGACGCTCGTCGTGACCGCGCAGACGAGGAGCGATGCGCCGATCTCGCTCGTGCCGGCGCGGATCGCGTCGTCGGGGTGAAGCCCCTGCGCGCGAAGCTCCTTGATCCGCAGGTTCACGTGCGTGAGGTAGTCGACGCCGAGCCCGATGTAGAGCACCGCGAAGGCGACCGAGAGCAGGTTCAGATGGCCGACCGTCGCGGCCGCGAACGCGGCCGTGAACGACAGGCCGACCAGCAGCATCGCGACGGAGATCGCGAGCAGCCGCCAGGAGCGCAGCGTCGCGAACAGCAAGGCCGCGACGAGCACGAGCGACGCCCCGCTCGCGAGGCTCGCGCCTTCCGCGAGCGTGCGCAGCTCCTCGTGTTCCATCGCGACCGTGCCGGTCAGCCGCACCGTGACGCCCGGCGGCGTGCCGCCGAGCTCGGCGATCGCCGCGTGCACGCCGTCGATCGCGGCGCGTCCGGGCTGCACGCTGTCGAAGTCGAGCGCGGGCGCGAGGAGGATCAGCCGCCGCGTGCCGGGGGCCTCGCCGAGCAGGAGCCGGCGCCACCCCACCGCCCGCGGCGTGCCGGCCGCCGCGCCCTCGATCGTCCGCGCGAGCTCGGCGTAGAGCGGCTCGAGCGCTTCGGCACCGGGCTCGTCCGCGCCCTGCTCGAACGTTCGCGCGATCACGTCGATCAGACCCGCGCCGTTGAAGCGCTGCCCGAGGAGCCCGAGCAGCGGCTGCGCCGCGATCAGGCGGTCGGCAAGCGCCTCGAGCGACTCGAGCGGCAGATAGAGCAGGCCGTTCCGCGCGAAGAACTCGCCGTCGCCCCCGAGGAACGCCGAGTGGTAGACGTCGGGCCGCGCCCGCAGTGCCGCCGCGAGCCGGCTCGCGAACTCGTCCGACGCGTCCGCGGTCGCACCGTCGATCACGACGATCAGGTTGCGGTCCCGGACCGGGAAGCTCTCGCGGTAGCGGATGAAATCCTGCCGCCACGGCAGCTCCGGCGAGATCATGTCGGCCGTGTCCGTGTTGATGCCGAGATTCTGCGCGGCATAGAGGAGCGCGCCGGCCCCGGCGACGATCGTCAGAGCGACGATGCTCTTGCGGAAGCGCAGCGTGAAGCTCACCCAACGGGCGAGCGCGGCGTCGATCCAATCCGTCGGCCCGGCCATCGACGCCTCGAGCTTCAGCTCGCGGGCAGCAAGAAGCCTTGCGGCGCGAGGAGCGCGGCGAGCCTCGCAAGCGTGCGGCTCGCCGCGCGATAGCGCATCGCGAGGCGGCAGAGCCGGCGCCACTCGTGCGGGCGAACGGCCGCTTCGAGCGCCGGCGCCAAACGCCGGTTACCCGAAACGTCGACCCAGCGCCCGGCGCCCGCTGGCAGCGCGTCGTCCGCGGCATCCACGATCACGCGTATCGCGGCGAACGGCACGCGTGCGCGCGACGCGGTTCCGGCGATCGCGGCCGATTCGGTGTCGACGCCGATCGCGCCGCTCGCGGCCGCGGCGTCCGCCTTCGCGGCCGGCGTCTCGAGCACGGCGTCTCCGGAGAGGAGCGGCTCCTCGCGCAGCGGGAACTCCGCGCGCAGCGCCGCGACGAGCGCGGCGCGCCACCCCGCGTCCGTCGGGTGGGAGGCACCCCCCGGCGTCAGCACGATGCGCGGCACGAGCACCGTGCCGGGTTCGACCCCGCGGACGAGGCCGCCCGCGACGCCCCAGGAGAGGAGCGCCGCTGCGCCCGACCCGAGCCCTGCCGCTGCGGCCGCGGCCGCGCGCTCGGGCCCCGGCCCGGACTGCACGACCCGCGCCCGCCGGAGCGGCCGCCCGGCTGCGTCGTCGCCGGCATCGCCGTGGCCGGCATGACGGCGCAGCGCCGCGGCCTCGAAATCGAGCGCGGCGACGGCGAGAACGAGCGGCGCGGATTCCTGGAGATCGGCGGCGGCGCCGCGCCCGTCAACGGGCATCGGCGCGCCTCGGCCGGGCGAGCGCGGCGAGGGGCACGGCTGGATCCAGAGTCGCGAGCGGCAACCCGTCCGCCGCGCGCGCGAAGATCATGCGCACGGCGCGGTTGCTCATCAGCGTCATGTTCGTCGTGAGCACCGTCGCCTTGACCGTGCGCCGCGATACCTTGACCTCTGCACCGGAGCGGAACGTCGGATTCCGATAGATCTTGCGGAGCGTCAACACCGCGAGCCCGATCGCCCAGAGGCAGAACCGCCGAATGCCCACCTCGCGCTTCGGGACGATGCAGGTGTACTCGAGCGCGTTGCGCAAGTGCGCGTGGGCGACGCCGATCAGCTGATAGAGCCCGTCACGGAACGCCTCGCTCTCGTAGTGACGCTCGAGCTGCTCGAGATCGACACCGGCGGGCTCGAACAGCGAGCGCGGCAGCCAGCAGCTCTGCGCGTGGCGGTCGTCCCACAGGTCCTTCAGGATGTTGGTCATCTGCAGACCCTGGCCGAACGACACCGCGAGCCGCATCATTCGCCCGCGCTCGGGCTCGAGCTCGGGGCAGTACAGACAAAAGAGCTCGGTGCACATCTCGCCGACTACGCCAGCGACGTAGTAGCAGTAGTCGTTCATCTCCTCGAGGTCGGCGAGCCCGCGCAGGCTCTTGTTGCGCTGGAACTCCGGCATTCCGGCGCACATGATCTCGACGCAGCGCGTCAGCGCCGCACGCTCGGCCGGCGAGAACCCGTGCGTGACGCGAATGACCTTCGCGGCGTTGACGACGAGATCGCGCTCGTCCGGCAGCACGCGGGAGGACAGCAACGGCGCGAGCTCCCTGGCGAAGGGCTCGGCGTCCGCCTCCCCGCGGACGACGGCGACGAGACGCGCGTGGAACAGCGACTTCTGCCGATCGTCGAGCCCGACGTCGTCCTCGATCGTGTCGGCGAGCCGGCAGAGCAGATACGCGTTCGTCATCACCGTCGCGAGCCGCTCCGGCAGAACCGGAATCGTCAACGCGAACGTGCGCGAGACGCCCGGCAGGATGCCGACTTGATAAGCGAGATCGCTTTGCTCGGGTGCGTCGAGGCGAGTGGCTTCGGAGTTCACGATGGCCTTGAGCTCGGCGCGCCATTTCGGTGTTACGATGGCCCGCTATGATAGCACGAGCCCCCGAGGACGATTTTGCGGAGCGCCTCGAACAATACCGGCGCAGAGTCGATGCCGTGCTCGATCGAATCTTGAGCACCGGAGAGCGCGTGCCGGAGCGCCTGCACGAGGCGATGCGCTACTCGGTGCTCGGCCCCGGCAAGCGGGTGCGCCCGCTGCTGGCCTACGCGAGCGCGGAGCTCTGCGGCGTCGCGCCCGAGATCACCGATCCGATCGCGGCAGCCGTCGAGCTCGTGCACGCCTACTCGCTCGTCCACGACGATCTGCCGGCGATGGACGACGACGATCTGCGCCGCGGGCGCGCGACCACGCACCGCGCGTTCGACGAAGCCACCGCGATTCTCGCCGGCGACGCGCTCCAGGCGCTCGCGTTCGAGGTGCTGTGCTTCGATCGCCGTCTGTCGACCGAGCCTGCGCGGCAAGCCCGCGTCCTCGGCTGGCTCGCGCGCGCAATCGGTCCGGCCGGCATGGTCGGCGGTCAGGCCCTCGACCTCGAGGGCGAGCACAAGCGGCTCGACGAGACGGCGCTCGAGGACATTCACCGGCGCAAGACCGGGCAGCTGATCCGCGCGGCGATCATGATGC
>CAYWGQ010000160.1:0-3285 GCA_964457725.1 uncultured Gammaproteobacteria bacterium
TCGAGGATCGGCACGCAGAACTCCTCGGTGCAGCCCGGATAGACGGTCGACTCGTACACGACGACCGCGCCGCGCGAAAGAACGCTCCCGACCGTCTCGCTCGCCCTCTTCAGCGGCGCGAGGAGTGGGCGGTTGTTCCTCCCGACCGGCGTCGGCACGGTGACGATGAAGACGTTGCACTCGCGGAGCGCTTCCTTGTCCGTCGTGTAGGTCAAGTGCGTCGCGGCGCGCAGCTCTTCCGGCGTCGTCTCGCGCGTGACGTCCCGGCCCTGCTGCAGCGCGGCCACGCGCTCCGGCTTGATGTCGAAGCCGACGGTGGGGTAACGCTTGCCGAACTCGACGGCGAGCGGCAGACCGACGTAGCCCAAGCCGATGATGCCGATGCGTACGTTCTCGAGGGGGATCACTACGGGGACGCCTTGTGCTGACCGAATGTGCCGATTCTAAAGGGAACCGGCTGCCGGCGCAGAAGCCGGAAAAGCGCGAGGTAGGAGCGGGTGTCCACCCGCGACTCCGGGCGCCGCAAGAATCGCGGCTGGACAGCCGCTCCTACCCGGTCGATGGCCGGTTTGAGCGCCTCAGAGGATGAACGTGACCGCCAGCAGCCCCGTCAGCGTCATCATGATCGTGTACGGCAGCGCCATCACGACCATCCGCATATAGGAAAGCCGGATCAGCGGCGCCAGCGCCGAGGTCAACAGGAACAGGAAGGCGGCTTGACCGTTCGGCGTCGCGACGCTCGGGATGTTCGTGCCGGTATTGACGGCGATCGTCAGCAGGTCGAAATGCTCCCGATCGATCCGCATCGCGTCGAACGCCGCCTTGACCTCGTTGATGTACACGGTCGCGACGAACACGTTGTCGCTGATGGCCGAAAGCACGCCGTTCGCGACGAAGAAGGTCGGCGGCTGCACGGCCGCGGGAAGCCCCAGCACCCAGTCGATCACCGGCTGGAACAAGCCCTGGTCGTTGATGACGGCGACGATGCCGAAGAAGACGACGAGCAGCGCGGTGAACGGCAGCGCTTCCTGGAACGCGTGCCCCAGCCGATGCTCCTCGGTAATGCCGGTGAACGCGGTCGCGAGCACGATGACCGTAAGACCGATCAGACCGACGGCCGCGAGGTGGAACGCGAGCGCGATCACGAGGAACACGACGACGCTGGCCTGGGTCACCAGGATCGCGCGGTCGCGCGCAGTCCGCTTCTCGGTCTCGGCCTTGTCGAAATCCTCGAGCACGTGGCGCACGGGCTCGGGCAGCGCCGCGCCGTAGCCGAACAGCTTGAAGTACTCGACGGAGGCCGCCGTCAGCAGTCCCACCGCGAAGACCGGCACCGAGACGGGCGCCATCTTCACGAAGAACTCGCCGAAGCCCCAGCCGGCGACCGTCGCGATCAGCAGGTTCTGCGGCTCTCCGACCATCGTCATCACGCCGCCGAGCGCGGTGCCGACGGCCGCATGCATCACGAGGCTCCGCAGGAACGCACGGAAGCGCTCGAGATCCTCGCGGTGCAGCTCGTGGACGTGGGCGTCGTCGCTCGAGTCGTGGTCGCTCGGCTGGAACTGACTGCCCGAGGCGACCCGGTGGTACACCGCGTAGAAACCGCTCGCGACCGCGATCACGACGGCCATCACGGTCAGCGCGTCGAGAAATGCGGAAAGCACCGCGGCGACGGCGCTGAACGCGAGCGACAGCAGGATCTTCGAGCGGATCGACAGCAATACCTTCGTGAAGGTGAAGAGCAGCACCTCGCGCAGGAACGAGATGCCCGCCACCATGAATATCAGCAGCAGGATGACCTCGAAGTTGGCGACCGCTTCCTCGAACACGTGCTCCGCCGACGTCATCCCGATCGCGACCGCCTCGAGCGCGAGCAATCCGCCGGGTTGCAGCGGATAGCAGCGCAGCGCCATCGCGAGCGTGAAGATGAACTCGAGCACCAGCACCCAGCCGGCCGTATAGGGGTGGATCGCGAAGAGGATCGGGTTCGCTATCAGGAACGCGACGATCGCGTACTTGTACCAGTCGGGCGAATTGCCGAGGAAATTCCTGACGAGAGATGCTGCGATCGTCTGACCCATTACGCCCCTGGTCGGTCCGAAAGTGCCTAAAGCGCTCATTCCTGCTTCGCTGTGCCCCCGTGCGCCCGCGTGTGGTGAAAAGTGATGGCTTCCGGGCGAGTTTAGGGGGTTTTGACGACCGGTCAACAAAAATCGGCGGCCGCGGCCGCGCGTGGTGGGAGCGCTGCCCGCAAACGAGGCGATTGCAATCGCCGAAGGCGAAGCGCGTGCTACGCGGGCGCGGGCGCGAAATCTGCGGCGAGATCGGGCTCGATGCCGTCGACCGGCACCGCGCGCGGCCGCGGCGACGCCGCCGCCGGCGACGCCGTCCGCTCGGGCTCGAGCGTCTGCCACAGCGCCGCTCCGCCCGCGCGCTTCGCGATCGTCGCGAGCATCGCGGCGTGGGCCTCGAGCTCCTCGGGGCTCGCCCGCTGCACGACGAGCACGAGCCCGTCGCGCGACAGCGGTCGATGCACGGTGGCCGCCGCGACCTCGTGCGCACCGTCGCTCTCGCCCTCGAGCAGCAGGCTGACCTGCCCGCCGGTCATCGACAGATAGACGGCGGCGAGGATCTCCGCATCGAGCAGCGCGCCGTGCAGCTCGCGCTTCGAAGCGTCGACGTTGTAGCGCTTCGCGAGCGCATCCAGGCTGTTGCGCTGCCCGGGATGCATCCGGCGCGCGAGCGCGAGCGTATCGAGCACGCGGCAGCACTCGCGAATGTCTCGAGGCATGCCCGGGATGCGTCGCAGCTCCCGGTTCAGGAACTCGACGTCGAAGTCGGCGTTGTGGATGACGAGCTCCGCGCCGTCGAGGAACTCGAGGAGCTCGGCGGCGATCTCCGCGAAGCGCGGCTGGCTCGCGAGGAACTGATCGTCGATGCCGTGCACCTCGAGCGCGCCCGCATCGACGCGGCGGTCGGGGTTCACGTAGCGGTGGAACCGGCGCTGGGTCGGGCGGCGATTCACGAGCTCGATGCAGCCCACCTCGATGATGCGGTGGCCGGCCTCGGCATCGAGGCCGGTCGTCTCAGTGTCGAGCACGACCTGGCGCATCAGCCGAACTTTTGCGCTGTGGGTCTCATCGGGTGGCGGTATCTTGCCGCACTCGGCCGGAAATTGAAAACCACGCACGCCGCGTCTGCTCGCCGCACCTGCTCCCCGCGTCTGCTCGCCGCGTCTGCTCGCCGCGTCTGCTCGCCGCGTCTGCTCGCCGCGTCTGCTCGCCG
>CAYWGQ010000160.1:3385-8605 GCA_964457725.1 uncultured Gammaproteobacteria bacterium
CTGCTCGCCGCGTCTGCTCGCCGCGTCTGCTCGCCGCGTCTGCTCGCCGCGTCTGTAGGAGCGGCTGTCCAGCCGCGACTCTTACCCTCCCTGTCCAGCCGCGACTCTTGCTCGCAGCGAATGACAGTCGCGGCTGGACAGCCGCTCCTACGGCGTGGGCGGGGACGTAAGCTGGCCCGCTTACCCTTTCCGCAACGCCTGCTCGAGCCCGAGGTTCGCGAGCGCGTCCGCGCGCTCGTTCCCGGGATGCCCGGCATGGCCGCGCACCCAGTGCCACTCGACCTCGTGCCGATCGGCGAGCTCCGCGAGCCGCTCCCAGAGGTCCTGATTCTTCACGGGCTTCTTATCCGCCGTGCGCCAGCCGCGCCGCCGCCACGCGGGCAGCCACTCGGTGATCCCGCTGCGAACGTACGTCGAGTCGGTGTAGAGCGCCACGCGGCACGGCTCCTTCAGCGCCTCGAGCGCGCGAATCGCGGCCGTGAGCTCCATGCGGTTGTTGGTCGTCAGCAGCTCGCCGCCGCAAAGCTCCTTGCGGCGGCCGGCGTGCTCGAGCACGACGCCCCAGCCGCCGGGACCGGGGTTGCCGCGGCACGCCCCGTCGGTGAAGGCGGTGACCGCCTTCATCAGGATTCTTGCGTGCGGTTCAAGCTTTGCGAGCTGCGGGTCGTCGGCTCGACGAGCCCGCCGACCACGCGGAGACGGGGCCGACGCCACACCGGGCGCACCGGCGTCAAGAGCTGCACGCGCTTCTGCGCGCGGAGGAGGTAGCCGCCCGCGAGCAGCGGCAGCCAACGCTGCGCCCACTCCTCGCGCGGAAACACGGCGAGCCGGCGGAAGTTCTCGAGCGGCAGCGTGTGGCAGTACCGGATGGCGCTGCCGACGTCGAAGGATAGAAGCTCGAGCCAGTCGCGCAGACGCCCTTCGAGGATCATCCGCTCGTTGCCGGCCGGATAGCCGCGGGTCGAGAGCAGATGGCGCACCCCCCAGAAACCGCTCGGCTCGAACGCGAGCACGATCAGATGCCCGTCCGGACGGAGCACGCGGTCTACTTCGCGAAGCAATGCGTGCGGCGACGACGTCTGCTCGAGGGTATGGGGCAGCAGCACCGCGTCGACCGAGTCCGTCGCGATCGCGAGCTGCTCGGCGTCGCTGATCAGATCCGCCTCGGCATCCGGCCGCCAGTCGACGAGCGCCCGGCGCTGCGTACGCGCATAGCGCAGGAACGCATTGGGCGGCCCCCAGCTGCCGATCTGCAGGCAGAGCTCCCCGAACACGCGCTCGAGCGCCTTGCGCATCAACCGCTGCTCGTTCGCGAGGCAGCGCCGGCCGAGGGGTGTCGCGAGCCAGTCCGCGAGCGCGGGTGCGTCGTTGGCATGCGGCCTGTGCACGGAGGCACTCATCGACGGTCGTCCTCGGAATCGCGGATCGTCAATGAGAATTGTAGGCGGCGTCCATGATACGTCAAAGCGAACGTCGCCGTTCGGAGACAGGTTGCGCGGCGTCGGTTGAGAGGGTTATCACAGATTCGACGATCGGCTGCCGCACGTTCGTTCGGTCGCTTGCGCACCGAGGATCGATGCGTAGCATACCCTGAAGTTACACCGCTGCCGGGGGACCGATGCAGAACAAGAACAACGCTCGCGGTACCCCCGCAGACGCGACGGAAGATTCCTGTAGCAGGTGGGAGCGGCTGTCCAGCCGCGATTCTTCGCGGCGGGAGCAGCTGTCCACCCGCGACTCTTCGGGGCGGGAGCAGCTGTCCACCCGCGACTCTTCGCCCCTGTGGGAGCGGCTGTCCAGCCGCGATTCTTCGCACCGGTGGGAGCGGCTGTCCAGCCGCGACTCTTCGGCCGATGACCGCCGACGCCCCCCCCACCCGACAGCGAAAGGCGCCCTCACCCTGGCCGTCGTCGCCGCCCTAGCCGGCTGCCAGTCGCTGCCCCGCGAGGCCGCGTCGTCCGTCGAGCCGGCAGTCGCGCTCGCGCCGGTCGAGGTGCCCTATGTCCCGTTCCGCTCGCCGATCGTCGAGCCCGAGCCCGAGGCGCCGGATCTGCTCACGCGAATCCGCGAGCAGCTGACGCTGCCGGTCGTCGACGACGCCTCCGTCGTCCGCGAGCGCGACTGGTACGCGAAGCACCCGGACTACCTCGCGCGGGTGTTCGACCGCGCGAACCGCTACCTCTACCACATCGTCACCGAGATCGAGCGCCGCGGCATGCCGCTCGATCTCGCGCTCTTGCCGGTCGTCGAGAGCGCGTTCGATCCGTTCGCCTACTCGCACGGCCGCGCGGCCGGGCTCTGGCAGATCATTCCCGGCACCGGGCGCAGGCTCGGCCTCGATCAGGACTGGTGGTTCGACGGCCGCCGCGACGTGATCGAGTCGACCCGCGCCGCGCTCGACTACCTCGAGCAGCTGCACGCGATGTTCGACGGCGACTGGCTGCTCGCAGTCGCGGGCTACAATTCCGGCGAAGGCAACGTCGCCCGCGCGCTGAAGCGTGCCCGCGAAGCCGGCCACGGCACGGATTTCTGGAGCATCAAGCGCTACCTGCCGGCGGAGACGCGCACGTACGTGCCGCGGCTCCTCGCGATCCGCGATCTCGTTCGCGACGCCGCCGAGCGCGGCATCGAGCTGCCGCTGATCGCGAACGCCCCGTACTTCGAGGTCGTCGAGCTCGACGGTCAGATCGACATGGCGCTCGCGGCGGAGCTCGCCGGTCTCGAGCGCGACGAGCTCTACGCCCTGAATCCCGGCGTCAACCGCTGGGCCACGGATCCGGACGGACCGCACCGGCTGCTCGTCCCGGCTGCGAAGGCGGCGGACTTCACCGTCTCGCTCGCGTCGCTCGGCGAGCGCGACCGCGTTCGCTGGACGCGGCACCGCGTGAAATCCGGCGAAACCCTCCTCGGCTTGGCCACGCAGTACCACACGACGGTCAACGTGCTGCGCGAGATCAACGGCATCCGCGGCAATACGATTCGAGCCGGCGACTATCTGATGATCCCGCACGCGCTCGAGGCGCTGCCGACCTACACGCAGAGCGTGGACGCGCGCGCCGCACGCACGGTCGGCACCGAGCGCAACGGCGAGCGCCGCACGCACGTCGTGCGCGCCGGCGAATCGCTCTGGTCGATCTCGCGCCGTTACGGCGTGAACGTGCGTGCGCTCGCCCGCTGGAACGCGATGGCGCCGGGCGACGTGCTGTCCGTCGGGCGCGAGCTCGTGGTCTGGGTGCCGGAGGCAGACGTCACGACGGCACAGGCGTCCCTCGTCACGGCGGCCGCGCCGACGGACGCAAACCAGCGGATCCGCCGCGTGAATTACGTCGTGCGCCGCGGCGACTCGCTGTCGACGATCGCGCGCCGGTTCCGCGTGACCGTCGGCGACTTGACGAAGTGGAACAACTTCTCCGCCGACCGCCTGCTCCACCCGGGCCAGCGCCTGGTGATGTACGTCGACGTCACGAAGCAGAGCACCTGACCCGCCCGCGCAGGTAGGAGCGGCTGTCCAGCCGCGACTCTTCGTCCACGACCCAAAGATCGCGGCTAGACAGCCGCTCCTACCCCTCAACGCGCGCACACCCCTGTAGGAGCGGCTGTCCAGCCGCGACTCTCGCCTCGACCTAGCCACCCTCCAACACCCCACGTACCATAAGCGCTCTTCCGGCCACGCAGCACCACGCATTCAGGGAGTCGCTCATGGGTTTTCTCGCAGGCAAGCGCGCGGTCATCGTCGGCGTCGCGAGCAATCGCTCGATCGCCTACGGGATCGCGCAGGCCATGCGCCGCGAGGGCGCGGAGCTCGCGTTCAGCTACCAATCCGAGAAGCTCCAAAAGCGCGTCGAAGGTTTCGCCGCGGAGCTCGGCAGCGACATCGCGCTGCCGCTCGACGTGGCCGAGGACGCGCAGATCGATGCGTTCTTCGATGCGCTGACGAAGCGCTGGGAGGGGTTCGACATCCTCGTGCACTCGGTCGCGTTCGCGCCCGCCGACCAGCTCGAAGGCCGGTTCGTCGACGCGGTGAACCGCGACGGCTTCCGCATCGCCCACGACATCTCGAGCTACAGCTTCGCGGCGCTCGCGAAGCGCTCCGAGCCGTTGATGCAGGGGCGAAACGGGGCGCTGCTGACGCTGTCCTATCTCGGCGCGGTGCGCGCGCTGCCGAGCTACAACGTGATGGGGCTCGCCAAGGCGAGCCTCGAGGCGAACGTGCGCTTCCTGGCCCACGATCTCGGCCCGCAAGGGATCCGCGTGAACGCGATCTCGGCGGGCCCGATCCGCACGCTCGCCGCGAGCGGGGTCAAAGGCCTGCGGCAGATGATCGCGATGGTCGGCGAAGCGTCGCCGTTGAAGCGCAACGTCACGATCGAGGAGGTCGGCAACGCCGCCGCGTTCCTCTGCTCCGACCTCGCGTCCGGCGTCACCGGCCACGTCCTCTACGTCGACGCCGGCTACAACATCGTCGGCATGCACTTCCCGCCCGACTCCGCCCCGCCCACTGGGTAGGAGCGGCTGTCCAGCCGCGACTCCCGCCGCGCATCCTCAACCGGTAGGAGCGGCTGTCCAGCCGCGACTCTTCGCCGGCCTACCGAGCCTTCGCCCGCTTTCCTCGACGCTTCTCACCGATATCCTGCTTGGCTCGCACGCCGCTAGACGCGACTTTTCGCACATGTCCCGGCAGGTGCAGCCCCACGCACGTCTGTTGAGAAGCGGCCGCTTCTCCGAGCGCGGCCGTCCGTACATCGTCACGGCGGTGACGTGGCGGCGGGAACGGATCTTCGTGGACTTGCGGCTCGGCCGTCTGGTCGTCCGTGCACTGCGGTTCGAGGCGGACCGAGAACGTGCGCAAACCCTCGCATACGTCGTAATGCCGGATCACCTTCATTGGCTGTTCGAGCTGGCGTGCGACGAACCGCTGCATCGCATCATCCAGGGCGTGAAGAGCTACTCGGCATGGACGATCAACCAAGCGCGCGGCACCGCGGGCGCGAAGGTGTGGCAACCCGGTTTCCATGACCATGCCGTGCGCCGAGAAGAGGATCTGCGTGCGCTCGCGCGCTACATCGTCGCCAATCCGTTGCGGGCCGGAATCGTGGACGACATCGGCCGCTATCCGCTTTGGGATGCGGCGTGGTTGGAGTAGGAGGCGGCCGCGGTTGGTTGCTGAAGAGTCGCGACTGGACAGTCGCTCCTACAAGCGGGGGCGCATCGGGGTAGGAG
>CAYWGQ010000161.1:0-8534 GCA_964457725.1 uncultured Gammaproteobacteria bacterium
CGACGGCTCGGAGTTCACGTTCACGACCGACACGAACCGCTCGCTCGACAACAACGAAACGCTCGAGCTGCACCTGACCGGCACGAACTTCAACGGGCGGCTGAACTGGCTCGCCGGCTACTACTCGCTCGAGGAGCACACGAAGAGCCGGACGTACCGCTGGACGATGCTCGATCTGCCGCGTGCCGGCACGACCGGCGCCGACGCGAACACGCTGCACCCGGACGCGCAGGCGTACCTGCAGGCGTGGCGCGCGACGGTCGGCCTGCCCGCGACGCCGCCGGGCATCTTCGGCCACCTCGACCAGCTGAACTACACCGAGGGCGATCAGGAGGCCCTCTTCGGGGAGGTCACGATCGGGCTGACCGAGAAGCTCGACATGACGCTCGGCGTGCGGATCACCGACGACAGCGGCCGCACGCTGTCGATGACGCCAACGGACGGGTTCCGGCCGCAGCTGCCGGGGATGGAGCCGCTCGGCGACATCTTCGCGGGCGTGCTGTCGGAGGTGCGGCCGCGGCCCGACTTCGGCAACAACACGACGAACAAGTTCGCGCTGCAGTACCAGCTGACCGACGACATCATGATCTACGGCAGCTTCAGCGAGGGCTTCACCGAGACGGGCGTGAACTACATCCTCATCCCGACGGAGGTGAGCCCGGGCAACTGCCCCGCGATTCCGACGCCGATCCCGCTCGATCGCGAGGAGATCCAGAACCGGGAGATCGGGCTGCGCTCGGATCTCGCGAACGGCCAGATTCGTCTGAACGTCACGTACTTCGACGCGAGCTGGGACGGCATGCGGGTCGTCGCGCTGCCGATCGACCCGTGCACGGGCGCGCCGGCGCCGAACCCGTATCCGACGAGCGAGGGCCTCGGCGACGCGGAAGGCCTCGAGGCGGAGCTGATCGTCGCGCCGTCGGCGTTCGATCGCTGGCAGTTCACGCTCGGGCTCGGCTTCATCGACACGGCCTACCGCGAGTCCGGCTTCTTCGATCCGGTCAGCGGCAGCGGCACTTCGCCGGAGGGGCCGTTCGCCTATGCGCCGGAGACGAGCGCCTCGCTGAACGTGCAGTACGAGCTGCCGCTGCGGCAGGGCAGCAGGCTGCTCTTCGTCGGCAACTACGGGTGGATGGACGAGTACGTGCGCGACGCGGCGCACCAGCGCATCCTGATCGACGAGAACGGCAACTACATCATGGAGCCGAGCTACGGGGTGCTCAATCTGCGCATGATGTACGAGCCGGCCGCGGCGAACTGGTCCGTGTCGCTGTGGGGCACGAACCTGACGGACGAGCAGTACGTCAACGGCGGCTTCGACGCCCGTCAGGTCTGGGGCTACGACTTCGCGACGGTCGGCCCTTCGCGCGAGCTCGGGGCGAGCATCAACGTCCGCTTCTGACTCAAGGCGCCGCCGGCGCGCGTGCACCTTCGGGTGCGCGCGCGTCCGGCGCCGCGCCGAAGATCTCCTCGACGTGCGCGCGGTCGAGCGGTGCGCTGAAGCGCGACACCGCGACGGTGACGATCGCTGAAGCGATGCCGCCGAGCGTCGCCGCCGAGTATGGGCTCGCCGCGTAGAAGTCGAACCAAGCCCCGGCGCTCTCGAGTCCCGTCCCTTCGAGCCAGCGGCCGGACAGGATCCGCCCGTGGATCAGCACGAACGTTACCGCGCCCGTCCAGAAGCCGGCGAGCGCCCCTGCGCGCGTGACGCCCCGCCACAGCGCGCCGATCACGAGCGGTCCCATCAATGCCGCGACGAAACCGCCGACGCCGATCCACATCAACAGCACGACGTTCATCTCCATCGTCAGCCAGCCGAGAATGGCAGCGCCGACGATCGTGAATGCGGTCGTCGCACGGCTGATCGCGAGCACGTTCCGGTCGAGCCGTTCTTGACTGATTCCCGGGTGCAGCCGCGGCGCGATGCTGCGGCGATAGAGGTCGTTCGCGAATACCTGCGAGGTGGAGATCACCAAGCCGTCGGCCGTCGACATGATCGCGGACAGGATGCCGACGCCGAGGAGCGCCGCGAGCCACGTCGGGAAGATCTCGATGAACAGGGCCGGCAGCGCGTTGTTCGCGCCGCCGGTCGCGAGGAGCTCGTCGCCGAGCAGTGCTCGCGCCGTCGCGCCGCCGAGCGTGATCACCGGCAGCAGGAAGCCGAAGACGAACGCGAGGGCGAGGAACAGATTGCGCGAGCGCTCGTCGCGGAGCGCCCAGAGCTTGTTGCCGATGTGCGGCAGGAGCCCGAGCGGAATGTGCGCGACGGTGACGGTCACGGCCGACCATATCGACGCGGTGATCGGATCGTTCGGGTTGAACGCGTCGAGCAGGCTCGAGTCCGCCGCGCGCAAACGCTCGATCTGCTCCCCGAAGCCGCCGGCGCCGATGCCGAGCAGGAAGATCACCCCGATCGCGACCGCGAGCGCCACCATCAGCAGGCCTTGCGCGCCGTCCGTCAGGATGTCTGCGTGCGCGCCGCCGAGCGTCACGTAAGCGAGGAGCACGGCGGTCGTGATGCCGAGCGCCCATGCTTTCGGCAAGCCGAGCATCATCTCGAACATCACGAGCCCGGAGACGAGCTGGCTCGCTAGATAGAACAAAAGTATTAAGGAGAAGAGGGCGCCGCAGATTCGCAGGCCCTCCGAGCGGTAGCGCTCGCCGAGAAATTCCGGGATCGAGCGCGCTCCGGTCCGATTGCCGTAGCCGCCGATCGTGCGCTGACACAGCAGCACGCCGAGGTAGACGCCGACCGGATAGCAGAACGCGATCCACAGCGTCGAGAAGCCGTAGGTATAGGTCAAACCCGGCAGCCCGAGGAACGTCGCGCCGCTCGCCGCCGTCGAGGCGAACGCGAGCGCGAGGAGTACCGGGCCGTACGCGCCGCGCGCGGTCGCGAAGTCGTCCGCGCCGGCCACCCGCCGGCTGCCGAGCCAGCCGAGCCACAACATCGCCGCGATATAGCCGGCAAGGAACAGCCAGGACCAGGTATAGAGCGTCATTCGGCGGCCTCGGTCGTCTCGCAGAACCGCGCGAGGATACCCGGTCCCCGCCCGGCGTGTGTACCCTTCCGTGGATTAGTGGGCAATTGCCCAACTTAATGTTGGGCGGCCAAGATGGGCGCGGAGAGTTGCATCGGCGGCGACAGGGGCGTATGGTAGCACCCGCTTCTGCAATCGCGATCAATCCGCCGCCCGCAGAGAATCATTACGGTCCGCAACGGAGGGGGCTCCAAGACGATGCGCGGCTCAGCCGATTCCTTGCTGCTCGAGATCGAGGAATTTTGCCGGCAGCACGGTATCGCGGAGTCGACGTTCGGCCGGCAGGCCGTGAACGACGGAAAACTCTGCGTGCGCTTGCGCAGCGGCAAGGGCGTAACGCTCGAGACCGCGGACAAGATCAGGAGCTTCATAAGAAACAGTCTGCCGGGGGGAGAGGCGCGTGGCGAAGTCGATAACGAATCGAATAAGGGCACGACGATGAGTGGCAAGACCTCCAAACGTAAAACTCCCGCGGCGGGCAAGCAGAGCAAGAGCGCGATCGGGGACGGCGCAAAGGATCGGCCGTTCCGGTTCTACGACAACCGGCAAAAGTACCTATCGTTCGTCAACACGACGAACGAGAAGTGGAAGGTGGCCGAGCGCGCGACCCGCGAGCTCACCCATCTGAAGCCGACGCCGCCGGCGCTGCGCGTGTTCGACGCAGGAATGGGCGACGCGACCGTGCTGAGCCACTTGATGCGGGCGATGCACCGGCGTTATCCGATCATGCCGTTCCTCGTCGTCGGCAAGGAGATCAGCCTCGAGGACGTGCGCCTCTCGCTCGAGAAGCTGCCGGACCGCTTCATCGAGCATCCGGCGACGGTAATTGTCGTCACCAATCTGTATTACGCCGAGGCGCCGTGGCTCAGGCCGCGAAACGTCAACAGCGCGGCGGCGCTGAACTGGCGCGAAGTCGCGCTCGAGGGCGACAGCGCGCACGAGTACGGCGAGCAGCTGCGGGCGCTCGATCCCGTGCTCGTCGAGGGCTGGCAGGTCAAATCGAGCGAGAAGACCGGCAATCCGATCTACGTGCGCCCGTCGGTCCTCGTGATCTATCGCAAGGACCACTCCTTCCTGCTCGACGGCGTGATCCCGAAGCCGGGGCAGGTCGCCGGCGACTACGACCTCGTCGTCGCGTCGCAACCGTGGCGGGCGCGAATGAGCGCGGAGTTCAAGGTGAAGAAGGTCCTCGCGCCGCTCGTCCGTGCGCTCGGGCCGGCCGGCCGGCTCCTCGCGGTGCAATCCTGCGGCGACGATCCGGCGCTCGAGCTCGTCCGCAAGATCTGGCCGGACGAGGACCCGTTCAGCGTCAATCGCCACGAGCTCGTGAAGGTGCTGCGCGAGGAGCTCGGGCGCGATGCGCGCAACTTCAACTTCATCACCGGGTCGGACGCGAAGGCCGTGTTCCGCTACGAGATGCACACGCTGCCGAGCGAGGTGCAGCAGAGCATCGGCACGTCGACGCTGTTCGCGGCCTGGAACGCATCGATCTACGTCGCGCAGATCGAGGACGAGCGCCTCGAGCCCGTCATCAGCTCCGGCGAGTACCTGCAGGCGACGTCCGAGGTGCTGAAGAAGTACAAGGGCCTGTGGTTCAACGACGAGGCCTTCGTCGTCTCGAGAAAGCAGTAGCATGACGGCTCTCGTGGCCGGAGGGACGACTTTGACCGAACAGGACCCCAAGCAAGCGATCCAAGCGTTTCTGCAGGATTTCTCGATCGAGGCGACGCCGCACGACGCGGAGCGGCTCGACGAGCTGGCGCAGGTGCTGCCGCCAGGCACCTCGGTGTACATGGCCCACCCGCCCGGGGTGCCGATCGACGATATCGTCGCGCTCGCGGCCCGTCTGCAGCGTCTCGGCCTCCAGGCGACCCCGCACATCATCGCGCGCAAGCTGTCGAGCGAAGCCCAGCTCGAGCGCGCGCTGGCCGCGCTCGCCGAGGCGGGTGTCACGCAAGCGCTCGTCGTCGGCGGCGACATCGCCGTCGAGGATCAGGCGTTCGAAGGCAGCCTCGAGGTCCTGAAGACGGGCCTCTTTCGGAAGTACGGCTTCAAGCGGGTCGGTGTGGCGGGCCACCCCGAAGGCAGCAAGGCGATCGGCGAGGAGCGCGTGCAGCAGGCGCTCGAAGGCAAGGCTGCGTTCGCGAAGGAGGCGGGCTTCGAGATCTACTTCGCGACGCAGTTCGGTTTCGATCCGCAGGCGTTCATCGACTGGGAGGCGAAGACGACCGCCGCCGGTATCACCCTGCCGATTCACGTCGGTGTCGCCGGTCCCGCGTCGTTGCGGCAGCTGGCGCGCTTTGCGATGCTGTGCGGCGTGGGTGCGTCGGCGCGCATGCTGACGACTAGAACCGGCGCGATGGCCAACCTGCTGCGCACCCAGGCTCCAGACGACATGATCGCGCACCTCGCGCAGCATCGGGCGGCGCATCCGGGCTGCCGCATGCAAAAGGTGCACTTCTTCGCTTTCGGCGGCGTGCTGAAGTCGGCGCGCTGGGCGCGAGCGGTTCTCGAGGGGCAATTCGAGCTGAATGCCAAAGCCACGGGCTTTGAGGTAGCTGGCTAGCGATTAGGGCACCAAAGACGTCAATCGACCAGGTAGGAAAAGCAATCATGAGCAGAACATATTTGTTTACGTCGGAGTCCGTCGGTGAGGGGCATCCGGACAAGATGGCCGACCAGATCTCCGACGCGATCCTGGATGCGATCATTGCGCAGGACCCGCGGAGCCGCGTCGCGTGCGAGACGCTGACCAAGACCGGTCTCGTCATGGTCGCGGGCGAGATCACGACGAACGCCGTCGTCGAATTCGAGCCGCTCATCCGCCAGGTCGTGCTCGACATCGGTTACGACCATTCCGACAAGGGCTTCGACGGCAACACGTGCGCCGTCATCAACGCGCTCGGCAAGCAGTCCCAGGACATCGCGCAGGGCGTCGACCGCCAGGCTCCGGAGGAGCAGGGTGCGGGCGACCAGGGCTTGATGTTCGGTTATGCGACGAACGAGACCGACAGCTTCATGCCGGCGCCGATCATCTATTCGCACCGGCTGGTCGAGCGCCAGGCGGAGGTCCGCAAGGCCGGCCGGCTGCCGTGGCTGCGCCCCGACGCGAAGAGCCAGGTCACGTTCCGCTACGTCGACGACAAGCCGACCGCGATCGACGCAATCGTGCTCTCGACCCAGCACAGCCCCGACATCTCCCTGAAGGAGCTGCAGGAGGCGGTGATGGAGGAGATCATCAAGCCGGTCATCCCGCAGAAGTGGATCAGCAAGGACACCGCCTACCACATCAACCCGACCGGCCGGTTCGTGATCGGCGGCCCGATGGGCGACTGCGGCCTCACCGGCCGGAAGATCATCGTCGACACGTACGGCGGCATGGCTCGGCACGGCGGCGGCGCGTTCTCGGGTAAGGATCCGTCGAAGGTGGACCGTTCCGCCGCGTACGCTTGCCGCTACGTCGCGAAGAACGTCGTCGCGGCCGGGCTCGCCGACCGCTGCGAGGTGCAGGTGTCCTACGCGATCGGCGTCGCGAAGCCGACGTCCGTCACGGTCGAGACCTTCGGCACCAACAAGGTGCCGGAGGACAAGATCGCGGCCGCCGTCAGCAAGCACTTCGACTTGCGCCCGTACGGCATCCTGAAGATGCTGGACCTGCTGCGTCCGATCTACCGCAAGACCGCGTCCTACGGTCACTTCGGCCGTCCGGACTTCAGCTGGGAGAAGACGGACAAGGCAGAGGCGCTGAAGGCCGAGTGTAAGTAGGCTCGAGAAGCAGCTGGGAGCGGCCTCCGTTCCGGGGCCGGCCCGCCGAACGGTAGGACGGCGAGGCGCCGCGGCACGGAGGCCGCTCCCACGGCAATCCCAACACGGGCAAGCACGAGAGGACAACGGAAGGATGACGGCTCTCATCTGCGGTTCGGTCGCCTACGACAACATCATGGTGTTCGAGGATTCGTTCAGGCATCACATCCTCCCGGACAAGATTCACATCCTGAACGTGTCGTTCCTCGTGCCGCGGCTGCGGCGGGAGTTCGGCGGCTGCGCCGCGAACATCGCCTACAACCTGAAGCTCCTCGGCGAGGATCCCCTGCCGATGGCGACGGTGGGCCACGACTTCGGCCCGTACCGCGATTGGCTCCGGCAGTGGGGCATCCGAACCGATCACATCCGGACGCTCGACGATTACTACACCGCGCAGGCGTTCATCACGACCGATCTCGACCGCAACCAGATCACGGCGTTTCACCCCGGCGCGATGAACCGCTCCGAGCTGAACAAGGTGACCGACGCGACAGGCGTGACGCTCGGGATGGTCTCGCCGGACGGCCGTACCGGCATGATCGAGCACGCCGAGCAGTTCGCGGCCGCCGGCATCCCGTTCATCTTCGATCCCGGCCAGGGCATGCCGATGTTCAACGGCGAGGAGCTCAGGCGGTTCATCGACCAGAGCACTTGGGTCACGGTGAACGACTACGAGTGGCAGCTCTTGAAGGACCGGACCGGCTGGGACATCGAGGACGTCACGTCCCGGGTCGACGCGCTGATCGTGACGCGCGGCTCCGAGGGCTCGTCGATCTACACTGCGAGCGCCGAGTACGAGATTCCGATCGTGAAGCCGGCTGCGATCGAGGACCCGACCGGGTGCGGGGACGCTTACCGGGCGGGGCTCGTGTATGGGCTGCTGCACAAGCTCGATTGGGAAACGACCGGCCGCATCGCGAGCCTGATGGGTGCGATCAAGATCGAGCAGCACGGCACCCAGAACCACATCTTCACGCGGCAGCAGTTCGAGGACCGTTTCAAGGCCAGCTTCGGCCGTTCTTTGTAGCCATTTAGGAGTAAGCATCATGAGTAGTCAGGCATCGGCCGCGCAGAGTGGGCAGGGCGACTTCTTCGTCAAGGACTTGTCGCTGGCCCCGTTCGGGCGCATGGAGATCGAGCTGGCCGAGCACGAGATGCCCGGCCTGATGGCCATCCGAAAGGAGTACGGGCCGAAGCAGCCTTTGGCGGGCGCACGCATCACCGGCTCGCTGCACATGACCGTGCAGACGGCGGTGCTGATCGAGACGCTGATCGCGCTCGGCGCGAAGATCCGTTGGGCGAGCTGCAACGTGTTCTCGACGCAGGATCACGCCGCCGCCGCGCTGGCCGCGAAGGGCATTCCCGTGTTCGCGTACAAGGGCGAGTCGCTGACCGAGTACTGGGAGTTCATCGACCGCACGTTCGACTGGGGCCCCGAGGGCGAGCCGAACATGATCCTCGACGACGGCGGTGACGCGACGCTGTTCGTGCATCTCGGGTACGAGGCGACCAGCAATCCGAAGGTGCTCGACAAGACGCCGGAGAGCGAGGAGGAGAAGGTGCTCCTCGCGCAGGTGAAGAAGGCGCTCGCGAAGGACCCGAAGCGCTTCGAGCGGCTCGCGAAGTCGATCAAGGGCGTGTCCGAGGAGACGACCACGGGCGTGCATCGCCTCTATCAGATGCACAAGC
>CAYWGQ010000162.1:0-8507 GCA_964457725.1 uncultured Gammaproteobacteria bacterium
GAACATCAGCACCATCACGACGAGCAGCGCGCCGAATGCACCGCCCGGCAAGCTCGTCAGCAGCTCGTGCACGAGCAGATCGCCGCCGTAGCCGCGGAACACGAGCGAGAACACAGACGCCCCGACCAGGATCAAGAAGACCATGCTGGTCACGCGGGCCGTGCTCTCGAGCACCTCACGCAGCCGCGCCAACGTGAGCTGCCGGCGGCCGAGCGCGAGCAGCAGCGCGCCGACCGCGCCGACGCCGGCGGCTTCGGTCGGCGTAGCGAGACCGGCGATGATCGAGCCGAGCACGGCGAGAATGAGCCCGAGCGGCGGCAGCAGCGACAGTCCGAGCCGCAGGAACGACGGCCGTTGGTCGCGCTCGAACGCGGGCATCGCATCGGGCCGGAAGATCGCGACACCGATCAGGTAGAAGATATAGAGCGCGACCAGCGCGAGGCCTGGCACGAGCGCGCCGGCGAAGAGATCGCCGACGGACACGGTGTCCGGCGAGAACACCCCCTGCTGGAGCTGGGCCTGGCTGTAGGCGGCGGAGAGCACGTCGCCGAGGAGCACGAGCACGATCGACGGCGGGACGATCTGGCCGAGCGTGCCGGCCGCGCAGATCGCGCCGCTCGCGAGCCGCGGGCTGTAGCCGCGCGCGAGCATCGTCGGCAGCGACAAGAGGCCCATCGTGACGACCGTCGCGCCGACGATCCCGGTGCTCGCCGCGAGCAGCATCCCGACGACCATCACCGAGATGCCGAGCCCGCCGCGCAGCCCGCCGAAGAGCGCGCTCAGGTTGTCGAGCAGGCTCTCGGCGATCCTCGCCCGCTCGAGGGTCACGCCCATGAACACGAAGAGCGGCACGGCGAGCAGCGTCTCGTTCGCCATCACGCCGAAAAGCCTGTTCGGCATCGTGCCGAGGAACGTCGAGTCGAACCAGCCGCCGAGCCAGCCGAAGAACGCGAACAGCAACGCGGTTCCGCCGAGCGTGAACGCGACCGGGTAACCGGCCATCAACGTCGCGATGACGACGAGGAACATCAGCAGGCCGACCCACTCCATCGTCAGCCTCCCGGCGGCGCTTCACGCGCGGCGGAAGCCCGAAGCTCGAGCGCGCTCGCAATCAGCTGCGCGACGCCTTGCAGCAGCAGGGTGACGGCCGTCAGCGGAATCAGCGTCTTCAGGAGCGGCACGAACGGATACGGCAACCCGCCCGCCTCGCGCGAGCCCTCCCGAATCGACCAGGACACCTGCACGTACTCGAAGCTCTCGACCGCGATGAACCCCGCCATCGGCAGCAAGAAGAGCAGCGTGCCGAGCGCGTTCACCCACGCTCGCCGGCGCGGCGACATCCGGGCGTACAGCACGTCGACGCGGACGTGCCCGTCGCAGCCGAGCGTATAGGCCGCGGCCAGCATGAAGAGCGCCGCGTGCATCCACATCACGGCCTCCTGCATCCAGATCCAGCCGAGGCCGAACGCGTAGCGCAGCACGACGACGACGAACGTGCCGATGACCATCGGCAGCATGAGCCAGGCCACGGCCCGGCCGAGGCTTGCGTTTATCCGCCTCAGTACGAGTTCGACGGATTGCATTCGAGCGCTGTTGTTATCCTTCGGCCGCTCGGCTCAAGTCGGCGGCGCGCCCGCCGCGCGCAGGCGCTTCAAGAAAACGCGCATCTCTTTCGCCGCCTGGATGTCCCCCCGCCGCTCGGCCACGTCGATCCCTCGCTCGTACGCGGCCGCGGCCTCCGCCGGACGCTTCGCTTCCGCTTCCGCTCGGCCGAGCAGCTTCCAGGCCGCAGAATAGTCAGGGTCGATCGACACGGCAACTCGAGCGTGCCGGCAGGCGCTCTCGGCGTCCCCTGCTTCGAGATAGCGCGAGGCGAGCGCGAAGCGCAGCGTCGCACCGTCTTGGCCGCGCGCGAGCATCGCCTCCAGGCTTGCGATCGGATCCATCCCGCTTCAGCGCCTCCAGAAAGCCGGCGTGACCAGCACGAGCAACGTGAAGATCTCGAGCCGGCCGAGCAGCATCGCGTACACGGTAGCCCATTTCGCGACGTCGGGCAGCGAATGGAAGCCGCCCGCGACCTGGCCGAGGCCGGGGCCGAGGTTGTTCAGCGCGGCCGCGACCGCGGCGAACGCCGAAACCTGGTCGACGCCGGTGCCGAGCAGGATCAGCATCAGGATTGCGAACACGATCAGGTACACGGCGAAGAAGCCCCAGACCGCGTCGACGACCCGTTGCGAGACGGTCTTGCCGCCGACCTTCACCGGCACCTCGGCGCTCGGATGCACGAGCCGCAGGAACTCGCGCGCGCCCTGCTTGTAGATCAGAAGCCAGCGGATCACCTTCATGCCGCCGGCGGTCGAGTACGCGCAGCCCCCGACGAAGCTCGAGAAGAGCAGCAAGATCGGCAGCGCGCCCGGCCAGAGCGCGAACACGTCCGTCGTGAAGCCCGCAGTCGTCGCGATCGAGACCGCCTGGAACGCACCCCTCAGCACGGTTTCGCTCGTGCTGTCGTAGTGACCGGCCCAGAGGAGATACGCGACGACGACCGTGGACATGCCGCCGAGGAACCAGCAGTAGGTACGAAACTCCGCGTCGCGGAAGTAGTGCAGCAGGCTCCGCGCACGCCACGACAGAAAGTGCAGCGAGAAGTTCACGGCCGACAGGAACATGAACGCGATCGCGACGACGTGGATCGCCGGGGAATCGTAGTACCCGAGGTTGGCGTCGCGGGTCGAGAACCCGCCGATCGCGACGGTCGAGAAGCTGTGACAGATCGCGTCGAACGGCGTCATGCCGGCGAGCCAGTACGAGGCGGCGCACGCGACGGTGATGGCGAGGTAGATGTACCAGAGCGCCTTCGCGGTCTGCTTGATCCGCGGCGTGAGCTTCGTGTCCTTGACCGGGCCGGGCGTCTCCGCACGGTAGAGCTGCATCCCGCCGACGCCGAGCATCGGCAGCACCGCGACGGCGAGCACGATGATCCCGAGGCCGCCGAACCATTGCAGCTGATGGCGGTAGTAGAGAATCGCGGGAGGCAGGTCTTCGAGCCCGACGAGCACCGTCGCGCCCGTCGTCGTGAGCCCGGAGATCGACTCGAATACCGCCTCCGTGAACGACATCTCGGGACGCTCGGTCAGCAGGAACGGAGCCGCGCCGAACGTCCCGAGCACGACCCAGAAGAGCGCAACGACGAGGAAGCCGTCCCGCAGGCGCAGCTCCCGCCGCTCCCGCCGCACCGGCCACCAGATCAGGAGCCCCGCGCCGAGGATCAGGAGAAGGGATGCGCCGAACACGTCCCAGGTGCCGTCGCCGAAGTACAGCGCGACGCCGATCGGCGGCAGCATCGTCAGGCTGAACAGCGCGAGCAGCAGGCCGAGCACGCGCTGCACGGTCGATGCGGCCACCGTTCCCTCCGAACCTTCAGACGAACGTCACGCCGACCTCGAAGAGCCGCTCGACCTCGTCGATCTGGCGTGGGTCCGCGATGAACAGGATGACGTGGTCGTCCGCCTCGATCTGCGTGTCGTGGTGGGCCATCAGCACCTCTTCGCCGCGCACGATCGCGCTGATCGTCGCCCCGCGCGGCAGCTTGATCTCCTCGATCCTGCGGCCGACCACCCGCGACTCGCGCGCATCGCCGTGCGCGACCGCCTCGATCGCCTCGGCCGCGCCGCGGCGGAGAGAATGCACTTTGACGACGTCGCCGCGCCGCACGTGCGCGAGCAGCGTTCCCAGCGTGATCTGCTGCGGCGAGATCGCGATGTCGATCGTGCCGGCCTCGACCAGCTCCGCATACGCCGGCTTGTTGATCAGCGCCATCACCTTGCGAGCGCCGAGGCGCTTCGCGAGCATCGCCGAGAGGATGTTCGCCTCCTCGGCGTTCGTGACGGCGACGAACACGTCCGCGCTGTCGATGTTCTCCTCGAGCAGCAGCTCCTCGTCGGCGGCATCGCCGTGCAGCACCATCGCCTTGTCGAGCTGCTCGGAGATCAGCCGCGCGCGCTCGAAGCCGCGCTCGATCACCTTCACGTGAGTCGTATCCTCGAGCGCCCGCGCGAGTTGGAACCCGATGTGGCCGCCGCCGGCGATCACGACGCTGCGGACCGGATCGTCGAGCTTCCGCATCTCGGACAGCACGGTCCGGATATCTTTCCGTGCCGCTATGAAGAACACCTCGTCGCCGTCCTCGACGATCGTATCGCCGTCCGGGATGATGCCGCGATCCCCGCGATAGATCGCGACGACGCGACACTCGACGCTCGGGACGTGCTGCGGCAGCTCCCGGAGCGGACGGCCGACGAGCGCGCCGCCGTGATGCGCGCGCGCCGCGACGAGCCGCAGCCTGCCATTGGCGAAGTCGAGCACCTGCAGTGCGCCGGGGAAGCGGATCAGCTGCTCGATGTAGTCGGTCACGAGCGACGCGGGGCTGATCGCGACGTCGACCGGGATCTTGTCGGGGCCGAAAAGCTCCGTGCGCCGGATCAGCTCGGGAGCGCGAATGCGCGCGATCCGCGTCGGCGTGCGGAACAGCGTGTAGGCGATCTGGCACGACAGCATGTTGATCTCGTCGCTGTCGGTCAGCGCGATGATGATGTCCGCATCCTTGCCGCCCGCGCGCTCGAGCACGTCCGGGTAGGAAGCGTTGCCGACGACGGTCCGGACGTCGAGCCGATCCTGAAGCTCCCGCAGCAAGTCCGGGTTGCGGTCGACGATCGTGACGTCGTTCGCCTCCTCGCGCGCCAGGCT
This sequence comes from uncultured Gammaproteobacteria bacterium, assembly GCA_964457725.1. Lineage (GTDB taxonomy): Bacteria > Pseudomonadota > Gammaproteobacteria > Steroidobacterales > Rariloculaceae > FEN-1219. The sequence goes on from CAYWGQ010000162.1 coordinate 4,747, forward strand.
GTAGGCGGCGGTCGTTCCGACCTGCCCGGCACCCAAGATCAGGATGTTCATCGTCTGCCGCGGAGGTGCTCGATGGCGCTCAAGTCTACATCAGCTCGAGATTCGCATAGGCGACGACGAGCCACTTGGTGCCCGCGCGCTCGAAGTTGACCTGCACGCGCGCGTGCGCGCCGCTGCCTTCGCTGTTCAGCACGATGCCCTCGCCGAACTTGCCGTGCCGCACGCGTTGCCCGAGCCGCACACCGTGCGTCTCCGTCGCCGACGGCCGTCGATACAGCGGCCGCGAGACCACGAGCGTCGGCCGAATCTCCTCGACGAGCTCCGGCGGAATCTCGCGGATGAAGCGCGACGGCGTCGTGTAGCTCTCCTGACCGTGCAGCCGCCGCTGCTCCGCGTAGGTGAGATAGAGCTCGCGTTTCGCGCGGGTGATGCCGACGTAGCAAAGCCGGCGCTCCTCCTCGAGCCCTTCCGGGTCGTTCAGCGAGCGTTGGTGCGGGAACAGGCCGTCCTCCATTCCGCAGAGGAACAGCAGCTCGAACTCGAGACCCTTCGCGGAGTGCAGCGTCATCAGCTGCACGCTGTCCTGGTAGGCATCCGCCTGCCCTTCGCCCGACTCGAGCACCGCGTGGCTCAGGAACTCGGCGAGCGGCGGCAACTCGCCATCGGAGCTGCCGACGACGTCCCGCGCCGCAGTGACGAGCTCCTCCAGGTTCTCGACCCGCGCCTCGCCGGCGAGCGGCTCCTTCGCGTGATGCGCGGTCAGCCCGCTCGCGTGGATGACCCGCTCGACCTGCGCGTCGAGCGGCAGCGCTCGAGTCTCCTCGTCGAGCTTCTCGATCAGCGCGAGGAAGCCGTGCAGCGCTTGCGCGGAGCGCTTCGGAATCTCTCCCTCGGTCAGCACGCTGGCCGCGGCGCGCCACAGTGAGACGCCGGCTCCGCGCGCGGCCTCGCGGACCGCGTCCATCGTCCGCGCGCCGATGCCGCGCGGCGGCACGTTGACGACGCGCTCGAACGATGCGTCGTCGTTGCGGTTCGCGATCAAGCGCAGGTAGGCGAGCGCGTCCTTGATCTCGGCCCGCTCGAAGAAACGCACACCCCCGTAGACCCGATACGGGATACCGGCACCGAGCAGGTATTCCTCGAACACGCGCGATTGCGCGTTCGAGCGGTACAGCACGCCGACGTCGCTCCGTCGCCCGCCGTGCGCGATGTGGTCGCGAATGCGGTTCACGACGAACTCCGCCTCGTCCCGCTCGTTGTACGCCGCGTACAGCTTGATCGGGTCGCCGGTGTCGCCCGCCGTCCACAGGTTTTTGCCGAGCCTGCCGCTGTTATTCGCGATCACCGCGTTCGCCGCCGCGAGGATCGTCCGGGTCGAGCGGTAGTTCTGCTCCAGCCGGACGATCTCCGTCCCCGGGAAGTCCTGCACGAAGCGCTGCAGGTTCTCGACCCGCGCGCCCCGCCAGCGATAGATCGACTGATCGTCATCGCCGACGACGAACGGCACGCCGGTCGTTCCGGCGAGCAGGCGGAACCAGCGGTACTGGATCGCGTTCGTGTCCTGGAACTCGTCGACCAGCAGATGCCGGAAGCGGCCGCGGTACTGCGCGAGCAGGTCCGGGCGCGCCTCGAGCAGCTCGAGCGTGCGGAGCAAGAGCTCGCCGAAATCGACGACCGACTGCTCCGCGCAGAGCTTCTCGTAGCGCGCATAGAGCTCGATCATCTGCCGGCGGCCCGCGTTCCCCTCGTCGTTGAGCGCCTTCGGACGCAGGCCCTCGTCCTTCTGCGCGTTGATGAACCACTGCACGTCGCGCGGCGCCCACTCGTTCTCGTCGAGCTCGAGCCGCTTCAGCAGACGCCTGATCGTGCGCAGCTGATCCTCGGAGTCCATGATCTGGAACCCCTCGGCGAGGCCCGCGTCGGCCGCGTGGATTCGCAGGAACCGGTGCGCGAGGCCGTGGAACGTGCCGATCCAGAGGTGCCGCGTCGGGAACCCGAGCAGCGACTCGATCCGGTCGCGCATCTCGTTCGCGGCCTTGTTCGTGAACGTGACCGCGAGAATGTGCTGCGGGGCGACGCCCGCGACCCGGATCAGCCACGCGATCCGGTGCACGAGCACGCGGGTCTTGCCGCTGCCCGCGCCCGCTAGCACCAGCATCGAGCGGTCGGCCGCGGTCACGGCCGCGCGTTGCGCGTCGTTCAACGGCTCGATGATGTCGGTCACGTCCATGGCGCGCTCGCGGAGAAAGCCCGGCCGCCGTCAGGCCGGCCAGAGAAGCGGCATGTAATGATCGATCAGCAGGAAGCTGAAGAGGGCGATGAGGTAGGTGATCGAGTAGGAGAAGGTCTGCATCGCGACTCGGGCGTCGCCGCCGGCCTTCAGCCTCACCCCGTAGTATAGGAAGCCGCCGCCGAGCGCGAGCGCGCCGAGCAGGTAGAGCATGCCGCTCATCCCGGTCAGGTACGGCAGCACGGACACGACGAGCAGCAGGATGATGTAGTAGACGACGAACGACTTCGTCAGCGCCTCGCCATGCGTCACCGGCAGCATCGGGATGTCCGCCCGCTCGTAGTCGGCCCGCCGGGCGATCGCGAGCGCCCAGAAATGCGGCGGCGTCCACGTGAACACCAGCAGACAGAGGAGCAGCGCGTAGCCGCTCACCTCGTTCGTGACGGCAGCCCAGCCGAGCACCGGCGGCGCCGCGCCCGCGATCCCGCCGATGACGATGTTTTGCGGCGTCGCCCGCTTCAGATAGACCGTGTAGACGATCGCGTAGCCGATCAGCGAGACGAACGTCAAAAACGCGGTCAGCGCGTTGACGAAGAGCACGAGGATCGCGAGGCCCGCGAGCCCGATCGCGATCGCGAACGACAGCGCGTCGCGCTCGGAGACTCGGCCCGACGGCAGCGGCCGATTGCGCGTGCGCTGCATCTGCGCATCGAGCCGCTGATCGAGCACGTGATTCACGGCGGCGGCGGAGGCCGCCGCGAGCCCGATGCCGATGCTGCCGAACACGAGCGCGTCGAGCGGCGGCAGGCCCGGCGCCGCAAGCAGCATGCCGACGATCGCCGTGAACACGAGGAGCTGCACGATACGCGGCTTCGTCAGCACGTAGTAGTCGCGAAACCGCGGAGGCTGCGACAGCTTAGCGTTGTGCAATTCTTTGGTTAGCATTGACGACCGCAAGGAGCAGCAGGGCCGCCCCGCCGTTGTGGGCGACCGCGACCGGCAGCGGCACCCCGAGCAACACGATACCCGCGCCGAGCGCGAGTTGCACGGCGAGCGCTGCGAGGAGCACGGCGCCGTCCGGGCGGACGCGGCGGTCCCGCAGCAGGAGCGCCCCGAAGGCCGCGAGCGCGAGCGTGGCCGCGATCGCGCCCAGGCGATGCGTGAAGTGCACGGCGACCCTCGCAGGGTGATCCAGCACGCCGCCCTCGTAGTCGATGCCGATCCCGCGCCACAGCACGAACGCCTCGCCGAAGTCCGCGATCTCGGGCCACCACTGCGTCTGACACGTCGGGAAATCGGGGCAGGCGAGCGCGGCGTAGTTCGCGCTCGTCCAGCCGCCGAGCCCGATCTGCAGCACCAGCACCGCGGCGGCCGCGAGGCCGAGCGTGCGCCACGCGGGCGGCGCCGCGATCCTGCCGGTTCGCCAGCGGCCGAGCCAGAACAGGAGCGCGAGCGTCGCGAAGCCGCCGAAGAGATGCGCGACGACGACGATCGGCTTCAGCAGGAGCGTGACCGTCCACATGCCGAGCAG
>CAYWGQ010000163.1:0-8305 GCA_964457725.1 uncultured Gammaproteobacteria bacterium
GACCGATAGTAGCGACAGCGTCCAGTTCTCGAGCGGTCCTTCGCGACTAGCGAGTGTCAGGTCTCGTCGAGCGCGCAGGCGCATCGATCGCCTCACTCCCTTAGAGAAAACTGAGGCTCACCCAAGATCATTGAGTCGAATCTACGGCGTCTGTGCATTTCCATGGCACACGGATCAAGCGCATCGCCTCGTACCACCACGCTATCTGATTCTTGGTTGCGAGTGTCCGGGAAAGACCGGCGCACCCACAGAGTTGCTTATATGGTGCGAGGAACTTCTTACCGGCGGGCTGCTGGTTGCGGCCCGCACAGAACGTTCTTGGTTCACGCGGGCAGCCAATCGTACTACGCCACCATCCTATCGGAAGGGAGGCCGTTCGTTCGTTTCGACCCTGCGATTCGCCAATCCGGTGCCGCTCGACGCCCGCGCCGCTAACCGTAAGCGGCCTCGCGTGCGCAGCTCCGCCCCGGATTGGTCTTCTGCCAAGTACTTCGGACGATACCGACGCTGCAGCCGAGTCTCCAGAGCGCAACTGCTCGTTACCGGATTCTCGACTGCTGTGCCGGCGTGCGAATCGCGTGTTGGATGATCAAGGCATTTCAGCTTCTGCTATGAGCTCACGCGCTAAAGCCGTGTAACCGAGCAACAGCGCGTCCGCCGCCGCGTCCAGAAGCTTCGCCGCGAGTTCGAGCTCGGGGATCGGTTCCAGCAAACAACGACGCATGAGTTCTGACCGCCCCTCCGCAAGACCGCGAGGATTCCACTCGTGCGTGCCTGGAGCCATGAGCCACGTCGCAGCGAGAAGTAGCAATCGCTTCGCGGCTCGCGAGCCAGCGCGGACGTGCAGCCGCTGCGCTCGCTGGAGGTTACCCCGTGAACTACAATCCGAGCCGGTTACGGCCCGATCGATCGGGCTCAAGGAGCAGGCACACTTGCTCGCCTCGGCTCATCGGCCTTGCCGATTCGCGACTTCTTGCGACCGGGCGATTGCGCGCCCTGCTGCAGAGCGGAACGTTCACAACGACGAAGGAATGCGACCTTGAAGAGCACGACGCCATCATCCATTGCGATTGCATTGATCCTCGCCGCAGGCGTTGCCTCCGGCGGTTGGCTCGCCGCTGGGGGCCTCCAGAAGTTCCGCACCGCGGACCGGTATGTGACGGTCAAGGGGCTCGCGGAGCGCTACGTCGACGCCGATCTCGTCGTGTGGCCGCTGCCGCACGCGGTCTCCGGCAACGACCTCGCGCAGGTGCAGGCCGTCCTCGATAGGAACACCGAGTCGATCCGGCGCTTCTTCATGGACGCGGGCTTCGGCGAGGACGAGATCGTCGTCTCGCCGCCGCGGCTCGAGGATCGGGCGGCTTACGCATGGGGCGATCAGCAGCCGCGGGAGCGTTACCGCTACGGCAACACGGTGACGCTGCGGACGTCGCGCGTGGCGGAGGCGCTCGACGCGCTGAGGCGCACGGGCGAGCTCGTCGCCGCCGGCGTCGTGCTCGCCGAAGGCGGGTTTCCGCAGTTCGAGTACACGCGCTTGAACGACGTGAAGCCGGAGCTGATCGCCGAAGCGACCGCTAACGCGCGCGCGGCGGCCGAGCAGTTCGCGCTCGATTCCGGCGCTCGCGTCGGCGGCATCCGCAGCGCGAACCAGGGCGTGATCGACATCACCGACCGCGACCTGGGCTCGCCGCAGGTGAAGAAGATTCGCGTCGTCTCGACGGTCGAGTATTTCCTGCTCGACTGATCGTCCAACGCGCCGAGGTGCGCCTCGCCGAGCGAGTTGCGCGGCGCTCGAGACCCGTCGACGCGTCGTCATATGGCGACAGGTGCCACGTTGACCTCGCCCAGTGCCTCCGTTACGTTCGAGAGGCGATTGCGCTCATCTGGCGCATCTAAATAAAGGAGAACATTAATGAATCGCAGCAAAGCGCTCGGCGCGCTGGGGGTCTTGGCGGTCAGCGTCGGTGTCGCGCTCGCACAGGCCCCCGCGAACATGAGCTTCTTCGTCACCAGCTCGAACCCGGGCCGGGGCGGCGATCTCGGCGGCCTCGAAGGCGCGGACGCGCACTGCCAATCGCTCGCGGCGGCGGTCGGCGCGGGCAACAAGACCTGGCGGGCGTACCTCTCGACGGACTCGGAAGATGCGCGTGACCGCATCGGCAGCGGTCCGTGGTACAACGCGAAGGGTCAGCTGATCGCGCAGAACGTCGCCGATCTGCATAGCGACAACAACAAGATCACGGCGGAGACGGCGCTGAACGAGAAGGGCGAGGCGCCGAATTATCTCGGCGGCGATCCCCCTGCTCCGCTCGCGCAGCCGTTGCAGCACGACATCCTGACCGGCACGAACGAGGACGGCACGTCGTCGGGGCTCCACTGCAACAACTGGACGGACGGCAGCAACGACTCCCGGGCGACGCTCGGCCACGCGGATCGCCTCGGGCGCAATCCCGGCGTGAACTCGTGGAACGCGATCCATCCGTCGCAGGGGTGCTCGATGGAGAGCCTCGCCGCTACGGGCGGGGCGGGCATGTTTTACTGCTTCGCGATCGACTGAGACGCAACTTCGAGGGGCGCGCCGTTCGTGGTGGGCGGTGCGCTCCTCGGGTCGTTAATCGATAGAGCGAGCGGCGGTCGCGGCTGGACAGCCGCTCCTACCCTTCGTCGCCGCAGCGCCGCGGGTGCGGTCAGCGCTTGCGGCGCTTCGCGCCTTTCCGCTTCTGCTTCGGCTTTCGCGATGTACCGGTGCGCTTCGTCGCCGTCGGCTTCGGTGCGCTGCCGTTCGCGCAGAGCTCGGCGTACTCGCGGTAGCGTTCCTCGAGATCGGCGGTCTGTTGCTCGAGCAGCGTGTAAGGGTCCTCGCGCGGCGTCTTCCGCAGGTCCGGGCGCTGACCGAGCCGGAAGTCGCGAATCACGACCTTCGGCGGCTCGCGAACGACGTCGCTCAGCACCGGCAGCTGATCGAGCATCTGCAGATACTCGTCGTACACGGCGAACGATTCGGCCGCGCCGAAATCGTCGTCGTCCGGCTCGACCCATTCCGCGCTCGCCTCGAGGACGCGGTCGACCTCCTCGAGCGTGATCGCCGGCGCGGGCCAGTCGATCACGAGATCCGCCGCGTGATCGGCCGCGGCCGGCGGCTCGGGAAACTCCTGTAATTCGTTCCTTTTTGACACGCGCACTCCGTTGCACTCGCCGGGGAGCGGCTGACCGCCGCGCCCGGTCTCGGTCGTTGATCGTAGGGGGGACGCCGCGCCGGCGCGTCGACGCGCGTCACGAGCCGGCGCATCGGCCGTCGCCGCGCCGCCTTGTGGCACGAGCCTTGCACCGACCCGGGAAAAGCCGCGGCCGCATGGATCAAGCACCCGAGCTCACCTCGAACCGCCAGCCCTCCGAAGCGCGGACGCCGCTGCTCGTCGAGGGCGAGACGTGCTGGCGCCGAACGCGCGCCGAGCGTGCCGCGGTGCTCGTCGACGGCGCGAACTACTTCGGCGCGCTGCGTGCGTCGCTGCTCGAAGCGGAGCGCTCGATCTTCATCCTCGGCTGGGAGCTGCACAGCCGGCTGAAGCTTCGCGGCGCCGAGCGGCCGCGCGACGGCGCTCCGGAGGGGTTGCGCAAGCTGCTGCGCTGGCTGCTGAAGCGGCGGCCGGAGCTCCATATCCGCATCCTGCTCTGGGACTACTCGCTCTTCTACGCATTCCAGCGCGAGCTCTTCCCGAGCCTGATGTTCGGCTGGCAAAAACCTGCGCGGATCGACATTCAGCTCGACAACTGTCTGCCGTTCGCCGCGTGTCATCACGAGAAGCTCGTCGTTATCGACGACAAGGTCGCGTACTGCGGCGGCATCGATCTCGCGCTCGGCCGCTGGGACACGCGCGACCATCGCGCGGTCAACACCGCGCGCCGGCTGCCGAGCGGCCGGCTCTACCCTCCGACGCACGACATGACGATGGTCGTCGACGGCGAGACGGCCGCGGCTCTCGCCGAGCGCGTGCGCGAGCGCTGGGAGAGCGCGCTCGGCGAGCACGTCGAGCCGGTCGAGTGCACGGGCGATCCATGGCCGAAGCACGTCGAGCCGCAGCTCGAGCGGGTGACGGTCGGCATCGTCCGCACGCGCGGCGCGGAATCGCCGCGGGAGGAGATCCGGGAGATCGAGCGCGTGACGGCCGCCGCGCTCCGCAGCGCCGAGCGGCTCGTGTATATCGAGAATCAATACGTCACCGCCCGCGTCGCGGTCGAGGCCCTCGTCGAGCGCATGCGCGAGAATCCGGCGCTCGAGGCGCTCGTGCTGACGAACCAAGTGCCGAGCGGCTGGCTCGAAGCGCGGACGATGGGCGTCGGCCGCGAGCAGTTCATGAAGGCGTTTCGCGCGCCGGAGCTCGCAAGCCGCATCCAGTTCCTCTACCCGGCGGCGAAGGTCGAGCGGCGCAAGCGCGCGAAGACCGAGCCGAGCAGCGACGAGCAACCGATCGTCGTGCACGCGAAGGCGCTGATCGTCGACGACAGGTTCTTGAAGGTCGGCTCCGCGAACCTGAACAACCGCTCGATGGGGCTCGACACGGAGTGCGAGCTCGCGGTCGAGGCCGAGACGGAGGACCATGCGCGGGCCATCGCCGCGATCCGCAACGGCCTGATCGCCGAGCACTGGGGCTGTAGCGCGGAGGAAGTCGAGCGCGCGCTCGCGTGGGGCGAGCCGCTCACGGAAGCGCTCGCGTGCCGCCGCGACGCCGCACGTTTCGTCGCACCGCTGCCGGACGATCTCTACGAGCAGGACCCGGACATCGTCGTCGACCTCGCCGATCCGGAGCGCGCCGTGACGACGCGCCGATTCGTCGACGACGTGCTCGGGCTGAAGCGGCGCCGGAACGAGATCCGCTGGGTCCTGCGGCTCGCGGCGCTGGTCGGCGCGATCGTCGCGCTCGCGGCCCTCTGGCATTGGAGCGGCCTCGGCGAGAGCGGCGTCGGCTCCCTCGTCACGGAAGGCGTCGCGCGGCTTCGAGGCAGCGCATGGACGGTGCCGTTGCTCCTCGCGCTGTTCGTCGCCGCGAGCGTCGCGGCAGTGCCGGTCACGGCCGTGATCGGCGCGACGGTGATCGCGCTCGGGCCGCTCGAAGGGTTCCTGTGGGCCTCCGCCGGGTCGCTCGGGGGCGCGAGCGTGGCGTACTTCCTCGGCTACCGGCTCGGCCGCGGCCCGCTGCGAAAGCTGGTCGGCCGCGCGCTCCGGCGGGTCGACCGCCATCTCGCGGGCCGAGACGTCGTCACGGTCGTGCTGCTCCGCACGGTGCCGGTCGCGCCGTTCACCGTCGTCAACTACGTGCTCGGCGCCTCGCGGATCGGCTATCGAAACTACGTGCTCGGCACGGCGCTTGGCATGCTGCCGGGCATCGCGGCGATCGCCCTCTTCGGCGACCGGCTCGTGAAGTTTTGGCAGAATCCGCGGCCGCTCGACGCCGCGCTGCTCGTCGGCGCGGCCGCGCTTTGGATCGGCGCAGTGCTCGGGACGCAGTGGCTCGTGAACCGTCTCGCGAAGCGATGAGTGGCGGCGGCAGGCTGCTGCGCGTGCTCACCTGGAACGTGCACGGGTGCGTCGGCCGCGACGGCGTCCGCGATCCGGACAGGGTCGCGGCGGTGCTCGAGGCGGCCGAGCCCGACATCGCGGCGCTGCAGGAGATCGACTCGCGGAGCGCGCGCGCCGTCGCCGACGACCTCTTCGCGTGGTTCGAGCGGCGCTTCGGCTGGCGGAGCGTCGCGGTCCGCACGATCAGCGCGAAGGAAGGGCACTACGGCCACATCGTGCTGAGCCGCTGGCCGCTCGAGTCGCTCGGTGAAATGGACCTGACCGTGCCGGGACGCGAGCCGCGCAAGGCGATCTTCGGGGCCGTCGAGCTGCCGGGGCTCACGGTCAACGTCGTGGCGGTGCACCTCGGGCTGTGGCTCGGCGACCGGCGCAAGCAGTACGCGCGCTTGAGGACGCGGCTCGAGGAACTCCGGGATCAGCCGATCATCGCGCTCGGCGACTTCAACGATTTCCCCGGGCGCGGGCTCGCGGAGCGGAGCTTGAGCCCGCCGCTAGAGGGCGTGCCGGCGCTCGCGACGTTCCCGGCACGGCTGCCCGTGCTGCCGCTCGATCGGATCTGGTACAGCGGGCCGTTCGAGCTCGTCTCGTACGCGACGCTGCGCGACGCCGGCCGGCTGTCCGACCACTTGCCGCTGGTCGCGAACCTGCGGGTGCCCGAGGCCGGGTAGACGGCGCATCCGCGGCGGCGGCCCGGACGTTCGTCGATCGGTGTACCCTGGCCGCTCGGAACCCTTCGACAGGGGCGAAGCATGCTGCAGATTCGGCGAGGCGGCGAGCGCGGGCTCGCGGAGCACGGCTGGCTCGAGAGCCGGCACACGTTCTCGTTCGCCGATTACTACGACCCGCGCTTCATGGGCTTCGGCCCGCTCCGCGTGATCAACGAGGACCGCGTGCAACCCGGCCAGGGGTTCGGCACGCACGGCCACCGCGACATGGAGATTCTGTCGTACGTGCTCTCGGGCGCGCTCGAGCATCGCGACAACATCGGCAACGGCTCGATCATCCGCCCCGGCGACGTGCAACGGATGTCGGCCGGCACCGGCGTGCTGCACAGCGAGTTCAATCCGTCGGCGGACGAGCTCGTGCACTTCCTGCAGATCTGGATCATTCCGGACACTCGCAACCTGCCGCCGAGCTACGAGCAGAAGACGTTCCCGGAAGCAGCGAAGCGCGGCCGGCTCGCGCTCGTCGGCTCGCGCGACGGCCGCGACGGCTCGGTCACGATCCACCAGGACGTCGCGCTCTACGCCGCGCTCCTGCGCGACGGCGAGCGCCTCGGCCACGAGCTCGCGCCCGGCCGCCGCGCGTGGCTGCAAGTAGCCCGCGGCGCGGCCGCGCTGAACGGGGTGCGGCTCGAAGCCGGCGACGGCGCGGCGCTCGTCGACGAAGCGACGCTCGAGATCGAAGGCAAGGCCCAGGACACCGAGCTCCTGCTGTTCGACATGGCATGACGGCGAGCGTACTCGAAGACTCGGTGCCCGCGGCAGCGGAGCCGCTCAAGTTCGGCTCGCTGCCGCCGCTCGCGCTCTACGTGCATCTGCCGTGGTGCGTGCGCAAGTGTCCGTACTGCGACTTCAACTCGTACGAGGCGCGCGGCGGGCTGCCGGAGGACGCGTACGTCGACGCGCTGCTCCGCGATCTCGACGGCGAGATCGCGCTCGCGGCCGGGCGGCCGCTCGTCAGCGTCTTCCTCGGCGGCGGCACGCCGAGCCTGTTCTCGGGCGACGCGATCGCGCGCCTGCTCGACGGCGTGCGCGCACGACTCCCGCTCGCGCCGGACGCCGAGATCACGCTCGAAGCGAATCCGGGCGCGGTCGAAGCGGCGCGATTCGCCGCGTACCGTGAAGCCGGCGTGAATCGCCTGTCGATCGGCATCCAGAGCTTCCGTGACCCGATGCTCACGCGGCTCGGCCGCGTGCACGACGGGAATGCGGCGAGCCGCGCGTTCGAGAGCGCGCGGCGCGCGGGCTTCGCGAACGTGAACCTCGATCTGATGTACGGCCTGCCGGACGACGACGTCGCGGGCGCCGTCGACGATCTCGCGACCGCTATCGCGCTCGCGCCGGAGCACGTCTCCTGGTATCAGCTGACGCTCGAGCCCGGCACCGCATTCGGCCGCCGCCCGCCTCCGGTGCCGGAAGAGGAGCGCGTGCTCGAGATCGAGCGGCGCGGCCGCGCGTTACTCGCGAATCACGGTTACGAGCGCTACGAGATCTCGGCGTACGCGCGTCCCGGCCGCCGCGCGGCGCACAACCTGAACTACTGGCGCTTCGGCGACTACCTCGGCATCGGCGCGGGCGCGCACGGCAAGGTCACGCGGCCCGACGCGGCGGCGATCGAGCGCCGCGCGAAGGTCCGCAATCCGCGCACCTATTTGACGGCGGCCGGCACGCCCGCCGCGACGGCCGTCGAGCGGATCGTCGAGCCGCGCCAGGCGGCGCTCGAGCACCTGATGAACGCGCTCCGGCTCCTCGACGGCATTCCGATCGCGAGCTTCGAGGCGCACGCCGGCCAACCGTTCGCGGCGGTCAGGCCGCGCCTCGCCGAGGCGCTCGAGCGCGGCTGGGTCGAGATCGACGGCGAGACGCTTCGCGCGACGCCGGACGGCCTCGCGCTGCTGAACCGGTTGTTGCTGTCGCTCTGTTAGCGGGCATGGCAGCCGCTCCTACAGGAGATCGCGGCTGGACAGCCGCTCCTACCGAAGATCGCGGCTGGACAGCCGCTCCT
>CAYWGQ010000164.1:0-8251 GCA_964457725.1 uncultured Gammaproteobacteria bacterium
CGCGTCGCGCAGGCGCAGCGCGAGATCGCGCTCGCGATCGGCGAGCCGCCGGTGACGCTGGGTTATCCCGTGTCGGTGTTCGCGAAGCTGGCGCAGCTCGTCGAGCGCGCCGGGAACGGCGGGCCGAGCGGCGGATCGATCACCGCGCTCTACACCGTGCTGACCGAAGCGGACGATCCGAACGATCCGGTCGCCGACGCCGCGCGCGCGGTGCTCGACGGCCACATCGTGCTGTCGCGCCGGCTCGCGGAAGGCGGCCTCTATCCCGCGATCGACGTCGAGGCGTCGATCAGCCGCCTCACGCACATGGTCACGACGGCCGACCATCAGCGCCTGATCCGCCGCTTCCGCGAGCTGAACGCGGTCTACGCGCAGCACCGCGACCTGATCACGATCGGCGCCTACGCGAAGGGCAGCGATCCGCGCGTCGACGAGGCGCTGCGGCACTGGCCCGGCATGCAGCGCTTCTTGCGCCAGGACTCGGGCACGCGGGTCACGCTCGAGCAGTCGATCGCCGAGCTCGGCGCGCTGCTCGGCTCTGGCGAGCACGGGGCCGCGCAATGAGCAAGGCGTCCAGGCTCGAGCCGCTCGCGGATCTCGCCGATGCCCGGGCCGCCGAGGCCGCTCGCGGACTCGCCGCGAGCGTCCGGCTGCTCGAAGCGAAACGCGCCGAGCTCGCGAAGCTCGAGAGCTTTCTCGAGGACTATCGCCGGCAAGCGGCCGAGAGCCGCACGGTGCCGAACGGCGCCTCGTGGCAGAACGTCCGCGCGTTCATCGCGCGGCTCGGCGAGGCGATTGCGCAGGCCGAGCGCGAGCTCGAGCGGCTCGCCGCGGGTCACCGCGCGGCGACGGATCGCTGGGAGCGAAGCCGCCGGCAGGCGCGGCTCCTCGACGGCCTCGTCGAACGGTGCCGCGAGGAGGAGGCCCGGGCGCTCGATCGCCGGGAGCAGGCGGAGCAGGACGAGCGCGCGTCGCGGCCGCCGAAATAGCGCGGCACGCCTCTTGCACTCGATCGGTCGGGCCGCAACGGGCCCGCCGATCAGGTCGATATGCACGCAAGCCCGATTCCTGCCGCCGATTGGCTGGTGGCCGCGGAGGCGCCCGCTCCGCGCGGCGCGCCGGCGCGTCCGGCCACGGGCGGCCGGGATGCTGTCGAGGACGCCGCGGGGTTCGCCGCAGTGCTGGCGGCGCTCGCTCCGGCAATGCCGGGCGGCGAGTCTTTGCCTTCCGGCGGCAACACTTTGCCGCCTTCGGACTCGGTTGCGCGATCGGGAGGCCTGCCGGCCGTTCCGCCGCCGCAGCCGGCAGCGACGGCCGACCCGCCCGCGGCGCGGGTGCAAGCTCCGCCCCAGCCGGCAACGGCGGTCGGCGATGTGCCTTCGGTCGCCGAGGCCGGGCGCGCGTTCGAGCAGACGGTCGGAGCCGCCGCGGACGATCGGCCCGCCGACGGCGCGCAAGGGTCTCTCGGGCGTCCATCGGCGGAGCAACCACGCGCCGTGCCGCCGCATGCATCCGCCGACGGCGCGATGCCGCGCGCGCCGGAAGCCGCGCCGGACCCCGCCGGCCAGGCAGGTCGGCGCGAGCCGCCGGCCGCCGAGCGGATCGGGACGCTGCTCCCGGCGGCGCCGGCCGCGCGGCCGGTCGTCGGCCCGCCCGCAGCTCGTGATGCCGCGACCGTGACCGCGGCTCCGCCCGAGGCCGCGCCGTCCGATGCCGCCGACGTGTCGGGTGCGTCTCCGGAGCCCGCTTCCGGCGACGGAGCGGCGGGCGAGCGCGGTGCACGATCGGGCCTCGATGCGGGCGCGCCGGCCGCGGGCGGAACGCCGTCCGGCAGCGTCTCTGCGACGCCGGCGCTCGAAGTGTCCGCCGCGCCGCCGCCGATCGTGTCCGGCGAGGGCCGCCCGGCCGCGGCCACGGCTCCGGACGCGACCGCCGCCGGCGATGGGGCCGCGGCCGGCCGTGCCGAGACGCCCGAGGCGCTCGCCCGCGGCGTCCGCTTCATGCTCGACCATCGGCTCGGCGAGGCGCGTCTGACGCTGAATCCGCCGGAGCTCGGCACCGTCGACGTGAAGATCGCGCTCGCCGACGACCAGGCGCACGTGCAGCTCGTCGCGAGCAGCCCCGCCGCGCGCGAGGAGCTCGAGCACTCGTTGCCGCGTCTGCGCGAGCTCTTCGCCGAAGGCGGGCTCGAGCTCGCGAACGCGACCGTCAGCGGCGGCCGCGGCGGCGACGATCGGCGCGCCGCGGACACGCCGCCCGAATGGGCGCCGATCGATGCGATCGCGGCCGGCGAGCCCGAGGCCGCCGTGCGGCCGCGAGCGCGCGGCCGCATCGATCTCTACGCCTAACCGGCGCAGCGCCAAAAAAACGCCGCTCGCCCCCGCCGCAGCCGGCGGAAAGCGCCAATTTCCCGACGCGCCGCCATCGTCGGATTCGTGTAACCAATTGATTTAGAGACGTTTTCGGCAGTGGCACGCTTCTTGGAACCGCCCGTTCGTTTTCGTGCGCGGAGAGTGGTGGTTGCATGGCCGAGCAAAGGAATGACGAGGGCGGAACGGCGGCGGTGAGCGGGCCGAGCGTCGCTAAGCTCGCGATCGTCGTCTGTGTGTCGGCGTTCGTTGCGGCGCTCGGGGCCGAGGTGACCGCCCCGGTCGTGACGAGACTGATCTTCGGCCCGAACGCCCCGGCCGCCGTCGTGCCGGCGGCGGGCGGCGAAGCGCTGGCCGTCGATCCGCGCACGCTGCCGCCCCCGATCTATGCGCCGCTCGATCCGCCGCTCGTCGTGAGCTTCGCGGACGGCGAAGGCCGCACGCGGTTCGTGCAGCTCTCGCTGCAGGCGATGTCTCGCGACCAGAAGGCGGTCGACCGGATCCGGCAGCACGCGCCCGCGCTCCGCGACGCGTTCCTGTTCCTGATCTCGAAGCGCGACGTCGACGATCTCGTCAGCGGCGACGGCAAGGAGCGGCTGCGCGACGACATGCTCGCGGAAGCACGCGAGATCATGCGCGTCGCCTCCGGCGAACCGTCGATCGAAGCGCTGTACTTCACGAGCTTCGTGGTTCAGTAGCCTGCCCGCGAGCGAAGACGATGTCGACGACCGAGGCCGGTGCAGGAAGCGCGCTCAACCCCGAGGTTTCCTCGGAGGAAGTGCACGCGCTCCTCGGTGACGAGCCCGGCGCGCAGGCGGTGAGGCCGTTCGCGCTCGGCGCCCCGGTCAAGCCGTCCGTCGGCCGAATGCCGGCTTTCGACCGGCTGAACGAGCGCTGGGTGAAGGAGCTCTGCAGAGAGCTCGGCGCGCGGCTCCGCAAGCCGCTCGCCGCCGCGCCGCAGCCGGTGCAGCTGATGCCGTACGCGGACTGGCAAGCGAGCGTCGCGCCGCCGAGCGGGCTGTGGGTCTGCACGGTGCCGCAGTGGTCGCGCAGCGCCGTGATCGCGATCGACGGCGAGCTGCTGTACCTGCTCGTCGACGGGTACTTCGGCGGACCGGGCGGCGCGGCCAACCGCGCCGGTGCGTCGCTGTCGCGCGCGGAGCAGCGGCTCGGCCGCTCGATCGCCGAGCTCGCCGCCGCGCTGTTCGCCGCGGCGTTCGAGCCGTTCGCGAAGATCGCGCTCGAGCTCGCCGGCGCCGAGGAGCACCCGGAGTTCGTCAACGTCGCGCGGCCCGCCGAGGCGGTCGCCGTCGTGCGCGTCGACGTCTCGCTCGACGGCCGCGGCGGCGTCGTGTCGCTCGTGCTGCCGCAAAGCTGCCTCGAGCCGCTCCGGGACCGGCTCGCCGAAGGTCCGCGCGAAGAGGCCCGGGAGCCCGGCCGGTGGCGCGAGGCGCTCGTCGCAGGCCTCGCCGAGACCGAGCTCGAGCTCGCGAGCGTGCTCGTCGAGACCGACATCACCGTCCGCGAGCTGCTGCGGCTGAAGCCCGGCGACATCCTGCCGATCGAGCCGCCGAGCACCGCGACCTTGCGCGTCGGCGCCGAGCCGCTGCTCGAGGGCGCGTTCGGCGTCCACCGCGGCACGAACGCGGTCAGTATCACGGGCGCGGCGTCGCGCCCGGCCGAGCCCGCGAAGGGCTCGTCCCGATGAACGTCTAGGAGAACCCGCCATGTCGACGACCGCCGCGCCGCGCGCGGAATTCAACGAGCTCGCGGCCAAGCAAGGCACCGGCAACGGTCCGCTGAATCTCGATCTGATCATGGACGTGAAGCTCACGCTCACGCTCGAGGTCGGCCGGACGCGGATGTCGGTGCGCAACCTCCTCGCGCTGACCGAGGGCTCGATCGTCGAGCTCGACAAGCTTGCAGGCGAGCCGCTCGACGTGCTCGTGAACGGCACGCTCGTCGCACGCGGCGAGGTCGTCGTCGTGAACGAGAAGTTCGGCATCCGGCTCCTCGAGGTCGTGAGCGCCCTCGAGCGCGTGGAGTCGCTGAAGGAATGACCGCGGCGGCGAAGTGGGCGGCCGCCGCCGCGATCGCGGCGGCGTCGAGCGCGAGCGCGGCGGCCGAGCCGTCGGTCGGCGCCGTCGCCGACGTGTCGGCCGTGCTCGCGAGCCTCGCCGCGGTCGTCGGCGTGATCCTCGCGGCGGCATACGCCGCCCGCCGCCTGCCGTTCGGCTTCGCCGGGCTTGCCGGGCGCGGCAACGGCCAGCTGAAGGTCGTCGCGCAGCTGCCGCTCGGGCCGCGGGAGCGGCTGCTGCTGGTCGAGGCGCGGGGCAGCGAGCTGCTGATAGCGGTGAGCCCGGCCGGCGTGTTCAACGTCGCGTCGGCCGATGCGCACGGCCTCGGCCGCCGCGAGCCCGCGCCCGAGTTCAGGCTCGAGGAGCCGCGATGAGCTTCCGCGCCGCAGTCCTCGCGTGGCCGCTCGCGCTCGTCGCGCTGCTCCTCGCCGCCGGCGACGCGGCCGCGCAGAGCCTGCCGGCCGTGACCGTGCTCGAGGAGGACGGGCAGCAGACCTACTCGCTCAGCATCCAGGTCCTCGCGCTGATGACGGCGCTGACGGTGCTGCCGGCGCTGCTGCTCTCGATGACCTCGTTCACGCGAATCATCATCGTGCTCGCGATCCTGCGGCAGGCGCTCGGCACGCCGCAGACACCGCCGAATCAGGTCATGATTGGGCTCGCGCTCTTTCTCACGTTCTTCGTGATGACTCCCGTGATGACGAGCGCGTACGACCAGGCGATAGGCCCGTACCTCGAGGGCCGCACCGACGCGCTCGTCGCCGCGCAAGGCGCGCTCGTGCCGCTGAAGGACTTCATGCTCGATCAGGTGCGCGAAGCGGATCTCGCGCTCTTCGCCGAGCTCTCCGGGCGCGACGGCTTCGACTCGCCGGAGGACGTGCCGCTATCGGTGCTGATCCCGACCTTCATCACGAGCGAGCTCAAGACCGCGTTTCAGATCGGGTTCCTGATCTTCATCCCATTCCTCGTGATCGACCTCGTCGTCGCGAGCGTGCTGATGTCGATGGGCATGATGATGCTGTCGCCGATGCTGATCTCGCTGCCGTTCAAGATCATGCTGTTCGTGATGGTCGACGGCTGGTCGCTCCTGGTCGGCACGCTCGCCGGCAGCTTCTTCGCGTGAGGCGCGGGCAGTGACGGCGGACACGGTCATCACGATCGGCCAACAGGCCCTGAACGTCACCGCGCTGCTCGCGGCGCCGATGCTGCTCTCCGCGCTCGCGGCGGGCCTCCTGATCGGCATGTTCCAGGCCGCGACGCAGATCAATGAGATGACGTTGTCGTTCATCCCCAAGCTGCTCGTGCTCGCCGCCGCTTTGTTCCTCGGGGGGCGCTGGATGCTCGGCGTGATCGTCGGCTTCACCGAGACGCTGTTCCGCAGCATACCGGCGCTGATCGGCTGAGCGGTCATGACGGTCACGCTCGCCGCACTGCAGGACTTTCTCACGCGGGAGCTCGCGCTCTCGGTGTGGCCGTTCTTCCGCGTGGCCGGGGTGCTGATGGTCGCCCCGGTCGTGGGCGCGCGGCTCGTGCCGGCGCGGGTCAGGATCGCGCTCGCGGTCGCGGTGACCGTCGTGATCGCGCCGCTCGTCCCGGCCGCGCCGCCCCTCGCGCCGTCGCTCGTGACGGTGCTGCTGCTCGTGCAGGAGGTGCTGCTCGGAGCCGCGATCGGCATGTGCCTGCAGATGGTGTTCGACGCGCTGATCATCGCGGCGGAGACGATCGCGATGAGCGTCGGCCTCGGCTTCGCGACGATGGTCGATCCGCAGCGGGGCGTGACGGTGCCGGTGCTCGGCCAGTTCTTCGTGATACTCGGCACGCTGATCTTTCTTTCGCTCGGCGGCCACCTCGCGCTGCTCGAGCTGATCGCCGGAAGCTTCGCGACCGCGCCGATCGGCGTGCCGTTCACGGCCGCGGGCGCGTTCGCGCTGGTCGCGTTCGGCACGGAGATGTTCGCGGGCGCCGTGCGGATCGCGCTGCCCGCGATCACCGCGCTCCTCGTCGTCAATGCCGCGCTCGGCGTGACGAGCCGCGCGGCGCCGCAGCTGAACCTGTTCGCCGTCGGCTTGCCGCTCGGCATGCTGCTCGGCTTCGCGATCATCCTGTTGAACCTCGAGAATCTCGCCGCGCTGACGGCCGAGCTGCTCGAAGCCGCGTTCGCCGCCGCGGGCGGCATCCTCGCCCCGTAGGTGCGTCATGGCAGAGCGCGACACCGAGCAACAAGAGCGCACCGAGAAGCCGACACCGAAACGGCTCGAGGACGCGCGCCGGCGCGGGCAGGTGCCGCGCTCGCGCGAGCTGAACATGACGTTCGTGATGCTCGCGGGCGCGGCCGTGCTGCTCGCCGCACGGCCGTTCTTCGCGGAGCGGCTCGGCGAGCTCGCCCGAGCGGGCCTCGAGCTGTCCCGCACCGCGGCGATGGGCCGCGACGGCGAGCTGCTGCTCGAGGCGCTCCTCGGCGGCATCGGCAGCGGGATCGTGCTGCTCGCGCCGCTCTGGGCGGCCGTGCTCGTCGCGACGTTCGCGGGCCCGGCCGTTTTCGGCGGCTGGGCCTTCAGCACGGAGGCGCTCGCGCCGAAGCTCGAGCGGCTCGATCCGGTCGCGGGGCTGAAGCGCGTGCTCGGCTGGACCGGGCTCGCGGAGCTCGCGAAGGCGCTCCTGAAGTTCCTGCTGATCGCAACCGTCGCGATCGCGATTCTCTGGCAGCTCTCGGCCGAGCTCCTCGGCCTCGGCGGCCTCGAGAGCGGCGCCGGCATGCGCCGCGCCGCGGACTTGCTGTCGCTCGCGTTCCTGGGCTGCGCGGCCGCGCTCGTCCTGATCGCCGCGGCCGACGTGCCGTTCCAGGCCTGGCAGCACCAGCGCAAGCTCCGGATGACGAAGCAGGAGCTCAAGGAGGAGCAGAAGGAGACCGAAGGCCGGCCGGAGGTGCGCTCGCGGATTCGCTCCCTGCAGCAGCAGGTCGCGACGCGCCGAATGATGGCGGACGTGCCGAAGGCGGACGTCGTCGTCGTGAACCCGACGCACTATGCCGTCGCGCTGCGCTACGACGCGGCGAAGATGAAGGCGCCGGTCGTCATCGCGCGCGGCACGGATCTGATCGCGCTCGCGATCCGGCGGGTCGCCGAGGCGCACGGCGTGCCGGTGTTCGAGCACCCGGCGGTCGCCCGCGCGCTCTATCACGACGCGAAGCTCGGCGCGCCGATCTCGCCGCGGCTCTACGTCGCGGTCGCGCAAGTGCTGTCGTACGTCTATCAGCTGAAGCGCGGCTCGCGTGCGCCCGCGCCGCGGATCGACATCGATCCGGAGCTCGAGGCGCCGGCGTGGCGGCGGCGTTTCGTGCAGACCGGCGTCGGCGCGAGCCGGCCCGGTGAGGGCGGCGCCCGATGATCCGGCAAGCCGCGCTCGCGGGGCAGCTTCCCGATTTCAGCAGGCTCGGGCTCGGCGTGCCGACGCTCGTGCTCGCGCTGCTCGCGATGATCGTCGTGCCGCTGCCGCCGATCGCGCTCGATCTGTTCTTCACGTTCAACATCGCGCTGTCGATCGTCATCCTGCTCGCGGTGATCTACGTGCCGCGGCCGCTCGAGCTCGCGGTGTTCCCGACCGTGCTGCTCGGCGTGACGCTGCTCCGGCTCGCGCTGAACGTCGCCTCGACGCGCGTCGTGCTGCTCGAAGGCCACACCGGGACGGCCGCGGCGGGCCGCGTGATCGAGGCGTTCGGCGAGTTCGTGATCGGCGGCAACTACGCGGTCGGCCTCGTCGTGTTCGTGATCCTCGTCGTCATCAACTTCGTCGTCGTGACGAAGG
>CAYWGQ010000165.1:0-8191 GCA_964457725.1 uncultured Gammaproteobacteria bacterium
CGCGCTTGTCGTGCTGCTTCTTGCCCTTCGCGAGCCCGATCGCGAGCTTCGCGCGGCGCTTGCTCCAGTAGAGCTCGAGCGCCACGAGCGTATAACCCTTCCGCTCCACGAGGCCCGTCAGCCGATCGATCTCCTTACGGTGCAGCAGCAGCCGGCGGGTTCGAGTCGGATCGGGCTCGATATGGGTCGAGGCCGTCGGCAGCGGCGTGATGTGCGCGCCGAGCAGCCACGCCTCGCCGTCCTTCAGCAGCACGTAGCTCTCGGTGAGCTGCGCCTTGCCCGCGCGCAGGCTCTTCACTTCCCAGCCCTGCAGCGCGATGCCCGCCTCGAAGCGCTCCTCGATGAAGTAGTCGAACCGCGCCTTCTTGTTCTGGGCGATCGTGCTCGAGGCGTCCGTTCCCTTTTTCTTGGCCATGCGCAGGCAATGATCCTAGAATGAAAATCAAAAAACACTCGGAGTTTTCATGGTGACCGCTTCGCGCCGGGCGCCACGCCGCTCCCTGCACGGAGAGTGGTCGTCGCGCTTGGCCTTCGTGCTGGCCGTGTCGGGCTCGGCAATCGGGCTCGGCAACGTCTGGCGTTTCCCGTACATCGCCGGGGAGAACGGCGGCGGCGCGTTCGTGCTCGTCTACCTCGCCTGCGTGTTCGGAGTGGGGCTGCCGATCATGATGGCCGAGATTCTGCTCGGGCGGCGCGGCCGGCGAAACCCGGTCGCGACGATGCGCGTGCTCGGCGACGAGGAGGCCGGTGCGCCGCACTGGAGCGTCGTCGGCCTGCTCGGGGTGACCTGCGGCTTTCTGATTCTCTCCTATTACAGCGTGATCGCCGGGTGGGCGCTCGCCTACATCGGCAAGGCCGCTAGCGGCGCGTTCACGGGCTCCGACGGGGGCACCATCACGACGATCTTCGCCGAGCATATCTCGAGCGCGAGCGTCACCGGGCTCTGGCACACGGTCTTCATGCTCGGGACCGTATTCGTCGTCGCGCGCGGCGTCGAGCGCGGGCTCGAGCGCGGCGTGCGGATCATGATGCCGGCGCTGTTCGTGCTGCTGCTGATCCTGCTCGGCTACAGCGCGCTCGAGGCGGATTTCGCCCGCGGCGTTCGCTTCGTGTTCGAGCCCCGGTTCGACGAGCTCACGAACGAAGGGGTGCTCGTCGCGCTCGGGCATGCTTTCTTCACGCTGTCGGTCGGGATGGGGGCCGTCATGGCGTACGGTGCGTACCTGCCGCAAGAGGCCTCGATCCCGGCGACGTCGGCCGCCGTCGTCGCGACGGACACGCTCGTCGCGATCCTCGCATGCCTCGTGATCTTCCCGATCGTCTTCGCGAACGGCCTGGACCCTGCGGCCGGTCCCGGCCTCGTGTTCCAGTCGCTGCCGCTCGCGTTCGGGCAGATGCCGGGGGGCGTCTTCATCGGGATCGTGTTCTTTCTCCTGCTCACGTTCGCCGCCTGGACGTCGGCGATCAGCCTGATGGAGCCCGCGGTCGCGTGGTTCGTCGAGGCGCTGCAGATTTCCCGGCGGCAGGCCGCGACCGTCGTCGGCGCGGTCGTCTGGCTGCTAGGCTTCCTGACGGTGTTGTCGTTCGGGGCGTGGAGCGACCTGCGCTTTCTGCGCGGGACGCTCTTCGACAACATCGACTATCTGACGAACAACATCATGCTGCCGCTCGGCGGCTTCGGCATCGTCGTGTTCGCGGGCTGGGTGATGTCGCGCAACTCGAGCGCGGACGAGATCGACCCGAGCGCCGGCCCGGTGTACCGGCTGTGGCGGTTCGCCGCGCGCTTCGTCGCGCCCGTCGCGGTCGTGCTGATCTTGCTGAACGCCGTCGAGCTGTTCTGAGCCCGCCGTGCGCCGAGTTCATCGCAGCGAACGCGTGCCGTACGCACCGGAGCAGATGTTCGACCTCGTGAACGACGTCGAATCGTACCCGGAGTTTCTGCCGTGGTGCCGCGCGGCGCGGATCGAGCGCAAGGAGGGGGACAGCGTCGTCGCGAGCCTCGACGTCGGGATCGGCGGGATTCACAAGAGCTTCAAGACGCGCAACACTCCGTCCCGGCCGCGGTCGATCGCGATGGAGCTCGTCTCCGGGCCGTTCCGGCGGCTCTCCGGCGGCTGGCGTTTCGAGCCGCTGCCGAACGGCGGAACGGAGGTTACGCTGTCGCTCGATTTCGAGGTCGCGCCGTCGCCGTTCAACATCGTCTTTTCGCTGATGTTCGAGGAACTGGTGCGTTCGCAAGTGAGCGCGTTCATCGCCCGCGCGAGGTCGCTGTATGGGGCGGCAGGGGAAAGTTGAGCGCAACGTCGTCGAGGTCGTGCTCGCGACCGCGGCGGAGGTCGCGGTCGTCGAGGTGCCGCACGAGGAAGGGCTGACGGCCGGCGAGGCCGCGCGGCGCTCCGGGCTGCTCGAGCGTTGCCGCGACGTCGATCCCCGGGCGCCGATTCTCGGCGTCTACGGCTCGCCGGTCGGTGCCGACCACGTGGTCGCGCCCGGAGACCGCGTCGAGATCTGCCGGCCGCTCGTCGCCGATCCGCGCGTGCGGCGGCGCGAGGTCGCCGCGCGCGGCGGCGTGATGATCAGAAAGGATCCCGCCTGGCGTTGATCGACGGCGCCGGATCGCCGGTCCGCTCGATGCGGCTCACGCGATCGTTCTCGAAGTAGACGACGAGCCAGCGGCGCTCGATCTCGCGCGAACGGCCGCGCCGCAGATAATAAGGATAGTCCCAGCGGTCCCGGTGGAACGCGTCGGCGATCGTCGGCGTGCCGAGCAGGAACTGCACCTGGCTGCGCGTCATGCCGACCTCGACCTGCGCGATCGTTTCCTCCTCGAGCAGGTTGCCCTGCTGGATGTCCATTTGATACACGCAGCCCGAGACGGCGAGCGCCGCGAGCAGCATGCAGACGAGCCTAGCCCGGATGCGGTCGGCCAAAGTGGAGAGCCTCGCCGGTCTGCGCCATAATGGCGGCGCATCATAACCCAGGTGTGCCGGGTAGAGGGCGGTGGAAGGTCGGCAGGATCTACGCAAAGCAGGTTTGAAGGTCACCTCGCCGCGGCTGAAGGTGCTCGAGGTCCTCGAAACCAGCGCGGAGCGCCACATGTCCGC
The DNA here is from genome assembly GCA_964457725.1 of uncultured Gammaproteobacteria bacterium. Taxonomy (GTDB): domain Bacteria; phylum Pseudomonadota; class Gammaproteobacteria; order Steroidobacterales; family Rariloculaceae; genus FEN-1219. The sequence goes on from CAYWGQ010000165.1 coordinate 3,105, forward strand.
CGAGAACATCTACCGAGCGCTCCTGGACAGCGGCGAGGAGCTCGGGCTCGCGACGGTGTACCGCGTGCTGACGCAGTTCGAGCGTGCCGGGCTCGTGTCCCGCCACAACTTCGAGGGCGGCACCGCGGTGTTCGAGCTCGCCGACCGAACGCACCACGACCACATGGTGTGTCTGGACTCCGGCGAGGTCATAGAGTTCTTCGACGAGCGCATCGAGCAGATCCAGCACGAGATCGCGAACCGGTACGGCTACGAGATCGAGGACCACAGCCTCGTGCTCTACGTCCGGAAGAAGAAAAAGAGCTAGCGTCTCCCGCCGTCACTCGCAGAGGCTGCCGGCGCGCGCGATCATCTCGGCCGCGTGCGCGCGGGTGCGCTCCGTGATCTCGACGCCGCCGAGCATCCGCGAAAGCTCCTCGATGCGCTCCGCGCGGTCGAGCTTCACGACGTCCGTGCGGCTCGTCTTGCCGTCGCTCGATTTCACGACGCGAAAGTGGTGCCGGCCCTGGCTCGCAACCTGCGGCAAGTGAGTGACGCAAAGGACCTGCCGCGAACGTGCGAGCTCCGCGAGGCGCCGGCCGACGATTTCCGCGACGCGCCCGCCGACGCCCGCATCCACCTCGTCGAACACGAACGTCTCGACCGGCGAGGCGCCGGTCCGCACGACCTCGACCGCGAGGCTGATACGCGAAAGCTCGCCGCCGGAAGCCACCTTCGCGAGCGGGCCGAACGCCTGCCCGGCGTTCAGGCGAACCTGGAACTCGACGCGCTCGAGCCCGGTCGCGTCCGCCTGCTCGCGGGGCTTCTCGTGCAGCACGACCCGAAGCTCCCCGTCCGGCATGCCGAGCTCGGCGAGCTGCGCGCTGACGCGGCGCGCGAGCTTCGCCGCATGCTTCTTGCGGCCGGCCGAGAGCCGCTCGGCGGACGCGAAGTACTCGCTCCGCGCTCGCTCCGCGGAGTGCTCGAGGTCCTCGAGCGACACCCCGCCGCCCTCGAGCGTCGCGATTCGCTCCGCGAGCCGGGCGGCGACCTCCGGCAGCTCCGCCTCCGCGACGCCGTGCTTGCGCGCGAGCGCGCGGATCGCCGCGAGCCGCGTCTCGAGCCAGGCGAGCCGCTCGGGGTCGGCCTCGAGCCGGTCCCGGTAGTGGGCGAGGTCGGACGCGGCCTCGCGCACCTCGATCTCGGCGCCGCCGAGCGTCTCGGCGACGGCCGCGAGCGCCGCGTCGTGCTCGGCCGCGCGCGCGAGCGCCTGGCGCGCGGCGGCGAGGAGGGAGTACGCGGTTACGGCATCGCCTTCGTAGAGGACGGTGAGCGCCTCGTTCGCCGCGGCCGCAAGCCGATCGACGTTCGCGAGGCGGTCGCGCTCGGCGCGGAGCGCCTCGGGCTCGTTCGGGGCGAGGCCGAGCCGCTCGAGCTCCGCGTGCTGAAACTTCGCGAGCTCGAGCTCGGCCGCGCGGGCGGCGCTGCCGCTGCGCCGCGCCGCGAGCTCCGCCTCGAGCGCGCGCCACCGGTGAAATGCTTCGGCCGTCTCGGCCGCCGCGTCGAGCAGCTTGCCGTGCGCGTCGAGCAGCGCCCGCTGCGCCGCGCCGTCGAGGAGCGACTGATGTGCGTGCTGCCCGTGGATGTCGACGAGCAGTGCGCCGAGCGCCTTCAGATCGGCGAGCGTCGCGGGCTGGCCGTTGATGAACGCGCGCGAGCGGCCCTCGCTGCCGATCACTCGCCGCAGCGCGCACTCGTCGCCCGCGTCGAGGCCCCGCTCCGCGAGCCAGTCGAGCGCCGGATGCCCCGGCTCGCAGTGGAAGAGGGCGCTCAACTCCGCCCGCTCGGCGCCGAGCCGGACGACGCTCGCGTCGGCACGGTCGCCGAGCGTGAGCGCGAGGGCATCGACGAGGATCGACTTGCCGGCGCCCGTCTCGCCGGTGATCACCGTGAAGCCGGGCTCGAGCTCGAGCCCCACCTCGTCGATCACCGCGTAATTTTTGACGCGAATCAGGCTCAGCATCGCGATGGCGAGCGCCCGCTCAGCCGACGCGCGGCGGATGCCCGGAACGGTTCGGCCGCCCCCAATTGAGCTTCGAGCGCAGGAGCTCGAAGTAGTTGTAGTCGCGAGGGTGGAGGAGCGTGACGGTCTCCTGCGCGACCTGCACGTGCAGCACCTCGCCGCCCGCGATCTTGCCGAGGCGCTCGCCGTCGCAGAGGACGTAGGCGGGGTTGTCGCTGCCGGTCTCGACGCGCACCTCTATGCGGCTCGAGGACGGCAGGACGAGCGGCCGATCGGACAGCGTGTGCGGGCAGATCGGCACCATCACGAGCGCATCGACTTTCGGCTGCATGATCGGGCCGCCGCAGGAGAGCGCGTATGCGGTCGACCCGGTCGGCGTCGCGACGATCAGGCCGTCGCCGCCGTGACGGTTCACGTAGACGCCGTCGACGGACGTGACGAAGTCGAGCATCCGCCCGGCCTCGCCTTTCTGGAGGACGACGTCGTTCAGCGCGAGCATCGGGCCGCCGTCGGCGCCGCCGGTGACGCTCGCGGCGAGCATCGAGCGGCGCTCCTCGATGTAGTCGCCCGCGAGGATCGCATCGATCGCGTCGAGCATGTGGTCGGGCGAGATGTCGGTCAGGAAGCCGAGCCGGCCGCGGTTGATACCGAGGAGCGGGACGCCGCGCCGCGCCGCGCGCCGCGCGGCGTGCAGCAGAGTTCCGTCGCCGCCGATCGCGACGACGAGCTCCGCGTGCGCGGGCACGTCCGCCTCCGCGACGCCGACGACCGGCGCGAGCTTGGCCGCCTCCGCTGCACGCGCGTCCGCGTAGACGCGGATACCGCGGCGCTCGAAGTGCGCGACGACCTGCGCGGCGGGCTCGGCGACGCTCGGCTCAGCAAGGCGGCCCCAGAGGCCCACGGTCTTGAATGCGTGCGGCACGGTGTATCTGCTTCCCGGGGCGGTTTCTTGACAGTGGCTCTGACCCGTTGCTAGAAGTGCATCTCGCCGAGCGGTGGCGGCTACGTTATCACAGGCCGAGCCAATGGCGAGCGAGAAGAAGAGGAGCGGCGAGCGATACAAGGAGATCCTGGACGAACGCGCACAGTACTTGCTGCGCGTGCTGGTCGATCAGTACATCCGGGGTGGCGAGCCCGTCGGCTCGCGAACGCTCTCGCGTGCTTCCGGGCTCGACTTGAGCCCCGCGACGATCCGCAACATCGTCGCGGATCTGGAAGAGCTCGGGTTCGTGACCTCACCGCACACCTCGGCCGGCCGCGTGCCGACCATCAAGGGCTACCGCTTCTTCGTCGACGCGCTGATCAAGCTCACTCCGCCGAAGGGCGAGGACATGCTCCGGCTCGAGCGGGAGCTCTCGGGCGCCGTCGACGACCCGCAAGCGCTCGCGCTCTCGACCTCGAATCTGCTGTCGACCGTCACGCAGCTCGCCGGGGTCGTCACGGTGCCGCGGCGCACGCACATGTCGCTCCGGCAGATCGAGTTCCTGCCGCTGTCGGGGCGGCGCGTGCTCGCGATTCTCGTGATCAACGAGCGCGAGGTACAGAACAAGATTCTGAACGTTCACCGCGAATTCGGCGAAGAGGAGCTGAAGCGCGCGAGCAATTTCCTTACCGAGCAGTTCCGCGGTCGGGACATCGAGCAGGTGCGCCGCCAGCTGCTCGACAAGCTGCACGAGACGCGCGAGTCGATGAACGCGCTGATGATCGAGGCGATCGAGCTCGCACAACAGCTTCTGCCGGAAGGTCAGCCGCCCGCCGAGTACGTGATGGCCGGCGAGACGAACCTGATGGGGTTGCCCGATCTCGGCGACATGGCGCGGCTGAAGAACCTGTTCGAGGCGTTCAGCGAGCAACGCGACATCCTGCATCTGCTCGACCAGAGCCTGAAGGCGGACGGCGTGCAGATCTTCATCGGCCAGGAGTCCGGCTACGAGCTCCTCGACAGCTGCAGCGTGGTCGCCGCACCGTACGGTACGGACGACGACATCGTCGGGGTGCTCGGGGTGATCGGGCCGACCCGGATGGCCTACGAGCGGGTCATCCCGATCGTCGACATCACGGCGAAGCTCCTGAGCCGCGCCTTGAACTCCAAGAACTAGCCCGTATATACGAGACACGCTGCGCCCTCGCGCCGGCATAAGCTGCGCGGCCGGGGCCCGCTTTTTTTTTTCGCGGGTTCCGGCCGCCGTCCATCACGAACGGAGGCAAGTTGCTATGACCGAGGACGCCTCGGAAACCCCGGTGCCCGCGCAAGAGGAGACCGCGGGCGAGAGCCAGGACGCGGTGCTCGAGGCTTTGCGCCGGGAAGCGGCGGAGAGCCGGGAGCGGTACCTGCGGGTGGCGGCGGAGCTCGACAACGTCCGCAAGAGGAGCGCCCGCGAGATCGAGAACGCCCGCAAGTACGGCGCGGAGCGGCTCGCGCAGGACCTGCTGCCGGTCAGGGACAGCCTCGAGGCGGCGCTCGCGGCGACCGACAACGTCGACCTCGAGACCCTGATCGAGGGCGAACGGGCCATTCTGCGGCTGCTCGACGAGGCGCTGACGGGCGCGGGCATCCGGGTGATCGACCCGCGCGGCGAGCCGTTCGACCCGAACAAGCACGAGGCGATGAGCACGGCGCCGTCGGCGGAAGTCGCGCCGGACACCGTCCTCGAGGTCATCCAGAAAGGTTATGAGCTGAACGAGCGGCTGCTCCGGCCCGCGCGGGTGATCGTCGCCCGTGCGCCCGACGAGAGCGGCGCTTGAATTGCGAGGCCGATACCCCATTAAGGGTGCAGGTTTCGGGGTTTCTTGGATTCCAACTTACGACTGCGGAGTGAACAACCCATGGGACGAGTGATCGGCATCGACTTGGGAACGACCAATTCCTGTGTCGCCATCATGGAAGGCGGCACGCCGAGGGTCATTGAGAACAGCGAGGGCGATCGCACGACCCCCTCCGTCGTCGCGTTCACCAAAGACGGCGAGGTCCTCGTCGGTCAGACGGCGAAGCGGCAGGCCGTGACGAACCCGGCGAACACGCTCTTCGCGATCAAGCGGCTGATCGGCCGCCGCTACGACGACCCCACGGTCGAGAAGGACAAGA
>CAYWGQ010000166.1:0-8186 GCA_964457725.1 uncultured Gammaproteobacteria bacterium
CCGGCGGAGCCGCAAAGGCCGGCGGAGCGGCAAAGGCCGGCGGAGCGGCAAAGGCCGGCGGAGCCGCAAAGGCGGGCGGAGCGGCGAAGGCGGGCGGAGCGGCAAAGGCCGGCGGAGCCGCAAAGGCCGGCGGAGCCGCAAAGGCCGGCGGAGCCGCAAAGGCCGGCGGAGCGGCAAAGGCCGGCGGAGCGGCAAAGGCTGGCCGAGCGGCGAAGGCGGGCGGAGCCGCAGCTCCGCCATGCAGGTCAGGAGGTCGGCAGGAGGTCCGCCGGGACTTGGCCGGCCTTGTTGCGCAGCGTCTCGTCGGCGCCGAACTCCTTCAGGAGCGCGATGATGTCCGCCGCGCCGCGCGTCGCCGCGAAGTGCAGCGGCGTGTTGCCGGTCTGACCGTGGACCGCGTTCGGCTCCGCGCCGCGCTCGAGCAGCGTCCGGATCGCCGCGAGGCGCGCCGGGTCGTTCGCGTACTCCGGCGGCGCGCCGCGTCCGCGGCGGTGGCCTGCGAGGAGCATCAGCGGCGTCGTGCCGTCGGCCGCCGCGACGTTCGGGTTCGCCCCCTTCGCGACCAGCTTCTCGACGACGACGAAGTCACCGGCCGCGGCGGCGCGGTCGAGCGGGGTCGCGCCCTCCGGGATCGCGATCGTGCCGGCGACCGTCCGCTCCGGGATGCTCTTCGTGTACGGCAGGTCGGGATTCGCACCGCGGGCGAGGAGCGCGTCGATCACGTCGAGGTTGGAGACATCGCCGTCGCGCTCCGGCGGATTCGGCCGCTGCGCGAAGTAGCCCAGGTTGCGCGTGTCGACCGCGAGATAGAGCGAGCCGTCGTCGACGCCGACGCCGCGGTCGATCAGTTGCTTCGCGAGCGCCCAGTGACCGTTCACGATCGCGAGCTGCAGCGTCGTCAGCCGGTGCATCGGCTCCTCGTACGCGGCGTTCGCGCCCGCGTCGAGCAGCGCGAGAACCGCGTCGGTCGAGCCGTTGCGCGCGGCGAACTGCAGCGCCGTCAGCCCGCCGACGTCGCGCATCTTCGGCACGTTGCCTTCCGAGTAGCTGATCTCGATCCAGTCGTGCGCGGTCGACGGCCGGTCGATCTCCGCGCCCGCTTCGAGCAGGACCTGGACGACGTCCGCATGGTTCTCGAGCGCGGCCCACATCAGCGCCGTCTGGCCGTGCCAGCCTTCGGCCGCGTTCGGATCGCCGCCGGCCGCGAGCAGCGCACGCACCGCCCGGGCGTTGCCCGTCCGCGCAGCGGTCATCAGCACCGTCTCGCCCTTGCCGAATGCGGCGTTCGGATCGCCGCCGGCCGCGAGCATCAGCTCGATGATCTCGGCGTTGTTGACGATCGCGGCCTCGTGCATCGGCGTCACGCCGAAGCGGTTCGCGACGTTGGGGTCGGCGCCGGCCTCGAGCAGGAGCTTGACGGCGTCGACGTCGTTCCAGTGAGCGGCCCAGTGGAGCGCGCTCGCGGTCTCGCGGTCCTGCGCGTTCGCCGGGAAGCCCTCGGCGAGGAGCGTGCGGACCTCGGCGAGGTTGCGGTCGCGCATCGCCGCGACGATCCGCCCCTCGTCCCGCGGCGCGCGCTCCTGCGCGATCGCCGCGGCCGCGAGGAGGAGCGCGCCCGCGAGGAGCAGCGTCCGGGATGGCCGCGAGGCGGTGAATCGCGGCTGGACAGCCGCTCCTACGGCGAGGCGCCGCGGGCGAGGAGCTATCGGCACGACCGGCCTCCTTGCGTCAGACGAGCTCGACGGTGCCGTTGCTCGCGCAGACGCCCGTGCCGTAGCTGTCGGTCTCGACGCCCGCGAGCTGCAGCACGCTCACCATCAGGTTCGCGATCGGCGCATGCTTCTCGAAGTACGGCACCGCCGGACGCTTGCGCTCGGCCGCGAGCTTGCCCGCCTGGATGTGGCGGTTGCCGCGCAGCTGGCCGCCTGCGTTGCCCGCGATCAGCACCGGCAGGTTCAGGTGGTCGTGGACGTTGCCGTCGCTCATGCCGCTGCCGTAGACGAACAGCGAGTGCTCGAGCAGGTTGCCGTCGCCGTCCGGCGTGTTCTTCAAGCGCTCGAGGAAGCGGGCGAACAGCGACACGTTGTAGGTGTCGACCTTCGCCTTCTTCTCCATCTGCTTGATGTCGTAGTTGTTGTGCGAGATCGGGTGATGACCGTCCGCGATGCCGATCTGCGGATAGGACAGGCCCGAGAGCTCGCGGCCCATCATGAACGAGGTCACGCGCGTCAGGTCGCCCTGGAACGCGAGCGCCTGCAGCTCGAACATCAGGTCGACGTGCTCCTCGTACGTGTCCGGCACGCCGGCGGGCGTCGGCGGCGCCGCGAGATTGCGCTCGGAGCGCTGCTGCTCGGCGCGGACAATGCGCCGCTCGACCTCGCGGATGTTGTCGAGGTACTCCTCGAGCCGGGCGCGATCGCTCGCGCTCAACGACTTCGCGAGGCCGTGCACGTCGGCCGCGACGGCGTCGAGGATGCTCGCGCTCTGCTCGAGCCGCGCGCGGCGCGCCTCGGGGGTCGCGGCGTCGCCGCCGAACATCCGCTCGAACACGACGCGCGGGTTGATCTCCATCGGCAACGGCTGCGTCGGCGTGCGCCAGGAAATCGTGTCCATGTAGGTGCAGAGGAAATCGGCCGCGCAGGTACCGAAGATGTTGGAGCTGTCCTCGATCGCGAACTCCATCGACGGGAACGTCGTGTTGCCGCCGGTCTTCTGCGCGACGACCTGATCGACCGTCGTATTGAGCTCGATCAGGTTGCCTTGCGGCGCGTGCGCGCAGGCGGTGAAGAAGCCGGGGCACGCCGAGTGCGCGTTCATGCCCTCCGAGTACAGGCCGGTGACAACCACGAAGTGCTCGCGGAGGTTCTCGAGCGGGGACAAAATCAGAGGCAACTTGCCGGTGAGCTCGCCGACCTCTTTCGGCATCCACTGCTCCATGATCACGCCGTGCGGCACGTAGATCGTGCCGAAGCGCAGCGTCGGAGCGGCTGCCGTCTGCGCGAGCGCCGTGCGTGCCGGCACCATCGCGTCGAGGAACGGCAAGGCGACCGTGGCGCCCACGCCTCTCAGGACCGCACGGCGGGACAAGTGCTTCTTGGTGATGAACATAACTCGATACCCCCTAGTCCAAGACCGGCGCAGGCCGATCGGTAGAATTTACCGCAACTTGGGCTTCTCCGCCCGCGACGCGCATCATGAACGGCTCGCTTTGAACCACCCCGAGGACGAGCGCGGAGAAGCGGTAGTCCGCCTTCTCGGCCGCCCGCACGATCGCCCGGGCCGTCGGCATGTCGAAGTACTCCACGCGGCGGCCGAGCGCGTAGGTCATCAGCTTCTCGGTGGCCGCCCGGACGAAGCGCTCCGGCTGCGACAGGATCGCGTTGCGCAGGTCGACGGGGGTCGCGACCGGGCCGAAGTCCCGGAGCACGTGGATGATCCCGCCGGAGCCGTCGATCGGCTCGCCGTTGTCCTCGGTGCGCCACTGGCCGATGCCGTCGTAGTGCTCGAGCACGAGCCCGATCGGGTCCATCAGCGCGTGGCAGCCGGCGCACACGGGGTCAGCCCGGTGCCGCTCCATGCGCTCGCGCATCGTCAGCTTCTCGCCGGTCGCCTCCGGCAGTGCCGGGACGTCCGGCGGCGGCTCCGGCGGCGGCGTGCCGAGGATGTTCGTCAGCACGTAGTTGCCGCGGGACACCGGCGAGGTGCGGTTCGGATACGACGACAGCGTCAGGATGCTCGCGTGACCGAGGATGCCCTTGCGCCGCTCGTCGGTGACCGGCACGCGGCGGAACTGATCGCCGTAGATGCCGGGCACGCCGTAGTGGCGCGCGAGGCGCTCGTTCAGGAACGTGAAGTCGGCCGACAGGAGCTCCGTCAGCGGCCGATCCTCGCGGACGATCGTCTCGAACAGGAGCTCCGTCTCGCGCAGCGCGCTCTGCCGCAGGTTGTCGTCGAAGTCCGGGAACTCGTACATGTCCGGCGACGACGCGCGCAGGTTGCGCAGGTACAGCCACTGCCCCGCGAAGTCCTGCGCGAGCGCCGCCGCGCGCGGATCGGCGAGCATCCGCTCGATCTGCCGCTCGAGCACGGCAGGCTCGTGCAGCCGGCCGGCGATCGCGGTGTCGAGCAGCTCGTCGTCCGGGATGCTCCTCCAGAGGAAGAACGAGAGCCGCGTCGCGAGCTCGAGGTCGCTGATCCGGTAGATCTCGCCCGGAGCGACGCCTTCCGGATCCTGCTCGATGCGGAACAGGAACTGCGGCGAGACGAGCACGTAGGCGAGCCCCGTCTGGATGCCGGCCTCGAAGCCGCGCCCCTGCTCGCGCTCGCGATCGTAGAGGCCGAGGAGGCGGTCGCGCTCGTCGTCGGTCAGCGGGCGGCGATACGCCCGCCGCGCGATCGACGTCAGGATCGATTCGGCACAGGCGCGCGCCTCGGACTCCTGCTGCGGGTAGCACGTGAAGATGCGCTTGCGGCTCTCGGAGTTGCCCGGGCCGGCGACGTTCAGCGGACCCTCGATGACGAGCTCGTCGAGCTCGGGGATGCCGACGTCCATGCGCGCGTCGTGCTTCTCGCGCAGGAACGGCTTCAGCACCTCCTGACGCGTCGCGGAGCTCTTCATCGCGAACGCGGCGCCGACGTCGTGGTGCCCGGCGGTCACCGGCACGACGAGCTCGAGGCGCTTGTCGATCTCGTCGGCGGTGCGTCCCGGGAACATCTGCGCCATGCGCTCTTCCTCGGGGCCGCCGAACTCGGTGATCGCGAGCCGCGCGCCGTCGAGGCTCACCTCGAGCTCGTGCGGCGTCTCCGTGCCGCGGACCACGTCGACCGTGTTCCGCCACAGCCGCGGGCGGATGCGGTATTCGCCGTCGACCGGGAAGAAGTGCCGCACGAGCATGCCGCCGCGGGTGCCGAACGGCAGCCCCTCGACGTGCCCGTGCTGAGAGCGGTCGGGCGGCACGCGGTAAGTCGTGACCGCCGGCGGGATGTTGACGTCGCCGATCGCGGCGCTCGTGATCTTCCACGCCGCCGTCAGGTAGCGGTCCATCAGCGACGGGTCGGTGCCGAGCACGTCGGCGATGTTGTCGAAGCCGTATGCCTCGCTGTCGTTCGGCAAGAGCGCCTGCGCGTCGATCTCGAGCGCGAGCAAGTCGCGGATCGCGTTGCCGTACTCGGTGCGGTTCAGCCGGTGCAGCGACTTCTTGCCGGGATTCGGGTGACGCTCGGCTGCGGCGTCGAGCTCGGATTCGAGGTAGGCGACGACCTCGTCGAGAGTTTCGGCGGCGGGCAGGTCGCCGCCGGCCGGCGGCATCATTCGGCCGCGAATCTTGCGAACGACCTCTTCCCATACCTCGCCGTGCGCGGCGACGTCGTCGACCGGCACGCGCTCGAGCGTGAAGTTCGCGGTTCGCTCTGCGTCGTTGTGACACTCGACGCAATAGGTTCGGACGGTTGCGGCCACGTTGGCCGCGCGCTCCTCCTGGCTCGGCTGGCAGCCCGCGGCCGCGATCGCGATCAGCGTCGCGGCGGCTGCATGCAGTGAGTCGGGTCGGGCGCGCCGTTGTTCGGTCATTTCTTCGTGCCCCCTCGGCGAGTCTGGCTTCCGTGCGTCAAAGCGGACGTCATGCCGACGCAGTCAAATGCTAGTGGAAAAAAACGACCGCGGTTGGGCCGAAGGCCGCGCCGGGTTCAGGCCTTCCCCGAGCGGCCGTTCGGCACGCCCACGAGCGCTACATGTCCGTGCCTTTGCTGCGCTTGCCTGCGCAGTATGAAGCGGGCCGGGCGAGCCTTTGCCGGCCTATAGAAATCTTTACGGCAACCGAACCGCTTGGTCTCTCCGCTCGCACGTCGGAAGCGCGAACGCGCGCGCGCCTCGATCCTTCATCCGGTCATCCAGCGGGCGAGGGCGAGCCACGGTTCGCTGCCGCCGACGACGAGGCGCAGCGGCTGGGAAGCGATCAGGAACAGCCCGCCCCAAATGGTCGCCGGATGCACGCGTTTCAGCGTCGCCAGGTCGTACGCGACGATCGCAAGCAGGAACAGATCGGTGCCGCCGAAGAAGCCGATCGGCCCTGCGGGGCCCACGACCGGTAACCGCGCGATCGCGGCAGTCGCGAGCTCGAGTGTCGCGATCAGCATCAGCCGCTTGTGGGCCGCGGTGTTGCGGCGCAGATAGAGGGCCGCGCCGATCAGCGCGGGGAAGACGGCGACCGTCGCGAGCGGCACGGCCAGGAAGACGAGCGGGGGCACGCCGTTCGGATTGACGAACGTGCCGTCGCTCGTGCGCGAGATCGCGACGTACGCGCCGAGCGCCATCATGGTCACGCCGAGCGCCGCGCCCGCCACACCGAGCTTGCGGTGCAGGTCGACGCGGCGCACGGCGATCAGCGAAGTCTGGGCGAGCAGCAGCACCATCCACGCGCTGAACGCCGCGCCGTGCACGATCAGGCTCGGCGTCAGCACGTTGCCCGTGTCGAGGATCGGGCGGAGGTAGAACGTACGGGAGAAGCCGGCGAAGACCGTCGCCGCGAGCACGACGGCCATGCCGCCGAAGAAGAGCCGCTCGCGCCGCTTGACCGGATCGATGCCGAACGCGTGTGGAAGGACGGGCGCGATCGCGCCGGCCGGTTGCGTCATCGTCGGAGCCCCTGTGACCTCTCGTCGCCACGGTGCCGTGCGGGCGCCGTGCACGCGCGGGATAAATGCCGAAGAGCGCAACGATCTTGGGCCCGGTAGTCAGCCGCCGTCAAGCGCGGCTCGCGGCGCCGACGGTCTGCGGTGGCATGCCGCTTGCAGCGGCGGCGCCGTGACCGACGATCCTCCGCCGTCTGCCGAGCGCCGCTCGATCGAGGCGCTCGCGAGCGAGATTGGCAAGCGCCGAGCGATCCTGTTCGTCGGCGCCGGCGTCTCCGCGTGTCTCGGGTTGCCCGAGTGGCGCGACGTGATCGAGCGGCTCGGCCGGGACCTCGGTTTTCGGGGAGAGGAGTTTCTCGCGCTGTCGGCGGACTTCCGCTCGCTCACGGAGTTCTATCGCCTCGAGCGCGGCTCGATCGCGCCGCTCCGCGACTGGATGCGCGAGGAATGGCGAGTGCCGGACGAGACGCTCCGCGGTTCGCGCATCCATCGGCTGATCGTCGAGCTCGACTTTCCGCTCGTCTACACGACGAACTACGATCATCTGCTCGAGCGCGCGTTCGCGCTGCACGGCAGGCGCTGCAACAAGACGGTCACCGCGAAGGACATCGCGAGCGCCGATCCGCTGCTGCCGACGATCGTGAAATTCCACGGTGACCTCGACGACGAGCACACGCTCGTCGTCACCGAGACCGACTACTTCCGGCGCATGGCGTTCGACGGGCCGCTCGACATCAAGCTGACGGCCGACGCCTTCGGCCGGACGCTGCTCTTCGTCGGCTACAGCCTCTCCGACGTGAATCTGCGCCTGATGCTGTATCGGATGCGCGGGATTTGGCTCGACGCGGGCTACGAGTCCCTGCAGCCGCGCTCCTACATCTTCATGTCGCGACCGAACGCGGTGCAGGAACGCATCCTCGACTCCTGGGGCATCGCGCCGATCGTCGGCGACGAGGAGGCGAGCGAAAGCGACGCGCTGCTCGGCTTCCTCGAGCGGCTGCGGGCCGCCGTCGAGGCCGCCGGAGGCGTATAATTTGCTCCCGTTTCCGGGATGCACAGGGGAGACCCGCCATGGAGAACGAGGCATCCGTCCGGACGATCCGCTTCGCGGCCCTGATTGCGGCCGGCCTCGCAGCCCTCGCGCCGGTCGGCACGCCGCTCGCGCAGCATGCGGCCCATGATCCCTTGCCGCCGGTCGCCGAGGAGCTCCACCCCGACCTGGGGGACTATCACTTCCCGATCACGACCTCGAGCGAGGAAGCGCAGGTCTACTTCGATCAGGGCATCGCGCTCCTGTACGGGTTCAATCACGACGAGGCGGCGCGCTATTTCCGCCGTGCCGCGGAGCTCGACCCGGAGGCGCCGATGCCGTACTGGGGGCTCGCGCTTGCGATCGGGCCGAACTACAACGACACGGCAGTCGACGAGGCGCGGGCGCAGGCGACGTACGACGCGGTGCGGAACGCCCAGGCGCGCGCCGCCCGCGGCACTCCGCGCGAGCAGGCGTACATCGCGGCGATCGCTCGCCGTTACGCATCACCCGATCCGAACTCCGA
>CAYWGQ010000167.1:0-8144 GCA_964457725.1 uncultured Gammaproteobacteria bacterium
GTAGGAGCGGCTGTCCAGCCGCGACTGCCGCGCCGCAAACGCCGGCACGCCGCAGCGCGACGCGCCGAAGATCGCGGCTGGACAGCCGCTCCTACCGAAGGATCGCGGAGAGACCGCGGGGGGCGGCTCAAGAGCGGCGGAGCACCGTCGGCTTGCCGTCGCCGTCGATCGTCTCGAGCTTGATCGGGCGGCGCCAGACGCGATGCAGATAGTCGAGCACGCGCTCCGCCCGATGCACGTCGAGCCCGCGCCCGTCCGTCTGATGCTCGTGCACGAGCTCGAGACTGCCGTCCGGCGCGACCCGCGACGCGAGCACGGCCGGCGCGCCGAAGTTGTACTTCGGCGCGAGGATCCCTTCCCGCAGCGCGTCGACGTCCCGCTCGAGCACCCGGATGCTGCCGTCGACCGACATCTCGTAGCGGAACAGCCTCAGCTCCTCCGCGAGCTCCGCGGTCAGATAGTTGCGGATGAAGCTGAAGTCGTCGTCCTCCGCGCGGACCTGGAACGCGCGATCGATGCCGTGCTCCTCGACGATCGCCTCCCAGATCGAGAAGCCCAGGTGATACGGATTCACGGCCAGCGACGCCTGCTGCTCCGCCGCGTGCGGCCGCACGACGTCGGAGTGCGTCTTCAGCGCGTCGAGGTACTCGTTCTGCGGCAGGAAATCCGCCTCGCGCAGCAGCCGGGCGTGCCAGTACGACGCCCAGCCTTCGTTCATGATCTGACAGGCGAAGACGGGGTAGAAGTAGAACGACTCCTCGCGCACCGCGAGGAAGATGTCGCGCTCCCAATCCTCGAGCTCCGGAGCGTACTGCGCAATGAACCACAAGAGATCGCGCTCGGGGCTCGGCGGGAGCGGTGCGCGCTCCCGCTCCGGCGCGTCGCCCAACGGACGCTCGGGCCCGCCCGGGAGCGCTTCGAAGCGCCGGTGGAACGGGTCGTCGCGCGGCCGCGGGCGCGCGTCGAGGTATTCGGGGAACCGCTCGCGGCGCAGCGGCTGAAACGTGTCGATGTGCGCCTCGAGCGCGAGCGCCGCGTCGAGAACCTGCTCGACCCGCGTCTGGCCGTGCAGCTCGACCGCCTGGCCGATCTGCCGGGCATGGGCCGCGGCCTGCTCGACGATCCGGTAGCCGACCTGCTCCTGGCTGCGGCGGAAGAGCGCGTTGTTCTTCGCGAAATCCGCATGGCCGAGCACGTGCGCCGCGACGAGCGTGTTCTCCTGCAACGAGTTGTTCCGGGCGAGATAGGCCCGCCCGGGATTGCCCGGGAACACGACCTCGAACAGCCGGGAGTGACCCATCCGGTGCTGGATCAGCTGATAGATGTAGCGCACCCCGAACGACCAATGCGGCATGCGCACCGGCAGCCCGTATACGGCCACTTCCATCATGAAGCTCGACGGCACTTCCTCGAACTGCACCGGGTAGTAGTCGAGCCCGTTCGCCCGCGCGAGCTGCTCTAGCCGCGTCGTGTAGCTCTGGAGCGCGGAGCTGCTCACGGTCAGACCTCCGCAGCCTCGGCCTGGCCCGTGAAGAAGCCGCGGATCGCGTCCCAGACCGTCTCCGGGCTCGAGAGCGCGAAATGGCCGGTGGCCGGATGCTCGGCCGCCAAGTTCTTGAACAGGGACGACGTCTCCGACGTCAGCGCGACCTGCCCCGGCGGGGCGGTCTCGACGTAGCCCATGTAGCTCGCGAGCGCGCCGAGCCGGTCGAGCTCGATCTGCGCGGGCTCGCGGTCGTGCCGGAAGTTCGCACCGTCCGACGCGTAGAACACGTAGATGTTGAAGCGGCTCGGGTCGTAGCGCTCCTCGATGATCTCGCGCACCTTGCGGAACGCGGTCGACGCGACGGTCCCGCCGGAGCCCGTGACCTTGAAGAAGTCTTCCTCCGGGAACTCCCAAGCCTCGACGGTGTGCGCGACGAAGACGGCCTCGAGGTGCGTGTATTGCCGGCGCAGGCCCTGGACGGCCCAGAAGAAGAACGTCTTTGCGAGCCGGCGGTCCCGCTCGGTCATGCTGGACGAGACGTCCATGGCGAAGAAGACGACCGCCTCGGTCGACGGGCGCTGACGGACGACGAGCTGGCGGTAGCGGAGATCGTCGTCCGTGAACGCAGGCCCGTCGCGTTGGATCGCGCGCCGCTTGATCGCCTCCTTCACCGAGCGGCGACGGTCGAGGCGAGACCGCACGCCGCGGCGGTTCCAACCCTCCCGCGTGTAGTCCTCCTCGCGCATCGCGCCGCTCTTCATCTTCAGGTTCGGCAGCTGCAGCTCCTCCCAGAGCCAATCGACGATGTCGTCTATCTTGAGCTCGAGCACGAACTGGTAGCCGCCGTCCTCGTTGCCGCCTTCGCCCTTGCCGTCGCCCTCGCCGTGCCGCGGCGCCGCGAGCTCGTCGCCGGGCTTCGCGTCGCCCTGGCCGACACCGGTGCCCTGCCGCTCGTCGCGCAGCCTGAAGCGCGCATGCTCGAGGAACCGGACCGGCACCTGAACGGTGCGGTCGCCGCTCGGGAAGACGTCGATCTGCGCGATCAGGTCCGGCAGCTTCTCGCGGACCGCGTCTCGCACCTTGTCGTTGTGACGCAGCCAGTCACGCGCGCCGCGAGAGAACAAGTCGTACCAGTTACGGTCTGCACCCGGGCGTTCGATGAATCCAGACGAACCGCCGGTCATATTGCTCTCCGTCCCTGTGCTCGCGGCACCTACTCCTGCGACAACAACGTGGTGACGTAATTCAACGCCTCTTTCGCGCTGTGGTTATCGTAACCGTATTCGCGGACCAGCCGCTCCTGCACGGCGGAGATCTTCTGCTCGGCGTCCTCGTCGGGCCGCGCATGCGAGGTCACGAGCCGCAGCACGTCGCGCCGCTCCTCGAACAGATACTGCTCGATCGCCTCGTGGAGCCGCGAATGGCTGTCGAGCGTGAACTTGTCGCCCGACTTGTACGCGACCATCGCCTTGCGGACGACCTCCTGGCGAAACGACAGCTTGCCGGACTCGGAGATCTTGATCTTCTCCTCGACCGAGCGCAGGAAGCGCTCGTCCGGCGGCCGCGACTCGCCGGTGATCGGGTCCTCCACCTCGCGCTTGTCGAGCGACGCTTCCACCTCGTCCAGATACTTCTCGAGGAGCTGCTGCGCCTCTTCCTGGAAGGAGGCGAAGAGCGCGCGGTGGACGTCCTCCTTGACCCAGCGGTTGTAGAAGTCCTTGCGCGCCAGCACGAGGAACTCGATCCACTGCTTCTTGCGGTTCGCGTCCATCCTCGCGTCGGTCTCGATCGCGTCCTTCAGCGCGAGCAGCATGTCCATGCTGGTCAGGCTCTCGGCGTTGCTCCGAGTGATCGCGTTCGAGATCGCATTGATGACGAAGCGCGGGCTCACGCCGGTCAGCCCCTCCTCGGGGGCCTCCGCTTTGATCCGCGGGATGTCGGCCTCGCTGAAGCCCTCGACGTCCTCGTTCGCGTAGAGCTTCAGCTTCTTGGACAGGTCGAGCCCCTCGCGCTGCGGCTTGACGAGCCGGGTCAGGATCGCGAACACCGCCGCGAGGTCGAGCACGTGCGGGTCCAGGTGCACCTTGCGGAACGCGGGCGAGCTCGAGACCAGCTTGCGGTAGATGCGGGCCTCGTCGCGATAGGAGAGCGTGTACGGCACCCGCACGATCACCATTCGATCGAGGAGCGCCTCGTTCTCCTTCTCCTGCAGGAACTTGTTGAACTCGGCCAGGTTCGTGTGCGCGATGATCGTCTCGTCCAGGTGAATCAGCGGGAAGCGAGACACCTTGACGTTCTTCTCCTGGGTCAGCGTCAGCAGCAGGTACAGAAACTCCCGCTTGACCTTCAGGATCTCGATCATCTCGAGCATGCCGCGGCTCGCCGCGTACACCGCGCCCGACCACGACCAGGCCCGCGGATCGCCTTCGTCACCGATCTCCGCGACTTTCGACAGATCGACGGAGCCGACGAGATCCGCGATGTCCGCCGTCGTCGGATCGTGCGGCGCGTACGTGCCCACGCCGACCCGCGCGGCCTCGGAGAGAAAGATTCGTTCGACCGGAAAGCGCATGAAATCGCCGTCGAACTCCTGATCGAGGCGCGCCCGCGAGTGCGGCGAGAGCTCGCCGACGATGTCGACACCGTAGGTCTCGCGGAACCGCGGACGCATGCTCGTCGGCACGAGCAGCAGCGGCGATTCGTGCAGCGGCGAGCCCGCGAGCGCGTACAGCGCGCCGTCGTCGGTGTGGCTGTATTCCTCGAGCCCGCGCTTCAGCAGGATCACGAGCGTCGATTTGCCGCCCGACGGAGGGCCGAGAAGCAGCAGCAGGCGACGGCCGACGTCGGAGCCCGCGGCGGCGGCCTTGAAGTAGTCGATCACGCGGTCGAGCGCCGGATCGATGCCGAACAGCTCCCCGGCGAAGAGCTGCTTCTGCGCGGCCGTCCTGCCGTTCTCCGCGGCGGCGCCGTTCTGCTCGCTCCCGTACCACGAGAGCATGTCGTAGATGTACTGGTGTGAAGAGCGGGAGAGCTTGACGGGATCTTGCGGAAGTATGTGCTCGAGGAACTCCGCAAACGTGCCCCGCCAGTGCTGCGCGTGATGCTGACTCGCAAAAGCGGACAGGTCGTCGATAAAAGTCCTCGTCGAGGACCGCCTCGCGTCGGCGGCTTCGTCGCGAGAAGCAGTCGCGGACTCGGATAGTGTCATCATCACCTCGTCACCTTCCTCTGCGGCGGACAAGGACGTTCCGCTGAACGGTTTTTATTCTTCTTGCGGCGTCGAACGCCCTCCAAATTTAAATCCCAGACCGTGCATCAATTAGACGTTGCTCCAAAACCAACGTTCCCTCGTTGCTCTCGACGTCGAGGCTCCGGCTTTCCGTGCATCGCGTCTGTGAGGGTAGTCACAATTATGCAGAATGTTGAACATAATTCTCGCCGACGCAATACGCGGCCTACGGGCGGCGCTGTCCGGGCGCGGTTACTGCCCACGAAACAGGGAGTTAGCGAGCGCCGTACGCGCTAGGCGCCGGCGCGGCGCACGACGGCAGGGATCAGGGCCTTGCGCGCGCGCAGCGCGCAAGATCGCGGCTACTTCTCGTTCTGACGACGCGAAGCGGCGACACGGCGCGCCTCGAGCAACGAGCGGCGCATGTCGATCGCGATCGTCGCATCGCCGCCCGCACCGGCATCGCGCTCGAGCGCGCGCAGATCCGTCTCGGTGAAGGTCGGCAGCTGCGCGGAAGCGATCGTCGTCGTCGTGCCGCCCGCCACCGTCGTGCCGTGCTGCAGGGACCGGTACTTCGCTTTCCACGCGTCGACGCTCTTCTTCAGCTCGGCGATCGTGTCGGAATGGCGGCTGATCGTGCCTTCGAGCTGGCGGATCAGCGCGCGCTTCTCGTCGAGATCCGCAGCGAGCGCGGCGGAGCGTTCCTGGTCGGCTCGCAGGCTCTTGATCAGCGCCTTGCGCGCCTCGAGCTCCGCGCGCAGCGCCTCGAGCTCGCTCGCGTCGTTCGTCCGGGCGTCGGCGGCCTCGTCGCGGGCCGCGAGCTCGCGCTCGAGCTCCGCCGCTCGCTGCTCGGCTTGGGCCGCGCGCGCGTTCGCCGCCTCGAGCTCGCGATCCTTCTGCTTGAGCTCGCCCTTCGCGCGGTCCGCACCCTCGGCGTCGCGCCGCAGCGCCCGCAAGAGCTCCTGCTTGCTCGCGAGCTCCGACTGGAGCCGCTCCAGGTCGACCGTCTTCGTCTCGAGCTCGGCGCGGAGCGCCTCGAGCTCGCCCTCGAGCCGGGCGGCCCGCTCGTTCGCCGCGGCGGAATCGGCGCGCTTTTCCTCGAGCTCCTTCAGGACCGCGGAAAGCTCGGCGCCCCAATCGGCGAGGAGCCCGGCGAGCCGCTCGCGCACCGCTTCGATCGGCGTCTCATCTCCGCCCATAAGAGTCGACTCACTCGCTCACCGACAAGACGGGATAAGCTGCCCCTTCCGGAAGGATTTTACGGTGACCCGCGTCACAGGCCGGACCGCGGGGGGCGGAACGAGGCGCACCGCCGCGGTGCGCCGCGCCTAGCGGAAGCGCTTCTGCAACGCGGCGAGGGCCTCGGCGCCCGGGCAGAGCGCCTCGAACGGCAGCTCGGCCAGCGGCACCGACGTCGTCCGGTTGATGCCGTGCATGTCGGGCTCGCCGGAATCGATGTAGAGGAGGCCCGTGACGATCTCGCCCTGGCGCTGCCGGGTGCGGATGTAGTCGATCGCGGCGCCGCGGCTGCGCGGATTGTAGTCGTCCGCGACCTTGCGGAGCACGATGCGGCTGCCGTCGTGCAGCTCGACCGGCATCGCCTCGCCGTGGTCGTAGGCGATCTTGATCTCCTCCGCCGGCGGCACGAAATCCGCATGCACGACCGGATGACGGAAGCGGCGCGTGTACGCGTAGCTCTTCGTCGAGTCCTCGTGGTCGTTGAACGTCACGCACGGCGAGATCACGTCG
This sequence comes from uncultured Gammaproteobacteria bacterium, assembly GCA_964457725.1. Lineage (GTDB taxonomy): Bacteria > Pseudomonadota > Gammaproteobacteria > Steroidobacterales > Rariloculaceae > FEN-1219. Next base: position 6,465 of record CAYWGQ010000167.1, read on the forward strand.
ATCAGCGCGAAGCCCTCGTGGCTCACGGCCGCTTTGATCAGCGGAACGAGCTGCTCCTTGTCCCCCGAGAAGCTGCGCGCGACGAATGTGCCGCCGAGCGCCATCGCGAGCTGCACCGGATCGATCGGCGGCTGGCGGTTCTCGTCGCCCTTCTTCGCCTTGCTGCCGACGTCGGCCGAAGCCGAGAACTGGCCCTTCGTGAGCCCGTATACGCCGTTGTTCTCGATGATGTAGACCATGTCGAGATTGCGCCGGACCGCGTGGGCGAACTGGCCGAGCCCGATCGACAGCGAGTCGCCGTCGCCGGATACGCCGAGGAGGTAGAGCTCGCGGTTCGCGGCGCCCGCGCCGGTCGCGATCGACGGCATCCGGCCGTGAACGGAATTGAAGCCGTGCGACGCGCCGAGGAAATACGCCGGCGTCTTCGACGAGCAGCCGATGCCGGACATCTTCGCGACCCGGTGCGGCGGGATGTCGAGCTCGAAGAACGCCTGCACGATCGCGGCAGTGATCGAGTCGTGCCCGCAGCCGGCACAGAGCGTCGACATGCCGCCTTCGTAATCGCGGATCGTGAGGCCGAGCGCGTTGCGCTTCAGCCCTTCGTGGACGATCTTCGGTTTGACGATGGACGTCATGCCACGGCTCCGCGCGCCGACGCGCTCGCTCTCTCGATCGCTTCGATGATACAGCGGCAATCGATCGGCAAGCCGCCGTAGCTCAGGATCGAGGTGAGCTTCTGCGGCGGACAGGCCGTCTCGATCGTCAGCAGGCTCTTCAGCTGCGCGTCCCGGTTCTGCTCGACGACGAAGATGCGCTCGTGGCGCTCGAGGAAATCGAGCACTGCGGCACCGAACGGGAACGCGCGGACGCGGCAATAGTCGAGCGCGATCCCGCGCTCGGCGAGCCGGTCGATGGCCTCCTCGACGGCAGGCGAGGAGCTGCCGAACGCGATGACGCCCCAGCCGTCCGCGCTCGGGTCGAGACGGATCTCGGGCTCGGGCACGAGCTTCGCCGCCGTGTCCCACTTCCGGCGGAGCCGGTCGACGACCTCCTGGTACTCGCTCGCGTCCTCGGTATAGGCGCCGAAGCGGTTGTGGCCGGAGCCGCGGACGAAGTACGCGCCCTTCGGATGCACTCCCGGGAGCGTGCGCGGCGCGATCCCGTCGCCGTCCGGGTCGAGATAGCGGTGAAACGCGGGCAGCCGCTCGATCTCCTCGGCCGACAGCACCTTGCCCCGATCCGGGCGGTAGGTCTCGTCCCAGACGAGCTCCGGGCACATCCAGTCGTTCATGCCGATGTCGAGGTCCGACAGCACGAGCACGGGCGTCTGCAGCCGCTCGGCCAGATCGAATGCACGGCGGGCGAACTCGAAGCACTCGCCGGGATCGCGCGGCAGGAGCAGGACGTGCTTCGTGTCGCCGTGCGAGGCGTACGCGGCCGCGAGCAAATCCGACTGCTGGGTACGCGTCGGCATGCCGGTCGACGGCCCGACGCGCTGCACGTCGATGACGACCGCCGGCAGCTCGGTGAAATACGCGAAGCCGAGGAACTCGCTCATCAGCGAGATGCCCGGGCCGCTCGTCGGCGTGAACGCCCGCGCGCCGTTCCAGGTCGCGCCGATCACCATGCCGATCGCCGCGAGCTCGTCCTCCGCCTGGATCACGCAGTAGCGCCGCTCGC
>CAYWGQ010000168.1:0-8071 GCA_964457725.1 uncultured Gammaproteobacteria bacterium
CTGAAGGGCTGCACGACGTTCCGCTTCAACCCGGAGGCGTTCCAGGGCGTGCTCGTGAAGGAGAAGGATCTGAAGAGCACGACGTACCGCTTCACACTCGAGGACGGCACGGTCGTCGAGGCGAAAGGCGACGAGGAGATCGAATACGACGGCGAGCTGCACACGGCCGCCAATCTGTTCGATGCGCTCAAGGAAGGCTACTACGGCAAGCTCTGACCGACTCGAGGAGCGAACGATGTCCGGCATCAGGATCGACAAGAAGATCAAGAAATACGCGGTCGCGAAGGACGACGCGGAGAAGCGCAGCGACGCCGGGACGGACGCGCAGCGCGAGAGCCCGAAGGTCGTCCGGATGCACGAGAAGCTCGAGCGTCCGGAGGTGCTGATCGGCTCGACTTACAAGGTGAAGACGCCGGTGTCCGATCACGCGATGTACGTGACGATCAACGACATCGTGCTGAACGAGGGCACCGAGCACGAGCAACGCCGGCCGTTCGAGATCTTCATCAACTCGAAGAACCTCGACCACTACCAGTGGATCGTCGCGCTGACGCGCATCATGTCGGCCGTGTTCCGCAAGGGCGGCGACGTGACGTTTCTCGTCGACGAGCTGAAAGCCGTCTTCGACCCGCGCGGCGGCTACTGGCAGCCGGGCGGCAAGTTCATGCCGTCGATCATCGCGGAGCTCGGCCACATCGTCGAACGGCATCTGCTCGAGATCGGCCTGCTGAAGCGGCTCGAGCTCTCGCCGGAGCAGGAGAAGATGCTCGCCGAGAAGCGCGCCGAGTTCGAGGCCCGGAAGGGCCAGAAGGATGCGTTTGCGCAGGACAGCTTCCCGGAGGGGGCGCAGCTCTGCACGAAGTGCAACACCGCCGCCGCCGTGATGCTCGATGGCTGCATGACCTGCTTGAACTGCGGCTACTCGAAATGCGGCTGAGCGGGCCGCGGGCGCCGGCCGCAGTGCCGCGACGTCCGGGTCCGCGGGCGATTGGATCGGCTCCGTAGGATTTGCTGGTCCGCCGTTTGGTCCGCTCCCCGATTCGAAACGGGGGCGGACCTTTTTTTGCGCGACCGGAATGGCCGACGTGGCGGGTCGCGCAAGCGCGCGGGTGCGATCGGCCGCAGCCCGGCGGACGCGGAGGACGGTAGAATTCCCGCACCGATGACGAGGGCGACCGACCCGTGAAGCTAGCCGTTCCCGACTACTCCGGCGTGCGCGTCCTGATCGCCGGCGATGCGATGCTCGACGAGTACTGGTTCGGCGACACCGGCCGCATCTCGCCGGAAGCGCCGGTGCCGGTCGTCAGAACCCGCACGACCGAGCGCCGTCCCGGCGGCGCCGCGAACGTCGCGCTGAACGTCGCGGCGCTCGGTGCGGACGCATGTCTCGTCGCGGTCGTCGGCGACGACGAGCGGGGCGCCGCGCTCGAGCGGATGCTCGCGGAGCGCGGCGTGCGCTGCGGGTTCGTTCGCTCGCCCGACGTGCCGACGATCCACAAGCTGCGCGTGCTCGCGCGCAGCCAGCAACTGATCCGCCTCGACGCGGAGCAGCCGCTCGAAGCGTGCGCCGCCGCGGCGGTGGAGCGGTTCGAGGCCGAGCTCGCGCGTGCCGACGTCGTCGTCCTGTCCGACTACGGCAAAGGCACCCTCGCGCGCGCGGCGGCGCTCGTCGCGCGCTGCCGCGAGGCGGGCGTGCCGGTGCTGGTCGACCCGAAGGGGACGGACTTCGCCCGCTATCGCGGCGCGACCGCGCTCACGCCGAACCGCCTCGAATTCGAGGCGGTCGCGGGCGTTTGCGCGGACGAGGCGGACCTCCTCGCGAGAGGCGAGCGGCTCCGCGCGAACCTCGCGCTCGACGCGCTGCTGATCACGCGCGGCGAGCAGGGGATGACGCTGTTCTGCCGCGACCGCGAACCGCTGACGCTGCCCGCCGAGGCCCGCGAGGTCTTCGATGTGACCGGCGCCGGCGATACGGTGATCGCGCTGCTCGGCGCGTCGCTCGGCGCCGGGGTCACGCTCGAGCAGTCGGCCGCGCTCGCGAACCTCGCCGCCGGGATCGTCGTCGGCAAGATCGGCGTCGCCTCCGCGAGCGCGGCGGAGCTGAAGCTCGAGCTGCACCGGAAAGGCAGCGGCGGCCGCGGCCTCGTCACGGCCGACGAGCTCGAGCCGATGGTCGCCGAGGCGAAACGCCGGGGCGAGCGCATCGTGATGACGAACGGCTGCTTCGACCTCCTGCACGCGGGGCACGTGAGCTATCTCGAGGAGGCGAAGTCGTTCGGCGACCGGCTGATCGTCGCGGTGAACGACGACGCGTCGGTCGCCCGCCTGAAGGGACCCAGCCGGCCGGTCACGCCGCTCGAGGATCGGATGGCCGTGCTCGCGGGGCTCGCCGCGGTCGACTGGGTCGTGCCGTTCTCGGAGGACACGCCCGCCGCGCTGATCGCGCGGCTCTTGCCCGACGTGCTCGTGAAGGGCGGCGACTACCGCGTCGAGGAGATCGCCGGCGCCGACGCGGTGCTCCGCGCCGGCGGCGACGTGCGGGTCGTCGGCTTCAAGCCGGGCCGCTCGACCAGCGCGCTGATCGAGGCGCTCCGCCGCGGGGGTTGACGCCGCCTACGGCTCGAGCCAGCTGTCGACCTGCTCGACCGACGCGATCGAGAGGCTGCCGGCGGCCTGCTGGAGCCTCAGCAAGTTCAGGATGTAGTCGTAGCGGCTGCGCGCGTACGTCGTCTCGACCTGGCGTAGGTTGTTCTGCGCGAGCAGCACGTCGACCGTCGTCCGCGTGCCGACCTCGAAGCCCGCCTCGTTGGCGCGCAGCGCGGTCCGCGCAGACTCGACGGCCTGTGCGAGCGCGCGCACTCGGGAGATCTCCGAGATCACGCTTAGATAGGCGTCGCGCGTCGCGCGCTCGGTCTCGCGCTGCACGCGCTCGATCGCCTCGAGCGCCGCGCGGTGCTCGTAGACGGACTGGCGAATGCGCGAGCTGTTGAAGCCGCCGGTGAAGATCGGGAAGCGCAGGTCGATCGACCAGTTGTAGCCTTCCGGCCGCGTTACCGAGGGGTTCAGTCGCGTTCCGAACTGCGGATCGAAGATCGTTGCGAGCTGATCTTGCCGCGAGTCGGTGTAGCCGGCGGAGAGACTCAGCGTCGGCAGGCGCGCCCCGCGCTGAATCTCGATGCTGTCCTGGGCGATGTCGGCGTTCAGCCGCGCGGAGATCAGCGCGAGGTTCTGCCGCAGCGCCGTCTCGACCCATTGCTCGGGGCTCGCGGGCTCCGGCGTCAGAAGCGGCAGATCGTCGCCGGGCCCTGCGAGCTCGGGCACGTACTCGCCGACGATCTCGCGCAGGAACTCCTGTGCGACCGATAGAAGCCGCTGCGCCTGGATCTCGGCGGCCACGGCCTCGTCGTAGCCCGCTTGCGCCTCCTGCACGTCGGTGATCGCGATCAGGCCGACCTCGTAGCGGCGCTGCGCCTGCTCGAGCTGCCGGCCGATCGCCTCGCGCGCCGCCTGCTGCGAGCGCAGCGTGTCCTCCGCGGCGAGCACGTTGAAGTACGCGTCCGCGACGCGGATCAGGAGCTGCTCGCGCGCGATCTCGAGCTCCGCTTCCGCGCGGGCGATCCGCTTGTCCGCCTGCCGCAGCGTCGTGATCTGCGTCCAGTCGAACAGCGACTGCGTAAGGTTCACGCCGAAGCTCTGCTGGGTCGACTCGAACTCCGAGCTGCTGCCGACGCGCTCACCGGTGCCCGGCACGACGGCGCCGCCGGTGCTTTCCTGGAACCGATGGTTGCGGGTCGCGGAGAGGCTCAAGCCGGGCAGCAGGTTGCTCCGCGCTTGCGGCTTTACCTCCGACGTCGCGAGGAAGATCGCTTCCGCTTCCCGGATCGCGGGGTCGTTCTGTAGCGCGCGCTGGTAGATCTCGAGCAGCCCCTCCTGGGCGAAGGCGTCCGCCGACGCGAACACGGCGGCGGCGGCAAGGGCGAAGGCGCGAAGTGTCTTCGGCGTCATGAAGTTCCGTCCTGTTCGTGTTTTGCTACTGGCGGCCGCATCGTCGGCCGCCGCCTTCCCCATTCATCAATAGCGCGGCACTCGTGGATCGACCTCCACGGACCACGCATCGATGCCGCCCCTCAAATTGAATACGTTCTCGAAGCCCTGATCTAATAAGAACTCTGCGACGCGGCGGCTCCGTACCCCGCCGTGGCACATCACGACGAGCGGCCGGTTGCGATCGAGCTCGCCGAGCCTCGCGGGTACCTGTGCCATCGGGATGTGCAGCGTGCCCGGCACGCTCGCGACCGCGACCTCGGCGGATTCCCGCACGTCGAGCAGCACGACCTCGCGCTCGGCAAGCGGCGGCGGCCAGCGGTCGACGAATTGTGCGGGCGAGAGCTCCGCGACTGCCGGCACCTGCGAATCCTCTACAGTACGAACGGCTCGGGCTGCTCCGCGTTGACGAGCGGTGTGCGGACCGTCTCGAACAGGCTGTCGACCGTGAATCCGCCGGGCGCCTGCACGGTGACGAGCTGGGCTTCCATGACGGGTGCCCGCCCGACGATCACGAACATCCGCCCGCCGGGCTTCAACATCCGCACGAAGTTGTCGCGGAGCCGCGGCACGGAGCCCGTGACGGCGATCGCGTCGTACTGCTGCGGCCGCTCGAGGAGCAGCGCGTCGGCGGTCTCGAGCGTGACGTTGCGAACGCCGTGGCGTTCGAGCTTCGGGCCGGCGGCCGCCGTGAACTCCGGGTAGATGTCGACGGTCGTAACGTGACCGGCGAGCTGCGCGAGGCAAGCGGTCAGGAAGCCGGTGCCGGTGCCGATTTCGAGCACGCGGTCGACGGGCTCGAGCTCGAGCGCTTGCAGCAGCCGCCCCTCGACTTTCGGCGCCATCATCTGCTGGCCGTGCCCGATCGGTATTTCGATGTCGGCGAACGCGAGATCGCGGAACTCGGCCGGCACGAAATCCTCGCGCGGGACCGTTCCGAGCACCTCGAGCACGCGGTCGTCGAGGACCTCCCAGGCCCTGATCTGCTGCCCGAGCATTTGGGCGCGTGCGTAGTCGAAATTCATATCGATCGGCTTGGGTAGACGACGGACGGGGGCCCGCTGCGAGCGCGATAGAGTACGGAGTTTAGGCAGGGCACACAAGGCAGTGTCTGAAGAATTATGGTCAATCCGCGGGGATACTCCGGACGACTTGGGGTATTGTGCGGACAGCGCGACAACGGAGCTTTGCGCGCCGACCGGAGTGCCGCTAGTCGGCTTCGACGCCGCCGCGGCGCCGCTCCGGAAGACAGAACAACAATAAGGAAGAGGCCGCCGAGCGGCTTCGCACAAGGTCTACGCAACAGCGTGTCAGCAGGGATCGAGCGGTCAGCGTCGCGGCAGGGCGGCCGAACGGCAGTCCTCCCCCTCTTGCGGAGCCCCCGCCGAAGCCCGGGACGCTCTTGCGTTCCGGAACGTAGGTGACCGCGGTGCTCGAGACTTCATGGCTGCTCCTGCCGGTCGTCGTCGCGGTCGCGGGCGCGGCCGCGGCGGCGTGGGCGCTCGCATCGCGGCAACGGTACGCCCGCGAGGTCGCACGCCTTCAGGACGACCTGCATCGGCTGCTTGCCGAGCCCGCCGAGCAGGCCGCGCGGATCATCGTCAACGGACGCGCCGGGCCGTTCGTCGACATCGCGGCGAGCGTCAACCGGCTGCTCGACCGCGGCGAGGAGCGCCCGCCGCCGGAGGATAATAAAGGAGCGCTGTTCGAGCCGCTCGCGGAAACGCTCCCCGACGTCGCCCTGATCCATACCGACGTCATCTTGCACGCGAACCGTGCGGCCGGGGAGCTGTTCGGCGTCGACGCGGCCGCGCTGGAGGGCAAGGAGGTCACCGACCTGATGCGGCCCGCCTACCGAGCGATGGTCCGCAAGCACGTGAGCGACAGCCTCGAGGGCGAGGAGACGGCGCCGCTGCCGATCGAGGTGCAGCTGATCAACGGCGACGAGCGCGGCCTCTGGGCCGAGCTCCATACCCGGCGCGTGACCTTCCGCGGCGAGCCCGCGCTGCTGACGGTCGCTCGCGACGTCACTCACCGCAAGAGCCTCGAGGTGTCGCTCGGCCGCGGCAAGCTGCAGGCGCGGATCACGCTCGAGTCGATCGGCGAGGGCGTGATCACGACCGACCGCGGCGGCGTCATCGACTACATGAACGAGGCCGCGGAGCAGCTGATCGGCACGACGCGCAGCGTCGGCATCGGCAAGCGGCTGACGGACCTGATCGCGCTCGTCGACGAGGTCGATCGGGAATCGCTCGGCGACCCGGTGCTCAAGTGCCTCTCGGAGAAGCGGCGGATCAACCTCGGCCGCCGCGCGTTCCTGCTGTCGAAGCAGTCCGAGCGCGAGTTCTCGACCGAGCTCACCGCGTCGCCGATCCGCGGCCCGGACGGGCAGGTCGCGGGCTGCGTCGTGATCTTCCACGACGTCAGCGAGATGCGCGGCCTCGCGCGCGAGATGTCCTACCAGGCGAGCCACGACGCGCTGACCGGGCTCGTCAACCGCGCGGAGTTCGAACGGCGGCTCGATGCGGCATTGAAGTCCGCGCGCGGCGAGAACGTGAGCCACGTGGTCGCCTATCTCGATCTCGACCGGTTCAAGGTGGTCAACGATACGTGCGGCCACATCGCGGGCGACAATTTGCTCCGCGAGGTCGCGGCGCTGCTGAAGCAGAAAGTGCGCGATTCGGACACGGTCGCCCGAGTGGGCGGCGACGAGTTCGCGATGCTGCTCGCCGGCTGCCCGCTCGACAAGGCGCGGCAGATCGCGGACGACATCTGCCGCTCGGTCGCCGAGTACGAGTTCCGCTGGCAGAAGCAGGTGTTCAACATCGGCGTCAGCATCGGGCTCGTCGAGCTCGGGCCGGAGAGCGGCTCGGCCGAGAGCGTGCTTTCGGCCGCGGACTCGGCCTGCTACGTCGCGAAGCAGCAAGGCCGGGGCCGAACGCACGTCTACTCCTCGCGCGACGAGGTGCTCGCGCGCGAGCGCGGCGAGATCCAGTGGCTCCAGCGGCTGCAGCGGGCGCTGAAGGAGAACGAGTTCGAGCTGCACGTGCAGCCGATCGTCGCGGTCGGCCCGCACACGGAGCGCGGTCCGGCGGCGGAGGTGCTGCTCCGCATGCGGGACGAGTCCGGGAAGAGCATCCCGCCCGGGCTGTTCCTGAGCTCCGCGGAGCGCTACCACTTGATGTCGCACATCGATCGCTGGGTCGTGCGCGCGGCGCTGACGGCGATCGCGGGCGGCGCGCCGCATCTGCCCGCCGGGCGCACCTGCTGCATCAACCTGTCCGCGCAGACGCTCGGCGACGAGGACTTCCTCGAGTTCATCGTCGATCTGTTCGATCATACGGGCGTCGACCCCGACAAGGTCTGCTTCGAGGTGCCGGAGTCGGCCGTCGTCGCCCAGCCCGATCACGCGCAGCGGTTCATCAGCGTGCTGCACGGCATCGGCTGCCACTTCGCGCTCGACGATTTCGGCAGCGGCATCGGCTCGTTCGCGAGCCTGAAGCACCTCGCGCTCGACCACTTGAAGATCGACGGGATGTACACGCGCAATCTCGACCGCGACACGGTGAACCGCGAGATGGTCGCCGCGATGATCCGGCTCGCGCGGACCTTGGATTTCCAGGTCGTCGCGGAGCAGGTCGAGGACCAGGCGTCGTTCGAGACGCTGCGCAACTTGGGCGTCGATTTCGTCCAGGGCTACGTCGTCGAGCGCCCCCGCCCCCTGCAACGCCCGGTGCACTGACCCCCGCCGCGCCGCCCGCCCACCGGTAGGAGCGGCTGTCCAGCCGCGACCGCGCGCCGCGCAAGCACCAGCACGCCGCAGCGGGGCGTCGGGGGGGCGCGGCCGATCGGCACGACACGGAAGATCGCGGCTGGACAGCCGCTCCTACCGGTGGGCCGCGCCTGCGGTGGTCGGCGCGGCGCTCGGGGTGAGAGAGGGAGGCCGCTCGGGGGAGCGGCCTCCGGGCGACAGGGTTAGAGGAGGGGGACGGCGAGCAGCGCGACGATGTTGATGATCTTGATGAGC
>CAYWGQ010000169.1:0-8066 GCA_964457725.1 uncultured Gammaproteobacteria bacterium
TCGATGATGCGCGCGGTCAGGTCCTCGGTGCTGCCGTTGCCCTGCTCGAGCTTCAACCGCTCCTTCGGGAAGAGCGGCGTCAGGTTCTCGAAGAGCACCTTGCTCTTCGCGGCCTCCGGCGCGTCGCCGTTGATCTGGCCGACCTTCAGCAGCGCGAAATACCGCTCGCCGTCCTTCGGCGGACGAATGAGCCCGGAGACCGTGTCGCCGGTGCGCAGGTTGAAGCGCCGGATCTGGCTCGGGCTGACGTAGATGTCGTCGGGACCGGCGAGATAGGAGCTGTCCGCGGAGCGCAGGAAGCCGAAGCCGTCCTGCAGTATCTCGAGCACGCCCTCGCCGAAGATGTTCTCGCCGTTCTTCGCGTGGGCTTTCAAAATCGAGAAAATGATGTCCTGCTTGCGAGAGCGCGCGAGGTTCTCTAGCCCCATCGACTCGCCGAGCTCGACCAGCTCCGACGCGGGTCGGTTCTTGAGCTCGGACAAATTCATCGCGTTCTTCGTGAGCTCGAGCTCGGCGGCCGGAATCACGTCAAACTCCTCGTCGTCTGGAAACTCCTCCCGCATCGGCTTCTGCCGACGCGACGAGCGTTTCCCGTTGCCGTCTCTTGGCTGCCGCGAGCCGTTCTTGGCTCTGGCGCGTGCTGAATTGCCCAAATATCCCCTCACGATGGTTCTCAAGTCGTTCCTGACTTGAATCTCCTTATCAGGTGGATGCGGATCCCGACCGCGTGTCCGTTCCGAGGTGCGTGTCCAGGAACGCTTGCAGCTGTGCCTTGGACACGGCGCCGACCTGCTGTGCGGCCACTTGGCCGTTACGGAACAGCAATAACGTCGGAATTCCGCGAATGTTGTACTTCGGCGGCGTCTGCGGGTTCTCGTCGATATTCAACTTCACGATCTGGAGCCGCCCCTGGTAGTCGGCGGCGATCGAATCGAGAACCGGCGCAATCATCTTGCAAGGACCGCACCACTCCGCCCAGAAGTCGAGAAGCACGGGCGTATCGGCCCGTACGACGTCGGCCTCGAACGAGGCATCGCTCGTATGCTTAATCAGATCGCTCACTTTGTTCAATCCTCTGGCCTTCCCCGTGGAACCCCCGAGGGGAAAGCCCGCCTAACTCAAAAGCGCCCGGCAGAATGGCCTGGGTTAACCGAAAGTGACGTAGCTGGGCCGGTCAGGCACAATGTCGCAGCTGGTCGCTTCCTTCGAGGCTCGTGGGAATTCTGTGGGTGTACGATATGAGGGCGGCAGCCCTGTCTTCGGGCTATTTTTAACCGTAGGGAACAGAGTTTGCAAGCCTCCGGAGCCTTAACGGACGCAGCGCAAAGCGACCATCACCTCACCGATTTACGGTTCGCCGATCTACCCCTCGCGGCCGAGCTGCAACGCGGGATAGCCGAGGCGGGCTTCGAGCGCTGCACTCCCATTCAGAGCAAGTCGTTGCCGATCGCCCTCGGCGGCCAGGACGTCGCCGGCCAGGCGCAGACCGGCACCGGCAAGACGGCCGCGTACTTGATCGCGCTCTACCAGCGGCTGCTGACCACGCCGCCGTTGAAGACGGACCTGCAAGGCCCGCGGGCGCTCGTGCTCGCGCCGACCCGCGAGCTCGCGGTGCAGATCCACGCCGACGCGACCGTGCTCGGCAAGCACTTGCCGTACGCGATCGGCCTCGCGTTCGGCGGCACCGACTACGAGAAGCAGCGCCAGCAGCTCGCCGCGGGCGTCGACGTGCTGATCGGCACGCCTGGCCGCATCATCGACTACTTCAAGCAGCGGGTGTTCGGCCTGAAAGGCGTGCAGGTCATGGTCCTCGACGAGGCCGACCGCATGTTCGACCTCGGATTCATCAAAGATATCCGCTACGTGCTCAGGAGACTCCCCGAGCGCGACCGGCGGCTGAACATGTTGTTCTCGGCGACGCTCTCCCACCGCGTGCTCGAGCTCGCCTACGAGCACATGAACGATCCGGAGCTCGTGCGCATCGACCCGGACAAGATGACGGTCGACCGGGTGAATCAGGTCATCTACTTCCCGTCCAACGAGGAGAAGCTGCCGCTGCTCGTGAAGCTGCTCCGCGAGACGGGCGCGAAGCGCACGATGATCTTCGTGAACCGACGCCGCGAAGCGGACCGTCTACGCGACCGGCTCCAGGCGAACGGCATTCAGGCCGAAGCGCTCTCCGGCGACGTGCCGCAGAGGAAGCGCCTGCGGATGCTGAAGGAATTTCAGTCGGGCGCGCTGCCGGTGCTGATCGCCACCGACGTCGCCTCGCGCGGCTTGCACGTGCCCGGCGTCACGCACGTGTTCAATTACGACCTGCCGCAGGATCCGGAAGACTACGTGCATCGCATCGGCCGCACGGCGCGAGCAGGTGCCGCCGGCGATGCGGTCAGCTTCGGCTGCGAGGACTACGTCGTCTCGCTCCCCGACATCGAAGCGTTCATCGGCCACAAGATTCCGGTCGCCACCTTCGACCACAGCTCCCTGCCCGAGGTTCAAGCCGGGAGCGCGCGGGCCGAGCGGCCGCGTCACGGCGGCGGCAAGCGCGGCGAGCACGGCCGGCGGGGCGAGCGCCCGCCGCGGCGCGGCGAGCGGCGCGAGCGCGCGCCGAAAGAGCACGCGAACGCCGAGCGGCCGGCCGCACCGCCGGAGCCGCAAGCGACGGTCGACTCGACGGAGGAGGGGACGGCCGCCCCGAGCGGCGCCGCGAAGAAGCGACGGCGGCGCCGGGGTCGCAGGCGCGGGCGCAGCGGCGATGGCGCAGCGACCCCGCCGGTGCCGCAGCCCGAGTGACCGCGGGTTTCGCCCGCCGCAACTGCCCGGCGGAGAAACGCTCGGCTCAGACGAGCTCGGCGACGCCGAGCACCGCGGGGAAGTCCGCGATGTCGCGCGGCGGCAGCCGTGAGTCCGGCTGCCGGATCGCGATCGTGTGCCGCACGCCGTACGCGCGCGCCGCGGCGAGCACGCTCAGGCTGTCCTCGATCAGCAGCGTGCGCTCCGGGTCGAACCGCCGATGACCATGGAGCGCGGTCCAGAACTCGCGCCGCTCCTTCGGCGCGGCGAGATCGTGCGAGCACACGACCGCGTCGACGCGGGCGTCGATGCCGGTCTGCTCGCGCTTGACCGCGATCGTCTCGCGATGCGCATTCGTCACGATGTAGAGCGGCTTGCCGCGCGCGCGTACGCTCGCGAGGAAGCGCTCCGCGCCGGGAAGATAGCGGATCAGGTGCTTGTGGCCGCGTTTCAGCGCCGGGATGTCGAGCTTCAGCTCGCGCGTCCAATGCTCGACGCAGTACCACGGCAGGGTCCCGACGACGCGCCGGTAGCGCGCCGAGATCTCCTCGCGCGCGGCCTCGAGCGAAATGCCTTCGCGCTCTGCATAGCGGGCGGGGACGAGCTCGAGCCAGAAGAAGTTGTCGAACGCGAGATCGAGCAGCGTGCCGTCCATGTCGACGAGCACGGTGTCGATCTGGTCCCAATCGATCGGCGGCATGGCCGCAATGATACAAGAGTGTCGTAATGCAAACGGATGAGGCGAACGCCCTGCTCCCGGCGGTCTGCGCGATTGCGCGCGCGGCGGGCAGCGCGATTCTCGAGGTGTACCGCACGGATTTCACCGTGCAGCTGAAGGCGGACAGCTCGCCGCTCACGGAAGCGGATCGGCGCGCGCACGACGTGATCCGCGAAGGGCTCGCGCGGCTCTCGCCGCGGCTGCCGATGCTGTCGGAGGAATCGCGTCCGGAGGAGATCGCCGATCGGACCCGCTGGCAGCGGTACTGGCTCGTCGATCCGCTCGACGGCACGAAGGAGTTCATCAAGCGGAACGGCGAGTTCACCGTGAACATCGCGCTCGTCGAGCAGCATCGAGCGGTGCTCGGGGTGGTCTACGCGCCGGCGCTCGACCGGCTGTACTACGGCGCGCTCGGAGTCGGCGCGTTCCGCGAGGACGCGGGGACCGAGCCGAAGCCGATCAAGGTGCGGCGGCCCGCTCCCGAACGCCCGCGCGTCGTCGGCAGCCGCAGCCACGCGAGCGGCGAGCTCGGCGCGTACCTCGCGAAGCTCGGTCCGCACGAGGTGAAGCCGATGGGAAGCTCGCTGAAGATCTGCCTCGTCGCGGAGGGCGCGGCGGACGTCTATCCGCGCTTCGGCCCTACCTCGGAGTGGGACACCGCGGCGGCGCAGGCTGTTCTCGAAAGCGCGGGCGGGAGTATGATTGATCGGCACGGCCAGCCGCTGAGGTACAACAAAGAGCAACTGCTCAATCCCCATTTCCTGGCTTTTGGCGACCATCGGCGAGACTGGCTGGCGCCGATCCGAAGCGACTAGTGGATGGGACAATAGACACCGAGGCTTTCCGAAGCGTGGAGCGACTCAGGCGATTACGCGTGGAGCATCGGGACCTGGATCAGGTCATCTCTCGGCTCGTCGAAGATCCGCACGTGGATCAGATCATGTTGCGCCGCTTGAAGAAGCGGAAGCTGATGCTGAAGGACATGATCGCGCAGCTCGAGAGCGCCAGGATCCCGGATTTGAACGCCTGAGGCGCTGCCCGCTGCCGCGGCCATCCGGCACAAGCGGGGCCGGACGGGGGATTCTGCAACCTGGCGATCTTTCTGCGCCGAGCGCCGCCCGCTTGCACGGCGAGCGGTCCGCTGGGCTACCATGGCCCGAGATTCGCCGCCGCCGGCCCTCGCCTCGCTGATGGATCTGATCGCGGACATCGGTGCGACCAACAGCCGCCTCGCGCTCCTCGACGACCGCGGCCGTCCGCTCGCCCTGGAGACTTTCGAGAACGTCCTGTTCACGGGCATCGAAGGGCTGCTCGACGTCTATCTCGAGCATCGCCGCGCGAGCGACCGTCCGCGACGCGCGGCGCTCGCGGTCGCGGCGCCGATCGCCGGCGACGAGGTGCGGATGACGAACATCCCGTGGCGCTTCTCGCGCGCGGCGCTCGCCGAGCGGCTCGGGCTGTCGGAGCTGATCGTCGTCAACGACTTCGCGGCGGTCGCCTGGGCCCTGCCCGATCTCGGTCCCGGCGACGCCGTGCAGGTCGGCGGCGGCACACCGGCGCCGCGCGCGACCCTCGCGACGCTCGGGCCGGGCACGGGCTTGGGCGTCGCGTCGCTGGTGCCGGTCCGGGACGGCTGGGCGGTCGTCGCCGGCGAGGGCGGACACGTGACGTTACCGACGACGACGGCCGAGGAAGCGGCCGTCGCGGAGCGGCTGCGCAACCGGCACGGCCATTGCTCCGCCGAGCGCGTGCTGTCGGGGCCCGGGCTCGTCACGCTCTACGAGACGCTCGCGGAGCTTGCCGGCCGGCCGGTCGCGAAGATCACGCCGCGCGACGTGACCGGGCTCGCCCGGCAGGGCGAGCCGCTCGCAACGAGGACGATCGGCATGTTCCTCGCGATGCTCGGCAACGTCGCCGGCAATCTCGCGCTGACGGTCGGGGCGCTCGGCGGCGTGTACGTCGCCGGCGGAATCGTGCCGCGCCTCCTCGACACCGTGCATAAATCCGAGTTTCGCGAGCGCTTCGAAGCAAAGGGCCGCTATCGCGACTACATGGAGAAAATTCCGACCTACGTGATCACGGAGCGGCTGCCCGCGCTCCGAGGCTTGCGGCGGCTGCTGGGCTACGGCTGACGGCCGCGGGCGCTGCCGCCGGTCATAAGGCTAAAATGCTTCAAAAACCGAAGGGGGATCTGCGGCGTGCAAGACGTCTTACAGCGCTACTTCAATGTCCGCCGGGACGAGCTGCTGCCGATCCTCATGGCGGCTCTCTACTTCTTCTTCATTCTCACGGCGCTGATGGTGCTGCGCCCGACGCGCGACGCGCTCGGGATGCAGCGCGGCATCGAGGAAGTGCGCTGGCTGTTCATGGGCACGCTCGTCGCGACCCTCGCGGTCAACCCGCTCTTCAGCCTGCTCGTGAGCCGCTTCCGCAGGCTCGTCTTCATCTCCGCCACGCACGCGTTCTTCATCGTGAACCTGCTTTTGTTCTGCGCGTTGCTAGTGTTCGCACCGCAGGCCGTAGGGGAACGCACGGGTCAGGTCTTCTATGTCTGGATGAGCGTCTTCAACCTGTTCGTCACCATGGTCTTTTGGGCCTTGATGGCGGACCGCTTCTCGCTCGAGCAGAGCAAGCGGCTCTTCGGGATCATCGCGGTCGGCGGCACGGTCGGCGCGGTGGCCGGGTCGTCGCTGGCCTGGGCATTGGCAAACGTGCTCGGGGCGCCGATGCTGCTGATCGTCGCGAGCGCGTTCCTGCTGCTTGCGACGGGAGCGGCGTGGGCCGTCGCGCTGCTCAAGCCGGAGACGCGACACGCGACTCGCGACCGAGAGGATCCGCCTGCCGTAGCGGAGCATGCAATCATCGGCGGCAACGCCTGGGAGGGCATGCGCGCGGTGTTTCGCTCGCCGTATCTGCTCGGCATCGCGGCGTTCGTGCTGATCCTCGCGGTGCTCGTCACGTTCATCTA
The DNA here is from genome assembly GCA_964457725.1 of uncultured Gammaproteobacteria bacterium. Lineage (GTDB taxonomy): Bacteria > Pseudomonadota > Gammaproteobacteria > Steroidobacterales > Rariloculaceae > FEN-1219. The sequence continues at coordinate 6,480 of CAYWGQ010000169.1, forward strand.
TTTCACCCGGCTGCAGATGGTCGCGGCCCTCGGTGACGACGTGAACATGCAGACCGGTGTGTTCGCCCAGCTCGATCTCGCGACGCAGGTTGCGACCCTCGTGCTGCAGCTCATCGTCGCCGGCCACATCATGAAGCGCTTCGGAGTGTCGGTGGCCATGGCGCTGCTGCCGATGATCGTCGCGATCGGCTTCATCGGGCTTGCGATCATCGGCAGCCTGGTCGCGCTCGTTCTGCTCGATGCGACTCAGCGGGCCGTGCAGCGAGCCATCATGCGCCCCGCGCGCGAGACGCTGTGGACCGTGGTCACGCGCGAGGAGAAGTACAAGGCCAAGGCGTTCATCGACACGTTCGGCTACCGGGCGGGCGACGCCGTCGGCGCCCAGACGGAGGGCCTGCTCGGCCGGCTCGGGATGGGCTTGTACGGCCTCGCGTCGGTCGCCGTCCCGCTCGCGCTCGTCTGGGCAGCCCTCGGCATTTGGCTCGGCCGCCAGCAGGCGCGCCTCGCTCGCGCCCAGGACCGGCCCGTCGAGGCAGAGGCGCCCGGCGAGGTGCCGCAACCCGAGGCCGCGCGCTGACCGCAAGCCCGCGTATGGATCAGGAACCAGGATCGATGGTGGGGGAGCAGAACCGCTAACGACTTCGCAATAGGAGGGGGGGCCGTGGCAACTCCGCACACAGAGAGCATCCGCGACATCGCCTTTGTCGGGCATGCGGGCGCGGGCAAAACGACACTGATCGAAGCGCTGCTCGCGAAAGCCGGTGCAATCGCCGCGCCGGGCAGCGTCGCGAAGGGCACGACCGTGTGCGACTTCGGCGAGCAGGAAAAGCGCCTCAAGCACTCCCTCGACGTCGCCGTCTGCCATCTGCACCACGACGGCGTGCTCGTGAACCTGCTCGACACGCCGGGCTACCCCGATTTCATCGGCCGCGCACTGTCGGTGCTGCCGGCCGTCGAGACCGCCGCGCTGGTCGTCAACGCGGAGAACGGCATCGAGCTCGTGACGCAGCGCGTCGCCGACTTCGCGGCGAGGCGCAAGCTCTGCCGGCTCGTGATCGTCAACAAGATCGATGCGCCCGGCGCGGACCTCGAGGGCGTGCTCGCGCAGATTCGCGAGACGTTCGGCCGCCAGTGCCTGCCGCTCAATCTGCCCGCGCGCAGCGGCCAGGCCGTTGCGGACTGCTTCTTCGAGCCGGCGGACGTGGAGCCCGACTTCTCCTCGGTCGACGCGGCTCACACGGAGATTCTCGATCAGGTCGTCGAGCTCGACGACGAGCTGATGGAGCTCTATCTCGAGCAGGGTCAGGAAATTACGCTCGAGCAGCTGCACGACCCGTTCGAGCGCGCACTCCGCCGCGGGCATCTGATCCCAGTCTGCTTCGTCTCCGCCGAGACCGGCGCCGGGCTGCGGCAGCTGCTGCGCATCTTCACGCAGCTGATGCCGAATCCGCTCGAAGGCAATCCGCCGGAGTTTCTGCACGGCCCGGAGCGCAAGCCGCTGAAGCTCGATCCGGCCGCGCGCGACGGCCATTTCGTCGGCCACGTGTTCAAGATCACGATCGACCCGTCCGTCGGGCGGCTCGCGAC
>CAYWGQ010000170.1:0-7966 GCA_964457725.1 uncultured Gammaproteobacteria bacterium
ATGGTGGACGACGAGGAGCTGCTCGAGCTGGTGGAGCTCGAGGTGCGGGATTTGCTGTCGACGTACGAGTTTCCGGGGGACGAGACGCCGATCGTGATTGGCAGCGCGTTGAAGGCGCTGGAGGGTGACACGTCGGAGATTGGGACGAAGAGCATCGAGAAGCTGGTGGCGGAGATGGACCGTTACATTCCGGTGCCGGAGCGAGCGGTGGACGGGGCGTTTTTGATGCCGATCGAGGACGTGTTTTCGATCTCTGGCCGCGGCACGGTGGTGACGGGGCGAATCGAGCGCGGTCGTGTGAAGGTCGGTGACGAGGTCGAGATCGTGGGTCTGCGGCCGACGACGAAGACGACGTGCACGGGCGTGGAGATGTTCCGGAAGCTCTTGGACGAGGGTCAGGCGGGCGACAACGTGGGTGTGCTGCTGCGGGGCACGAAGCGTGAGGAGGTGGAGCGCGGGCAGGTGCTGGCGAAGCCTGGGTCGATCACGCCGCACACGAAGTTCGAGTGCGAGGTGTACATTTTGACGAAGGAGGAGGGCGGCCGGCACACGCCGTTCTTCAAGGGCTATCGGCCGCAGTTTTACTTCCGGACGACGGACGTGACGGGAGCGGTGGAGTTGCCGGAGGCGACGGAGATGGTGATGCCCGGCGACAACATCAAGATGAAGGTGGAGCTGATCTCTCCGATCGCGATGGAGGAGGGGTTGCGGTTTGCGATTCGGGAAGGCGGCCGCACCGTCGGCGCCGGCGTCGTCTCGAAAGTGCTGGAATAAGCGATGGCGACGAATCAAAACATCCGGATCAGGCTCAAAGCCTTCGATCACCGCTTGATCGACAAGTCGGCCCGGGAGATCGTGGACACGGCGAAGCGCACCGGCGCGACCGTCCGCGGCCCCGTGCCGCTGCCGACCAAGGTCGAGCGCTACACCGTGCTGATCTCGCCGCACGTCGACAAGGACGCGCGGGACCAGTACGAGCTCCTGACCCACAAGCGGCTGATGGACATCGTGGACCCCACGGACAAGACGGTGGACGCGCTGATGAAGCTCGAGCTGCCGGCCGGCGTGGACGTCCAGATCAAGCTGAACTAGAGGGGGAGCCCTACGGGCGTTCTCGGGTAGGAGCGGCCTCCGGGCCGCGACGGTTCACGGTCACGGCCGCGACGGTCGCGGCCCGGAGGCCGCTCCTGCCGAAAAGATCGACGGCGCTCGCGTTGAACATAGCGTGCCCGCTGCTATAATGTCGGGCTACTTGACGCCCCGGGTCCCGAGCCCAGGGCCAGTTTCATGATCGGCGTTGCCGGTCGGTCGGCCGGCAACCAATCCAGGACGACCTCGCCGGGCTAGGAGCCCGGCTTGGCGTTATGCGCCAGGGTCCGAAGGCGGGCGCTGGCTGAAGCGCCGACCAACGTAGCCGGCGCGGATACAGAGGAACAGCAGATGTCAATCGGTCTTGTGGGCCGTAAGTGCGGCATGACGCGCATTTTCACGGCCGAAGGCGAATCGATCCCGGTCACGGTCATCGAGGCGTTGCCGAATCGCGTCACTGCGCTCCGGAGCGTCGATCGTGACGGCTATCGGGCGATCCAGGTGACGACCGGGCAGGCCCGCCCGAGCCGGCTGACGAAGCCGCTCGCGGGGCACTACGCCGCCGCCAAGGTCGAGCCGGGCGAGGGCCTCTGGGAGTTTCGGCTCGGCGACGGCGAGGGCGAGGACCTCGCGGCCGGTGCCGAGATCAAGGTGGACGCGTTCAAGCCGGGCCAGCTGGTCGACGTCAGCGGCACGTCGAAGGGTAAGGGCTACGCCGGCACGATCAAGCGCCACAACTTCAACTCCCAGGACGCGAGCCACGGCAACTCGGTGTCGCACCGTGCGCCGGGCTCGATCGGCCAGCGGCAGACGCCGGGCCGGGTGTTCCCGGGCAAGCGCATGGCCGGCCACATGGGCGCGACCCGCGTGACGATGACGAATCTCGAGGTCGTGCGCGTCGACGCGGACCGCAACCTGCTGCTGGTCAAGGGCGCCGTTCCGGGCGCGCCGAACGGCCGCGTGATCGTGCGGCCGGCAGCGAAGGGCGCGAAGGGCGCCGAGTAGGAACGATGAAAGTCAAAGTACAGGGCAACGGCGACACGCTCGAGCTCTCCGACGTGTGCTTCGGCGCGCCGTACAACGAGCCGCTGATCCACCAGGTGGTGACGGCGTATCTCTCGAACGCGCGCGCGGGCACGAAAGCGCAGAAGACCCGCGCGGAGGTCAGCGGCGGCGGCAGCAAGCCGTGGCGCCAGAAGGGCACGGGCCGCGCCCGCGCCGGCACGACCCGCGGACCGATCTGGGTCGGCGGCGGTCGCGCGTTCGCGGCGAAGCCGCGGAGCTACGACCAGAAGGTCAACCGCAAGATGTACCGCGCCGCGATGCGGTCGATGCTGTCCGAGCTCCTCCGGCAGGAGCGGCTGGTCGTCGCCGACGAGATCGGCGTCGCTGCGCCGAAGACGAAGGAGCTGAAGAAGAAGCTCGCCGAGCTCGGCATCGAGCGCGGCCTCATCGTCGTCGCCGACTTCGACGTGAACCTGTGGCTCGCGGCCCGCAACCTTCCGCAGCTCGAGGTGGTGGAGGCGCGCAGCGTCGATCCGCTGTCCCTGGTCGGCGCACCGGCCGTCGTCGTGACGAAGGCGGCCGCGAAGTCGCTCGAGGAGCGTTTCGCATGAGCAAGGCAGCACGGCAAGAGCGGCTGATGCAGGTGATCGTCGGTCCGCACATCTCCGAGAAGGCCACCGCCCTCGCGGAGGGCGCGCGCCAGATCATCTTTCGCGTGCGCCCGGACGCGAACAAGACCGACGTCCGCCAGGCGGTGGAGCTGCTGTTCGACGTCAAGGTCGAGCGGGTCGCGGTCGCGCGGATGCCGGGGAAGGCGAAGCGGTTCGGCCTGCGCACGGGGCAGCGGCGCGGTTGGAAGAAGGCGTTCGTCAAGCTCGCCCCGGGCCATGACATCGACTTCATGGGCGCGGAGTAGCGATCATGCCCGTACGTAAACAAAAGCCGACTTCCGCCGGGCAACGTTTCGTCGTCCGCGTTTTGCGGGACGGCCTGCACCGCGGGGAGCCGCACGAGCCGCTGCTCGCCCCGTTGCCGAAGAAGGGCGGCCGCAACAATCAGGGCCGCATCACGACCCGGCATCAGGGCGGCGGCCACAAGCGGCACTACCGGATCATCGATTTCAAGCGCAACAAGGACGGCGTGCCGGGCCGCGTCGAGCGTCTCGAGTACGATCCGAACAGGAGCGCGAACCTCGCGCTCGTCGTCTACCTCGACGGGGAGCGCCGCTACATCCTCGCGCCGAAGCGCATTCGGGTCGGCGATCCGATCCAGTCCGGCACGGATGCGCCGATCAAGCCGGGCAGCGCGCTGCCGCTGAAGAACATTCCGATCGGCACGCAGGTGCACTGCGTCGAGCTGAAGTCCGGCAAGGGCGGCCAGCTCGCCCGAAGCGCAGGCTCCTCGGCCCAGATCGTCGCCCGCGAGGGCGCGTACGCGACTCTCAGGCTGCGCTCGGGCGAGATGCGCAAGGTCCACGTCGACTGCCGCGCGACGATCGGCGAGGTCGGCAACGACGAGCACATCTTGCGCAAGATCGGCAAGGCCGGCGCGCAGCGCTGGCGCGGCATCCGCCCGACGGTGCGCGGCGTCGCGATGAACCCGGTCGATCACCCGCACGGCGGCGGCGAAGGCCGCACGTCCGGCGGACGCCACCCGGTTACTCCGTGGGGCCAGCCGACCAAGGGCTACAAGACGCGCCGCAACAAGCGGACCAGGACGATGATCGTCCGCGGCCGCAAGCAGAAGTAACCGAGCCGCCAGGACTAGCTTTTCGAGAGTTTCGTTATGCCACGCTCGCTCAAGAAGGGTCCCTTCGTCGACACGCACCTCCTCGCCAAGGTGGCGAAGGCGGTCGCGACGAACGACCGCCGGCCGATCAAGACCTGGTCGCGTCGCTCGATGGTCGTGCCCGACATGGTCGGTCTCACGATCGCGGTCCACAACGGCCGCCAGCACGTGCCGATCCTGATCTCCGAGAACATGGTCGGGCACAAGCTCGGCGAGTTCGCGGTCACGCGGACGTTCCGCGGGCATTCGGGCGACCGCAAGGCGGCGAAGACCTAAGGGCGCGCGGGGAGAGGAGCAGGAGATGAAGGTTGCCGCCACGTTGCGTTACGCGCGCATCTCGCCGCAGAAGTGCCGGCTGGTCGCCGACCAGGTGCGGGGGAAGCCCGTCGCCAACGCGTTGAAGATCCTCGCGTTCAGCCCGAAGAAGGCGGCGCGGATCGTGCATAAGGTGCTCGAGTCCGCGATCGCGAACGCAGAGCACAACCACGGCGCGGACATCGACGAGCTGAAGGTGGCCGAGATCGAGGTGAATCACGCACCGACGTACCGGCGGTTTCGTGCGGGCCCGAAAGGGCGCGGCAACCGCATCCTGAAGCGCAACAGCCACATCACCGTCCGCGTGGGCGACGAGTAACCGTCAGCGAGCGATATAGCATGGGTCAAAAAGTACATCCGGTCGGCATCCGGCTCGGCATCACCAAGGACTGGGCGTCCCGGTGGTATGCCGACTCGCGGACGTTTCCGAGCTACGTGGAGCAGGATCACACGATCCGCACTTTCCTGAAGGGCAAGCTCAAGGACGCATCCGTCAGCCGCATCCACATCGAGCGGACGGCGAAGCGGGCCAACATCACCATCCACACCGCTCGTCCCGGCATCGTGATCGGCAAGAAGGGCGAGGACATCGAGAAGCTGCGGGCGGAAGTCGCGAAGCTGCTCGGCATGCCGATCCAGGACGTGCGGCTCAACATCTCCGAGATCAGGAAGCCGGAGCTCGACGCGCAGCTCGTCGCCGAGGGCATCGCGCAGCAGCTCGAGCGCCGCGTGCAGTTCCGCCGCGCGATGCGGCGGGCGGTCACGAACACGATGCGGATCGGCGCCGAGGGCATCAAGGTTCGCGTGTCGGGCCGCCTGAACGGTGCGGAGATCGCGCGCTCGGAGTGGTACCGCGAGGGCCGCGTGCCGCTGCATACGTTCCGCGCGGACATCGATTACGGGTTCGCCGAGGCGCGTACGACGTACGGCGTGATCGGCGTGAAGACCTGGATTTTCCGCGGCGAGGTGTTCGACTCGGGCGAGGCGGCCACCGAGGCCGCGGCGCCGCGCGCCGCCGCCGCCACTCCGGAGTGACGCGATGCTGCAACCGAAACGCACGAAATTTCGCAAGCAGTTCAAGGGGCGCAACCGCGGCCTCGCGCAGCGCGGCGCGGACGTGAGCTTCGGCGAGTACGGGCTGAAGGCGGTCGACCGCGGCCAGCTGACGGCGCGGCAGATCGAGGCCGCCCGGCGCGCGATGACCCGCCACGTGAAGCGCGGCGGCAAGATCTGGATCCGCGTGTTCCCGGACAAGCCGATCACGAAGAAGCCCCTCGAGGTGCGGCAGGGCAAGGGTAAGGGCAACGTCGAGTACTGGGTCGCGCAGATCCAGCCCGGCAAGATGCTCTACGAGATGGCGGGCGTGACCGAGGAGGTCGCACGCGAGGCGTTCGCGCTCGCGGCCGCGAAGCTTCCGCTCGGCACCGTGTTCGTCCAGCGACACACGAGCGCAGGATGATGAAGGCGAAAGATCTAAGGGCGAAGTCGGATGCCGAGCTCTCGGAGGAGCTCCTGAAGCTGCGCCGCGAGCAATTCAACCTGCGGATCCAGGCCGCGACCGGGCAGGGCGCGAAGCCGGATCAGCACGGCAAGGTGCGCAAGGACATCGCACGGCTGAAGACCGTGCTCCGCGAGCGCGCCCTCGGTAAGAAGGAATGACGGACATGAGCGCAACGGAATCCGCTGCCGACACGCCGGCCGGCGCCAAACGCACGATCGTCGGGCGGGTCGTCAGCAACAAGATGCAGAAGAGCGTCACGGTCGCGATCGAGCGGCTCGTCCGCCATCCCCGCTACGGCAAGTTCATTCGCCGCACCACGAAGGTGATGGCGCACGACGAGGCGAACGAGTGTCGCGAGGGCGACACCGTCGCGATCGCGGAATGCCGGCCGTTGTCGAAACGGAAGAGCTGGCGCGTGGTCCAAATCGTCACGCGCGCGCCGTCCGAGGGCGGCGCCGCGGATGCGTCCTGAGCGGAGGGCCGGCCGATGATTCAGGCACAAACGGTCCTAAACGCCGCCGACAACAGCGGCGCGCGCCGCCTGATGTGCATCAAAGTGCTCGGCGGCTCGAAGCGCCGGTACGCGCAGATCGGCGACGTGATCAAGGTGACGATCAAGGACGCCATTCCGCGCGGGCGCGTGAAGAAGGGCGAGATCTATCACGCGGTGGTCGTTCGCACGCGGCACGGGCTGCGCCGTCCGGACGGATCCTTGATCCGGTTCGACGGCAACGCGGCCGTGCTGCTCACGAACAAGTTCGAGCCGATCGGCACGCGTATCTTCGGGCCGGTCACGCGCGAGCTGCGCACGAGCCAGTTCATGAAGATCATCTCGCTGGCGCCAGAGGTGCTGTGAGCATGAGGAAGATCAGGAAAGGCGACCAGGTCGTCGTCATCGCCGGCAAGGACCGCGGCCGCCGGGGCACCGTGCTCCAGGTGGTCGAGGAAGGCCGGCGGGTGATCGTGGAAGGCATCAACGTCGCGAAGAAGCACCAGCGGCCGAACCCGAACGCGGTTCCCCCGATCGAGGGCGGCATCGTGGACAAGGAGATGCCGATCGCCATCTCGAACGTGATGGTCTTCAACCCGAAGACGAAGAAGGGCGACCGCGTCGGCTTCCAGGTCGGCGAGGACGGCGTGAAGCGGCGCGTCTTCAAGTCGACCGGCGAGCCGGTGGACGTCTGACGCGCAGGATTTTGGATCATGGCCAGATTGCAGGAACTCTACAACAACGAGTTGCGCGAGCAGCTCCGGCAGAAGCTCGGGTTGCGCAACCCGATGCAGGTGCCGCGCATCACCAAGATCACGCTCAACATGGGCGTGGGTGAGGCCGTGGCCGATCGCAAGGTGCTCGACAGCGCCATGAGCGACATGGAGCGGATCTCCGGCCAGAAGCCGGTGAAGACGGTGGCGCGCAAGTCGGTCGCGGGGTTCAAGATCCGCGAGGGTTACCCGATCGGTTGCAAGGTCACGCTCCGGCGCGAGCGCATGTACGAGTTCCTGGACCGCCTGGTCAACATCGCGATCCCCCGGACGCGCGACTTCCGCGGGCTGAATCCGCGCTCGTTCGACGGGCAGGGCAACTACAGCCTCGGGGTGCAGGAGCAGATCATCTTCCCCGAGATCAACTACGACCAGATCGACGCGATCCGTGGCATGGACATCACCATCTCGACCACGGCTCGCAATCCGGAGGAGGGGCGGGCGCTTCTCGAGGCGTTCGACTTCCCCTTCAGGAAATAAGGACATCCCGTTATGGCAAAGAAATCGATGATCGAACGCGAGAAGCGGCGCGCCGCCACGGTGAAGCGCTACGCCAGGAAGCGTGCGGCGCTCAAGGCGGTGATCCGCAGCGCTTCCGCGAGCGACGAGGAGCGGATGGAGGCGATGGCGAAGCTCGCCGCGCTGCCGCGCGACGCGAGCCCGATCCGCCTGCGCAACCGCTGCGCGATCACCGGGCGGCCGCACGGCTACTACCGCAAGTTCGGCCTGGCGCGCAACAAGCTTCGGGAAGCCGCGATGCGCGGCGAGATCCCGGGGCTCACGAAAGCGAGCTGGTAAGCGGAGCGAGACAGGACACCATCGATGAGCATGACCGATCCCATAGCCGACATGCTGACCCGTATCCGTAACGGCCAGAAAGCCCGCAAGGTCAGCGTCAGCATGCCGTCGTCGCGCGCCAAGGTCGCGATCGCCCGCGTGCTGAAGGACGAGGGCTACATCGCGGACTACTCGACCACGGAGAACGGCGGCACGGTGGACCTCACC
>CAYWGQ010000171.1:0-7907 GCA_964457725.1 uncultured Gammaproteobacteria bacterium
TCCTTGAACGTCGTCGCGACCGACACGCTGTCGAATACCGCGTCGACGGCGACGCCTGCGAGCTTCGCCCGCTCGTGCAGCGGGATGCCGAGCTTCTCGTAGGTTTCGAGCAGCTTCGGATCCACCTCGTCGAGGCTCTTCGGCCCGTCCGTCCGCCGCTTCGGCGCCGCATAGTACGAGATCGCCTGGTAGTCGATCGGCGAGTAGCGCACGTGCGCCCACTTCGGCTCTTCCATCGTCAGCCAATGGCGAAACGCCTTGAGCCGCCATTCGGTCAGAAACTCCGGCTCGTTCTTCTTGGCCGAGATGAAGCGGATCACGTCCTCGTCGAGCCCGGGCGGCAGGGAATCCTGCTCGATATCCGTGACGAAGCCGTGACGGTACTTCTGCTTGACAAGATCGGCGAGTTGCTCGGATTCGGTCGCCATTCGTTTTCAGTCCCTTTGGTTCAATCCGTTCTTCGGCGCGCGACGGGCTCCGCCGCGCGCAGCGCTGCGAGCAGGTTCGGCGGCGGCAGCGGCTCCGCTTCCGTTTGCAGATCTGCGAGCGTCACCCGCTGGAGGGCGCTGCGGATGCTCACGTTGATCCGCTGCCACGCCGTGCCGACCCGGCAGACGGACTCGAGGTCGCAGAGCCCGTGGGCGGAGCTGCACGCGGTGATCGCGACCGGCCCCTCGAGCGCGTCGATGATCTGTGCCGCCGTGATCTCCGTCGGCGGCCGGGCGAGGGCATACCCGCCCCGGACCCCGCGCGCCGATACGACGAGACCGGCCTGCGCCAGGGATTTCAGCAGCTTGCTCACCGTCGGCTGCCCGAGGTGGGTCGCCTCCGCGAGCTCGGCGGCCGTCGTCAGGCCGTCGCGCCGCGCGGCGAGCTGCGCGAGCACCACCGTGCCGTAGTCCGTCAGCTTGCTCATCCGCAGCATGCGCGCGACCCTCCCGCGATATAGGACTATTTTAGTCCCCTTTAGAGGGTCAGCGGAAGCGGATTTGCGGGGCGCTTACGGCTGGCCGGGCCGGCGGGCGGCCTCCCGCTCGCGGAGCTCGTCCGGCAGATACTCGATCAGCTGGTCTCGCCGCGCCTCGAACCGCGCGCGGTCGACCGTGTGCACGCCCGGAGCCTCGAGCGCGAGACGCAGCTGGTGCAGGGCGAGCTGCAGGTCGCCGATCGCCGTGTAGTAATAGGACATGTAGAAGTGCGAGTTGCCGACGTCGCCTTCCGCGTTCGCGGCGCGGGCGATCAGCCGGAGCTGCGCCGGCGTCGCCGGCACGTTGTTCAGCAGGTCCAGCAGAACCCGATGCGCGGTCGCGGCCTCGCCCGCATCGAGCAGGGCCGAGGCGTAGCTGATCGTCAGCGGCACGTTCCGCGGAAAGAGGCGGACGAACTCCCGGTACGCATCGAACGCGGCCTCCGTCAGGCCGCTCGCGAGCAGCGCCTCGGCCTGGCCGATACGAAACGCGATCACGTTCGGGAACTCGGCCGCGAGCTCGCGGAAGAGCCGCTCCGCGTTGTCCGCGAGCCCGATCCGCATCGAGGCGAGCGCGAGGCCGTAGCGGTCGGTCGGGTCCGTGCTGTCCATGCGCCCGCGGTAGAGCGCCATCGCAGCTTCCGGGGACTGCGCGTTCAGCACTTGGAGACGCGTTTTCGCGAGCCCGTAGGCGATGCTGCTCTCGTTCTGCACCTGCGGCAGCTGCCGCGCCCGTGCGCGCGATTCGGCCACTCGCTCGCTCGAGAGCGGGTGGGTCTGGAGCAGCGCGGGCACGTACTGGGACGAGGTTCCGTAGCGCCGCCCGAGTTTCTCGAAGAAGCTCGCCATGCCGTTCGGATCGAAGCCGGAGGCCGACAGCAGCTCCATGCCGATCCGGTCCGCCTCGAACTCATTCGACCGCGTGTAGTTGATCTGTCGCTGCAGCGCCATCGCCTGCGAGGCGGTCACGACGCCCGTGATCGCGTCGCCTCCCATGTCCGTCGCGGCGCCGAGCAGGATCGCCGCGAGCATCGCGGCCATCGAGACGACGCTCGTGCGCTGATTCTCGTAGACCGACCGTGCGATGTGCCGCTGCGTCACGTGCGAGATCTCGTGCGCGAGCACGCCGGCGAGCTCGTTCTCGTTCTCGCTCGCGAGAATCAGTCCGGTGTTCACGCCGATGAAGCCGCCCGGCATCGCGAACGCGTTGATCTCCGGCTCGTTCACGATGAAGAAGCTGAAGCGTGTGCGGCCGTCGCTCGCATGGCTTGCGATCCGGGAGCCGATCGAGGTGATGTACTCGGTGAGCTCGGGATCCTCGAGAATCGCGCCGGCGTTGTGCAGCTGCAGCATCACCTGCCGGCCGATCTGGTACTCGCGGCTCTTGCTCATGACCGCGTCGGCCGGGGTGCCGAAGTCGGGCAGCTCGTTCGCCGCGGCGGCGCCGGCCGCGAGCCAGAGCAACGCCGCAGCGGCCGCGAGCCGCCCGAGCAGGCGGGAGGGGATTGCGCTGATCGAGCGGTCGCTCATTGTGATCCTCCCGGCCTTGCCCTTCGTTCGCTGCCCCCGGAGCCCTATCGGCCTTTGACCGCGGGCAGGGCCCCGCCGTTCACGTGATCGCCCGGGCCGCCTCGAGCACCGCGGCCGGGTGCCCGTCGACCTTCACCTTCCGCCATTCTTGCCGGAGCACGCCCTCGGCGTCGATCAAAAAGGTGCTGCGCTCGATGCCGAGCACGCGCCGCCCGTACATGTTCTTCTCGCGGATCACGTCGAACAGCTGGCAGAGCCGCTCGTCCGGGTCGGAGATCAGCTCGAACGGGAAGCCTTGCTTGGCCTTGAACTTCTCGTGCGAGGCGAGGCTGTCCCTCGAGACGCCGAACACGCGGACGCCGAGGCGCTCGAAGGACCCGTAGAGATCGCGGAAGCCCTGGCCCTCGAGCGTGCAGCCCGGCGTCGCGTCCTTCGGATAGAAATAGAGCACGTACGGCGAGCCTCGAAGCTCCTTGCTCGAGACGGCTTTCCCGCCGGTCGCCTCGGCGGTGAACGCGGGAACCTTCTTTCCGACCTCGACCCGTGCCATCGGTCAGGCGTGCTTCACCGGCTCCATGATCGCATCGACGTTCAACTGATCGCAGAAGTCCATGAATTCCTCACGCAGACCGGAGATGTGCACGCTCGCGGGAATGTTGATGTACATCTGCACCGAGAACATCGGTGCGCCCGTGTGCGCCGCCGCGTAACTTCGCGTCGACACTTCGCCGATCTCGACCTTCCGAGCGGCAAAAAAGCCGCTCAGGCTGTGCACGACGCCGGGCTGGTCGAGGCCGACGACGTCGACGACGTACGGCAGCAGCTCCTTACCGAAGCGGCGCGGCTCCGTGCGCTTCAGCTGCATCGTGACGCCGTTGCTGCCCGCGAAGCGCGTGAGCTCCCGCTCCATGCGGCTGATCGTGTGCCAGTTGCCCGACACGAGCAGCAGCATCGCGAATTCCGACCCGAACGCCGCCATTCGGCTTTCCTTGATGTTCCCGCCGGCATCGAGAATGATGCGGGTCAGTTCTTGGACCACGGAGGTGGGATCGCCGCCAATCGCGGAGATGACCATCAGTTGTTCCATTCGGGGCGGGTCTCGCGGGGGGTAGGGCTGGCCAATCAGTGTACCCGGAACGCCCTGCTGCGCAATGTCTTAGTTGCAGCGCCCGGGAGCGCTCAGTACTATCCTCCGCCTTTTCAGAGCGGGTTTCCCGATGTTATCCGGCAGCATGGTCGCGGTCGTCACGCCGATGGGCGCGGACGGCAGCATCGATTACGGGGACTTCGCGCGCCTGATCGATTTCCACGTGCGCGGGGGCACCCAATACCTCGTGGTTGCGGGTACCACCGGGGAGTCCGCCACGCTCACGCACGCGGAGCACGTCGAGCTGATCGAGCGCGCGTGCGAGCTCGCCGCGGGCCGCATTCCGATCATCGCCGGCACGGGCTCGAACTCGACCGCGCAGACGCTCGAGCTTTCGCGGGCGGTCGACCGGCTGCCGATCGCGGCGTTTCTCGTGGTCACGCCGTACTACAACAAGCCGACCCAGGAAGGCATGGTGCGCCACTTCTCAGCCATCGCCGACGGCGTCGAGCACCCGGTCATCCTGTACAACGTCCCGGGCCGCACCGGCGTGGATCTGAAGCCCGCCACCGTGATTCGCCTCGCCGCGCACGGCAACATCGCCGGCATCAAGGAGGCGACCGGGGAACTCGATCGAGTTGCCACGCTCAGAGACGGTTGTGGCGAAGCGTTCACTTTGCTGAGCGGCGACGACGCGACGGCGTGCGAGTTCATGTTGAAAGGCGGCAACGGAGTCATCTCGGTCACGGCGAACGTCGTGCCGGGCGCAATGCGGCGTCTGTGCGATGCGGCGACGAGCGGCGATCGTCCGGAAGCCGAGCGCATCGACGGGCCGCTCCGAGCCCTGCACAAGGAGCTCTTCTGCGAGAGCAACCCGATCCCGGTGAAGTGGGCCGTGCAGCAGCTGGGCTTGATCGGTCCGGGTATCCGGCTGCCGTTGACGCCGCTCGCCGCCGAGTTCCATGCGGTCGTCCGCGCGGCGATGAGCGCGGCCGGCGCGGAGAAGGCGTGAGTCGACCCGTGCTGCGGCTCGGCGGAGCGTTGCTGGTCGCTTTGGCCGTGGCCGCGTGCTCGCGGGACGATCAGATTCTCTGCGAGGACGCGAGCCGCTACTCGACGGCCGATTCGATTCCGCCCGTCCGCATCCCCGACGGCCTGACGCCGCCGGACGAATCCGACTCGCTGCGGCTGCCTCCACCGCCGGCCGATTCGGCGCGCCAGAGCGCCACCGGCGCCTGCCTCGAATCGCCGCCGCCGTTCTTCGAGGATCGCGAGTTTTGATGCGCGGTCGCCCCGAATGTCTCCCCGGGGCGACAAGTTGACGTAATCCTGCCGCACGGCATCATCGCGTCCCACATGGTCAGGAAGAGTGCGCGGCCCGCGAACGCGACGCGGCGCACCGGCCGCTTCGGCGGCCGAGCACAGGGACGTGCTCCCCTTCGCGGCGTTCGCCGCCAAACCGATCGAGCTTCAGTTCTGCGTCGTGGCCGCGGGCGCCTGCGCGAGATTGACGCCCGGGAGCGCTTGCTCGGGCGCGAGCAGGTGCTCGTCGAATAGCTCGAGCATCGCCGCAGCCGTGCGGAGCACGGATTCCCGGCCGCGGTAGCTGTGCCCCTCGTTCGGCAGCATCAGCAGCTCGGCCTCGCCGCCGTTGCGGCGAATCGCCTCGTACATGTACTGCGACTGCATCGGCAGCGTGCCCGCATTGTCGTCGAGCGCTCCGTGGACGAGGAGCATCGGCGCTTCGATTCGGTGCGAATAGAGCAGCGGCGACATCGCCAGATACACGTCCGGCGCTTCCCATAGTGTGCGGCGTTCGGTCTGGAAGCCGAACGGCGTCAGCGTGCGGTTGTAAGCGCCGCTCAGGCCGACGCCCGCCTTGAAGAGCCGCGAGTGCGCGAGCAGGTTCGCGACCATGAATGCGCCGTAGCTGTGGCCGGCGACCGCGACCCGCTCGGGATCGATCGCACCGGTCGCCGCGGCGGCGCGGATCGCGGCCTCGGCGTTCGCGATCACCTGCGGGACGAACGTGTCGTTCGCGTCCGTGCCGTTGCCGACGATCGGCATCGACACGTCGTCGAGCACCGCGTAGCCGCGCAACAGGAAGAACAGCTGCTGCGCGCGATCGACGTCGGCGAAGCGCCGGCTCGCGATCGGCCGCGGCACGGTGCCTTCGCGGTACTCGCGCGGATACGCCCAGAGCACCATCGGCAGCGGACCGTCCGTCTCGCTCCGCGGCGGCAGGTAGAGGAGAGAAGACATCTCGACGCCGTCCGCGCGGCGGTAGCGCAGCGGGATGCGCTCGACTTGCCGCAGCGCGGGCACCGGATGCCGGTAATCCGTGATCGCCCGCGAGACGTCGGCCGTCAAGTTGCGGAACACGTAGTTCGGCGGCTCCGTGATGTCCTCGACGCGGGTCAAGAGCGCCGTGCCGTCATCGGTCAAGACGTCGAGGATCTCCTCGTGCCCGGGCGCCTCCGAGCGCCAGAGTCGCTCCGTCGCGAGCGTCGGCAAGTGCAGCCGATCGAGGTACGCGCGCGTGCCGTCGTGTGTGGCCTCGCGTCCGGTGACGTAGATATGGCCGTCGCGGTAGCGCGCGACCTGGTTGCCGGCCGCGTCCGTCGTCAGCGCGGGCCAGCCGATCCCCGGCAGCGGGCCGTCCCGCCCGCCGCGGCTGCCGATCAGGCGAGGAGGCTCCGGGAACCGGCTCGCATCGAGCAGCCACACGCGGGTGAACCGCTCGACCGGATCGTACTCGTTGAACAGCGCGAGCTGGCTGCCCTCGAGCCACTGCAGGCCGGCGTAGCGCCGGCTCGAGGTGAAGAACGGGTCCGGCGGCGTGTCGAACGGTGCGGCGTGCGTGACGAGCCGCTCGATGTCGTCGCGCCGCTCGGCCCAAACGAGCGTCGCCGGCTCCGACGGCTGCCAGTGCGCCGCGCGCGGGCCGGTCGGGTTGTCCGGGCCGAGCGAGCGGACGAGCCTGCCGCCGGCGTCCCAGACCTCGATCGTGCGGCCCCCGGTATCGAGCGGCGATGGGCCGGAGTACGGCGGGAGCCGGCGTGTGACGAGCAGGTACTCGCCGTCGGGCGACACGGCGACGGAATCGATCAGCGCAGGCGAGCCGACCCGCTGCGGGGGGCGGGCGCCGTCCGCCGGAACGAGCGCGAGCTGCGCCCGGAGGAAGTACTCCGCGAGCACGTCGTCGGACTGCATGCCGGCGCGGCCGGCGACCGTTTGCGTCAGCAGGCGAAGCGCGGCGGAGGAGGGCTCCGCGGTCTCGTGCTTGCGGGCCACGAGCTGGCAGAGCAGCGTCCGCGCGTCGGGCATCCAGTCGCACGGCGCGCCTTGGGCGCCGTTCAGCACCGGGCCGAGGATGCGCCGGAGCCGGTACGGCGGCTCGGTCGAGCCGACCCACAGCTCCATGCCGCGGTCGACCGTCACGGTGAAGGCGAACTGCGTGCCGTCCGGTGACCACTGCGGAAAGCCGATCGCGAGGCTCGGCGGAACAGCGAGGACCTGCCTGCTGCCGGTCCAAAGGTCGGCGAGCGTCAAGCGGAAGTAGGGAATCGCCGCGTGCCGCGCGTTCGTGCGCGGGTTCAGGCGTACGCCGGCGACCTCGACGGTCGGCTCGGTCAGCGCGCGCTCGTCGAGGAGCTTGTGGTGATGGACGAGCAGCGCGTAGCGGCCGGTCGGGTCGACCGCTCTCTCGGGGAGAGGATCCGCCGAGAGCAACGTGACGACGTCGTCGGGGAGCGACCGCTCCGCACTCGCTGCGAAGGACAGCAGCGCGACGAGCGCCGCGAGCCATGCGGCGCGGCGAATGTTCACCCGCAATCCTTGCCGTAGCGCGGCTTACGTTCCATCGTTGAATACCCCCCACGGTATTCGCGGCGTGCTGGGCCAGTCCGGGTGCCGCCGAGCCCCCACTCACGGCACGCCGATGTGCAGGCGCATGTTAGTCATCTCGCGACGGATTGCAAAAACTGGAATCCGTGGTTTGTTTGCAAAACGCGCGCGTTCGGTCGTGGGGGGCAACCCGGGCGGGCTCGTCCAGCTGCCCTGTCCGCCATGACGAAACGGGACGGCGCGGATCGTTTCTTATCGACGGGCGGGATTGACGCGCGCCATCCGTGGCGCGCGCCCCTTCGGGGCGGCTTCGCTGCGCTGCGCCGTCCAAATCGGCAGTCCCTGCCGATTTGTCGAACCCGGGCGGGCTCGTCCACTCGCCCTGTCCGCCATAACGAAACGGGACGGCGCGGATCGCTTTGTTATCGACGGGCGGGATTGACGCGCGCCATCCGTGGCGCGCGCCCCTTCGGGGCG
>CAYWGQ010000172.1:0-7896 GCA_964457725.1 uncultured Gammaproteobacteria bacterium
CGCTCGACCGGCGGGCGCACGCCCTGATAGCGCTCACGAAGCTCCCACCAGGCCGCGTTGTAGTCCTCCGGTCCGACCTCGCCGCGGAGCACGCGCCAGCGCCACTGATCGACGAGCAGCCCGAACGGCAGGAACGCGATCTTGTCGAGCGCCTGCCGCATCAGGAGGCCGACGTCGGCGGCCGCGTCCGGCACCTCGTCGATCAGGCCGATCTCGCGCAGGTACTCGGGCGTGATCGACAGCGCGACGAAGTCGCCGACGGCCTCGTGGAAGCCGTCGTGCGCGCCGTCGCGAAACAGAAAATCCTGCCCGGCGTACGCGCGCTGATAGAAGTTGTGGCCGAGCTCGTGGTGGATCGTCTGGAAGTCCTCGGCGTTGACCTCCGTGCACATCTTGATCCGCAGATCGTCGCGGCCGTCCAGATTCCACGCGGACGCGTGGCAGACGACCTCGCGGTCGCCGGGCTTCGTGAACAGCGATCGCTCCCAGAACGTCTCGGGCAGCGGGTCGAAGCCGAGCGAGGTGAAGAACGCCTCGCCGGTCCGCACCATGCGCTCCGGCGTATAGCCCCGCTCGTTCAGGACGCGGGTGAGATCGATTCCCGGAGCGGCGTCGGGGGGCGCGACGAGGTCGTAGATGTTCGCCCACTGCTGGGCCCACATGTTGCCGAGCAGGTCCGCGCGGATCGGTCCGCTCGCGGGCTGCACCGCATCGCCGTAGTGCTCGTTCAGCCGGTCCCGCACGTGGCAGTGCAGCGCCTCGTAGAGCGGCTCGACCTGCGACCAGAGGCGCTCGACCTCGCGCTCCATCGCCTCCGGCGTCATCTCGTAGCTCGACAGCCACATCGCCGCGAGGTCCGTGAAGCCGAGCTCGCGCGCGCCTTCGTTCGCGATCTCGACGAGCCGCGCGTAGCGCTCGGCCATCGGCGGAGAGACCGTGCGCCAGCCCGCCCACACTTCGGCGAGCTCCTCCGGATCGCGGCTCGTGTCGATGATCCGCTCGAGCGCGGTCAGGTCGAGCGTCTCGCCGCGGTGAGTGTAGGTGCCGGTCGAATAGGCGGATTCGAGCCAGGTCGAGAGCTCCGCGAGCTCTTGCGCCGCCCCGGGGCGCGACGGCGCGGGCAGCGTGATGCCCGTCCGGAGCATGTTCAGCTTCCGTTCGAGCGCCTGCGGCAGCTCGAGGCCGCGGTAGCGCTCGGCGCCGGCCGCGAGCCGCACGGCGAGCTCGGTCCACTCCGCGGTGGCTTTGGCCGCGAGCCAGCTCGTGTCGAAGGTGATGAAGTTCGCCTGCACCCACGCCGCGCGCGACGCGTACTCCGTCAGCGACTCGAGCTCCGTTTCGGCGGCGGCGACGAACGCCTCCGCATCCGCGACGGTCGGCGCCCGCTCGAACGAGCTCGCGGCCGGCGCGGCGGCCGCGCGATCCGGCTCGGGCCCGGGCGAGCAGCCGGCGGCCGCGATCGCGGCGGCGAGCACCGCCGCGGGCACGAACCACGCCCGCTCGAGGTGAGGAAACGTCATCCGCGTCAGCATATCGGCTCCCCTCGAGCGGGCAAAGCGGCTCATGCACGGAAACGCTCGTGCAGCGCATCGAGCGCGCGCACCATGTCGAGCCGCGTGGTGAGCACCGGGGCGAGCGGGTCGCCGTCGCGCGCGAGCGAGCGGGGAGCGCTCGCGACGTTGTGGCGCTCGAGCGCGAGCCCGCGCTTCACCTGTGCCCAGCGCAGCGGCATCGACACCGGTGCGCGCGGCAGCGGCCGGACCGCGAACGGCGCGACGAGCAGCCTGCCGTGGCCGTTCTGCAGATAATCGACGTACACCTTGCCCTGCCGCTCGGACACGACGCGCTCGACCGTCGCGATCTCGGGCAGCGCGTGCACGGTGACGAGCGCGAGCAGCTCCGCGAGCGTCCGCGACTGCTCGTACGTGTAGCGCGCGCCGAGCGGGAGCAGCACGTGGATGCCGGTTGAGCCGCTCGTCTTCGCGAAGCACGGCACGCCGATGTCGCTGCACAGATCGCGGAGGAAGCGCGCGATCTCGATCACGTGCGCGAGCGGCGCGCCCTTCGGATCGAGATCGAGGATGCACCAATCCGGCCGCTCGAGCGAGCCGATCCGGCTCGACCAGACGTGCAGCGGGATCGCGGCCATGTTCGCGACGTAGAGCAGCGACTCGACGTCGTCGAGGACGAAGTAGCGCACCTCGCGCTCGGCCTGCTCGCTCCACATCGTCTCGAGCCTGATCCAATCCGGCACGTACGGCGGCGCGTCCTTCTGGAAGAACGACTTGCCGTCGATGCCGTCCGGATAGCGCGTCAGCACGACGGGCCGATCGCGCAGATACGGCAGGAGCCAGCGCGCGACCGCTTCGTAGTACGCGACGAGATCGCCCTTCGTGAAGCCGTCTTCCGGCCAGAGCACCTTGTCGAGATTGGTGAAGTCGACCTTGCGCGGCCGCGGCGCGGGCGCGACGGACGGCTCCTCGAGCGCGGCGGGCGCAGGCTCGAGCGTGCACTCCTCCGGCCGCTTGTCGTCGCGCAGGCGGACGAACACCGGCTGGCGAAGGAGCCCGTCGGCGGTGCGCTCCTTGAAGCGCACCTCCGCGACCGGGCCGCCGGCGACCCAGACGGCGCCGCGCTCGGCCGGAGCCGCCGCCGGCGGCGCGGCCGCGGGCAGCGCCTCGAGCGCCGCGCGGATCTCGCCCTGCTGCCGCTGCGAGAAGCCGGTCCCGGCGCGGCCGACGTAGACGAGCTCGCCCGCGCGGTACTGCGCGAGGAGCAGCGCGCCCAAGCCGCGGCCGTTCTTCTGCGGCAAGAAGCCCGCGACGACGAAATCGTCGCTCCGCATCGCGCTGACCTTCACCCAGTCCGCGGAGCGGCGGCCGACGTACTTCGAATCCGCGCGTTTCGCGACGATCCCCTCGAGGCCGAGCGACTCGACGCTCGCAAACATCTCCGCGCCGCGCTCGGCGATGTGCTCGGAGAAGCGGAGCGGCCCGGTGCTCGGCAAGGCCGCCGCGAGCAGCGCCTTCCGCTCGGTGAGCGCGAGGCCGCGGACGTCGAAGCCCTCGAAGTGCAGCAGGTCGAACGCGTAGAGCACCGCGGGCAGCTCGACGGCCGCGCGCTCGATGTCGGCGCGGCTCTGGAGCCGCGCGCGCCGTTGCAGCCGCGCGAAGCTCGGCAGCCCCCGCTCGTCGTGGACGACCGCCTCCCCGTCGATCGCGAACGACTCGTACGGCAGCGCCGCGACGACCTCGGCGATGTCCGGGAAGCTCCCCGTCAGATCGTTGCCGGCGCGCGAGCGAAGCGTGACCTCGCCGCCGTGCTTGCACGCGAGCAGCCGATAGCCGTCGTACTTGAGCTCGAATACCCAGGCGCGATCGGAGAACGCCCGGCCCGGCGTCGCGAGCATCGGCGTCAGCTTCTCGGGCGCGAACGGCCGCTCCGGCGCGCCGAGCGCTCGCAACCGGTCGCGGAGCGGCGCGGCTCGGTCCTCGCCCGCGGCGAGCGCGTCGACCGTTCGACCCGACAACACCGAGTCCGGCGGATAGTCCTCGGTGCCGCCCTCGCTCGCCTCGCCGTCCTGCTCCTTGATCAGCAGCCACTCGTTCGCGCTGCGCCGGGTCTTCACGAGCGTCCAGCGCCCGCGAAGCTTGTAGCCCCGAAGCTCGAACAGAAGCTTTCCGTCCTCGAGGCCGCGGTCGATGTCGTTCAACGGCACCCACCGGCCGCGGTCCCAGACGATCACGGCGCCCGCGCCGTAGTTGCCCGCGGGGATCACGCCTTCGAAACCGGCGTAGTCGACCGGGTGATCCTCGGTCCGCACGGCGAGACGCTTGTCACGCGGATTCGGCGACGGGCCCTTCGGCACGGCCCACGACTTCAACACGCCGTCCCACTCGAGCCGGAAGTCGTAGTGCCGCCGCCGCGCCGAGTGCAATTGCACGACGAACCGGCCGGCGCCCGGCGTCGCCCTGCCGAACGGCTCGGGAGTTGCGTCCGGCTTCCGCTTTGCGCGATAAGTCTCTAAGCCGCGGACATTTTTTCTTGTCACTGCGCCGCAGAGCATATATGATCCGCGCATGCCAGCACGAGCCCTATCGACGGCGACGATCTCGTTCGGACTCGTGTCGATTCCGGTCAAGCTCTACTCGACGGCCGAGCCCGGCACCGAGATCCGCTTCAACCAGATCCACAAGAAAGACGGCTCGCGCGTGAAGCAGCAGCTCGTCTGCGCGCAGACCGGTGAGGTCGTTCCGCGCGAGGAGATCGTCAAGGGCTACGAGTTCGCGAAAGGCCAGTACGTGCTGTTCGAGCCCGAGGAGCTGAAGGCGCTCGAGGCAGTGGCCACACAGACGATCGACATCACCGAGTTCGTCCTCGGCGAGCAGGTCGACCGGCTGTACTTGAACAAGGCGTACTACCTCGGCCCGGACAAGGGCGGCGCGCGCGCGTATCGGTTGTTGTCGGCGGCGCTGCGCGAGACCGGGCGCGTCGCGATCGGCAAGTACGCGGCGCGCGGCAAGCAATATCTCGTGATGGTTCGGCCGCTCGAGGAAGGCCTCGTGATGGAGCAGCTGCACTACGCCGGCGAGCTCCGCTCGTTCGCCGAGGTGCCGATCGACGAGGCGCCGATCAAGCCGGAGGAGCTCGAGCTCGCGAAGCAGCTCGTCGGCCAGGCGTCGAGCGACACGTTCGAGCCGCAGAACTATCGCGACGAGGTTCGCGAACGGGTGCTCGAGCTGATCGAGCGCAAGGTGCAGGGTCAGGACATCACGGTCGCGCCGGCGGCCGAGCCCGAGCGCAAGATCATCGACATCATGGAAGCCCTGAAGGCGAGCCTCGCCGCCGGGGAGGCACGCAAGCCCGCGCAGCAAGACGCGAAGAAGCCTTCGCGCAAGAAGGCCCCGGCGAAGAAGCGCGCGGCGAAGTAGCAGCCGTGGCGCCCATGAAGGCGTATTCCACGCACGAAGTCGCAGATCTCCTGCAGATGCGTCCGGCGCAGATCCGCGCGATCGTTCGCGCGGGCTTCGTCCGCCCGTCCCGCACGGCCGGCGGCCACTACCGGTTCTCGTTCCAGGATCTCGTGCTCTTGCGGACGGCGAAGCAGCTCGCCGAGGCGAACCTCGGCCCGCGCCGGATCGCCCGCGCGCTGAAGGCGCTCGCGGAGCAGCTGCCGGACGATCGGCCGCTCTCCGCGGTCCGCGTGCAGATAGAGGACGACCGCGTGCTCGTGCGCGACGGCAGAACGACTTGGGAGCCCGAGAGCAGGCAGACGGTGCTCGACTTCGCCCGTCCGGAGGCGCGCGGCAAGGTCGCACAGCTGAAGCGCCGGACGCCGCCGCAGGCGGCGCTCGACGCGAGCACGGCCGAGGAGTGGTTCGAGATCGCGCTGGAGTACGAGAACGCCGGCGCGAACGACGATGCCGAGGACGCGTACCGGAACGCGCTGAAGGCGAACCCGGACCACGTCGCCGCGCGCATCAACCTCGGCCGGCTGCGCCATGCCGCGAACGCGTTCAAGGAGGCCGAGCAGCTCTACCGCGACGCGCTCCGGATCGATCCGCAGCATCCGATCGCGCTCTTCAACCTCGGCGTCGTGCTCGAGGATCAGGGCGACAACGACGGCGCAATCGCGGAATACGAAGCGGCGACGCGGATCGATCCGCATCCGGCCGACGTGCACTACAACCTCGCGCGCCTCTACGAGCAGCTCGGCGACCTTCGCGCGGCGCTGCGTCATCTCGGGCGGTTCAAGGCGTTGACGCGGCGCGGGCACGATTGACGTCGGGCGGCGGTCGCGGCACGACAGCCGCGCCTACCATGCGTTCGTAGCAAGGCGCCGCTAGAGCCCGCGGGCCGCGGCGAGCTCGAGGAAGCGCTCGGCGAAACGCGGGCCCCGAGCCTCGTCCTCGTGCTTGAAGAACACGTGCGCTTCGCCGACGCCCGCGCGCTCGAGCCGCGCGAGCCACGCTTCGAGATCCGAGTCGGTGTACTCCGGCAGCCGCAACCGCAGGTACGCCCAATCGGCCGTCGCCAGCAGATCGACGCGCGCACCCTGCTCTCCCTCGCTGACCGCGAGCGCGAGGTTGCGCGCCGCGAGCACGTCGTAGACTGGGTCGACGAACCAGGACTCGTGCCGAAACTCGAACGCCGCCTTCGCGCCCGCCGGCAGCAGAGCGGCGAACGCCTCGAGCCGCTCCGGGTCGGCACGGAAATGCGGCGGCAACTGGAACAGCGTCGATGCATGGGCGTCGCCGAGCGTCGCGGCGGCCGAATAGAACGCGTCCACTTCGCTCTCGCAGCCGGACAGCCGCTTCACGTGGGTGATCCGACGCGGCGCCTTCAGCGCGAACCGAAAGCCGGCCGGCACCTGCTCGAGCCAGCCGGCGAGCAACGCGGCCGTCGGCAACCGGTGGAAGGTGTTGTTGATCTCGACCGCCGGCAACCGCTCCGCGTACGCCCCGAGCATGCGGTTGGCAGGCAGCCGCTCCGGGTAGAAAATTCCCTTCCACTCCTTGTAGGAAAAGCCGCTGGTACCCGCAAGGATCTTCATCTGCTCACTATCGCACGCTTGGGTGTATCGGCGAGACGAGACGAGATATCCTTCCGCCGAGGGGGCCGCACTGCTCGAGCACAGGGGGAACCAGCGCTCCGCCCCGGGCCCGACCAGCCGAGAGAACGGAGATGGCAGTGGACCAGTACGCCGAGATTCGCGAAGCTTTGCTCGCCAAGCAAGCCGAGTTGGCGCGCCGCCTGGAGCGAATCAAAGAGAACTTGACCGCGGGCCGCAGCGCCGACTCCCAGGAGCAGGCGCAGGAGCTCGAGAACGCGGAGGTCGTGGACGCGCTCGGCAACGAGACGCGCAACGAGCTCAGCAAGATCGCGAAAGCGCTCGAGCAGATGAAGAACGACACGTACGGCATTTGCGTCGACTGCGGCGAGGAAATTCCGATGGCTCGGCTGAAGGCCCATCCGCTCGCGGACCGCTGCATTCGCTGCGCGACCGCGCTCGAAGCGAAGCGCCGCAAGCCGTAAGCGTCGCCGTCCGTTCGCTGCACGCCCGGGCGACTCGCTCGCAGCGCGGGTGCGTCAGGCCGCGGTCGCCCGGCGGCGCCGCTCACGCGCCTCGGCGGCGGCGACGCTCTCCCACTGCTCGAGCAACGCGGCCTCGCGCGACTCCGCGGCGGCGGCGGCGGCGCGCTTGATCGGGCCGTAGCCGCGGATCGATTGCGGCAGCTTCGCGAGCTCGAGCGCGAGCTCGAAACGCCGCTCGTCGAGCTCGTCGACGATCCGCGCGAGCGTCGCCTCGTAACGCACGATCAGCGCCCGCTCGAGCTTGCGGTCCGCGGTGTAGCCGAACGGATCGAGCCGCGTGCCCCGCAACCGCTTCAAGCGCGCGAGCACGCGCAGCACCGGCACGAGCCACGGGCCGAACGCATACTTCTTCGGCCGCCCGGTGTCGGGATCGTGCCGGGCGAAGAGCGGCGGCGACAGGTGGAAGGTCAGCTTCGCGCCGGCGCCGAAGTTGCGCGCGACGTCCGCGAGAAACTCGGTCTCGGTGTACAGGCGCGCGACCTCGTACTCGTCCTTGTACGCGAGCAGCGCGAAGTAGCTGCGCGCGACTGCGTCGGCGAGCGCTTCGCTGCCGGGGCGCACGCCCTGCTCCGCCGCCCGGATGCGCTCGACCCACGACGCGTAGCGCTCGGCGTACGCCTCGTTCTGATAGTCGACGAGAAAGCGCT
Source organism: uncultured Gammaproteobacteria bacterium (assembly GCA_964457725.1). GTDB lineage: Bacteria > Pseudomonadota > Gammaproteobacteria > Steroidobacterales > Rariloculaceae > FEN-1219. The sequence goes on from CAYWGQ010000172.1 coordinate 7,743, forward strand.
TGCGCATCGCGATCGCCTCCGCGAGCGACTCGGCGAGCGCGGGGCTCCGGTCGGCGGCGGCCGCGAGCCGCTCGACCTCGTCCGGCCTCTCCGCGGCGTACCGGCCCCAGTCGAACGCGCGCTTGTTCTCCTGCACGTTCACGCCGTAGAGCTC
>CAYWGQ010000173.1:0-7895 GCA_964457725.1 uncultured Gammaproteobacteria bacterium
GCGAGCTGCGGTTGTCCTTCGAGAACGACGACTTGAAGATCAGCGGCACGCCGAGATCCGCCGCGATCCCCTTCAGCCGCTCGGCCGTGCGCATCATCAGCGGCTCGGCTTCGATCACGCACGGGCCGCAGATCAGGAACAGCTGATCCGAGCCGCAGTCGATGTCGCCGATCTGTACGTGCTTCTTGCTCATGGTTTCCGCCCGCGGCCGACGGGCCGCCATCCGTGGGGCGCGGTCTTGGGGAGAGCTCGCGGGCGCCGCCCGGCGAACGAAGGATTGCTCAATGGGAGTCCGGACCGCTCACTGCTCGCGGCATTTTGCGTTCAAAGGGCAAGGGCTGCAAGCGCCGCGCGGTGCGCGGCAACAGCTCCGCGAGCAACGCGAAGTTCCGATCCGTCGCGCCGCGGCCGGCCAGCACGACCCCCCGTGCGCGTTGCCCCATCGCGCGTCGCGCGCCGTCGTCCGCCGCGAGCGCGCGCAGCTCTCGACCGAGCTCCTCCGCGTCGCGAACGAGCCGGCCGCCGTCCGCCGCGAGCAGATCCTCGACGGTGTCCTTGAAGCTGAAGTTGTGCGGACCGAACAGCACCGGCACGCCGAGCACCGCCGGCTCCATCAGATTGTGTCCGCCCTTGTTGCTGCCGCGATAGAACAGGCTGCCGCCGACGAACGCCGCATCCGCGATCGAATACAGCGCGCCGAGCTCGCCGATCGTATCGACGACGAGGACGCCGTCCGGGCCGGGCGCGGTCTCGCGGCCGGCGTCGACCTCGGTCTTGCGGACGGCGGCGAAGCCACGCGCCGCGGCGTGCTCGACGACGCTCTGCGCGTCTGCCGGGTAGCGGGGCACGATCACGAGCGCCGCACGCTCGCGGGCCGCCCGCACGGCCTCGAACGCCGCGAGCAGCGCCTCGTCCTCGCCGGCGTGCAGGCTGCCGCCGATCACGACGAAGTCGCCGGGCGCGTAGCCGAACAGCTCGCGCAGCTCCGTTGCGCGCTCGGGCGTCGCGGCGCGTTTCGCGAGGTCGTACTTCATGTTGCCGGTGATCGCGATCCGCTCGGCCGGCACGCCGAGCGCGCGAAACCGCGCCGCGTGCTCCTCGTTCTGCGCCGCGACGACCGCGAGCTCGCGCAGCACGCGCGGCACGAGGCGCGTGCGCGAGTAGCGCCGCTGGGATTTCGCCGACATCTTTGCGTTCACGACCGCGACCGGCACGCCGGCGCGCCGCGCGCCGAGGATGAAGTTCGGCCAGAACTCGGATTCGACGAGGACGACGAGCGCAGGACGGTAGCGCGCGAGCGCCCGGCGGACGACGACGGACAGATCGAGCGGCGCCGGCACGACGCGGTGACGCGGATAGAGCCGGCGCGCCGCGGCGAGGCCGGTGGCGGTGACGGTCGAGATCACGATCGGGGTCGCCGGGCGCTCCCGCTCGAGACGCTCGACGAGCGGCGCGAGCAACGAGATCTCGCCGGCGGACGAACCGTGCAGCCAGATGCTGCCCGCGAGCGGTTCGCCGAGCGCGACGCCGGCCCGCTTGCCGGCCTCGCGCCAGCCGCCGGAGATCGCGAGCCGGTAGAGGATCCACGGCGACAGTAGCAGCAGGCCGAGCGCGTAGCCCAAGTCGAGCAGCAAGCTCACGGAATTGTCGGTCTCTCGCCGGTGTCGCGGTGCCGCTATTCTAGCGCCGCGCCGTAGGAGCGGCTGTCCAGCCGCGACCCCTCTCCGACGCCCCGTAGGAGCGGCTGTCCAGCCGCGATCTTCGGAAGAGTCGCGGCTGGACAGCCGCTCCTACCCAGCCGCACGCCGGCGGTCAGGTGCCGGTCGGGGCGACCCAGGTCTTCGAGGCGCGCGGCAGCCGGTAGTTCGCGGTCCAATCCGAGACGAGATCGCCGCGCATCGGCCGCCCGAGGAAGAAGCCTTGTGCGCGCTGGCAGCCGAGCTCGGCGACGATCGCGAGCGCCTCGGCGCTGTCGACGCCCTCGGCGACGACGCCCATCCCGAACGCCTGCGCGAGCGTCACGATCGCCCGCACGATGTCGCGGTCCTTCGAGTCGACCGCGACGTTCTCGACGAAGCGCTTGTCGATCTTGATCTCGGTCGCCGGCAGCTGCTTCAGATAGCCGAGCGACGAGTACCCGCGCCCGAAATCGTCGATCGCGAGGCCGATCCCGAGCCGGCGGATCCGGTCGAGGCGATCGAGAGACGCCGTCTCGCCCTGCACGAGACTGTCTTCGGTGAGCTCCACCGTCAGCGCGACGCCGTGCGCCTGCAGGCGCGCATGCAGGTCCTTCAGCCGCGACATGAACTCCGAGTGATCGAGCACCTGCGGCGATACGTTCACCGCGACGTAGAAGCCCTCCGGCGCGGTCCACTGCGATGCCGCTTCGAGCACGCGCGCGAACACGAGCCACGTGATCGGCACGATCGCCCCATTGCGCTCCGCGAGCGGAACGAAATCGTTCGCGGCCATGAAACAGCCGGTCTTCGTGCGCCAGCGGACGAGCGCCTCGACTCCGCAGGTGCGGCCGGTGTCGAGCGACACCTTCGGTTGGTAATACACGTCGAGCTCGCCGTTCTGCACGGCATCGTCGAGCTCGGTCTCGAACCTCCAGAGCGCATGCTGCTGCTTGGTCGCGTCCGGGCGGTAGATCTCGAACGGCAGCTCGCCCTTGCGTGCGTCGGTCAGCGCGAGCTCCGCGCGCCGCATCAGGCTCGCCGCGTCCTCGGCGTGCGTCGGGTACACTGCGACGCCGAGCGTCACGTCGACCAAGAATTGCTCCTCGTCGACCGTCAGATACGCCGGGCGCTCCTCGGTGAGCTGCACCGCCGCATCCATCACGGCGGACATCGAGTCGAGCGGCAACAGCACGGCGAAGCGCCGATCGCCGAGGCGCACGACGGGCGTCCGCGGCGGCATCGCTTGCCGCAACCGCTCGATGTACTCCGCGCAGAACGCCTCGCAGCGCTCGTGACCGAACGTCGTCGTGATGCGGTTGAAGGCGTCGAGCTGTCCGAGCAGCAACGCCGTCAGCCGGCTCGGCTGCACCTGCTCGAGATAGCGCTCGAGAAAGCGCAGGCTCGCGCTTCGGCGTCTACCGCTTTGTTCGTCCGGCTCGGCGCTCACCTACGGAAATGCCTGACGGCACCTTGGGATGAGCCAGCATTGCAGCAAAAGGGCCGCGCAGCCGCTGTGAGGGCGGTCACGGCAACGCGCCTTGCCTCCGACGCATGTTCCGGAGGGGATTTCTTCCTGCGCAAACAACAATCCGGCGGAGGCGATGAGAGCCATCGGCGCGGCAAGGGGGGCAGGCGCGATCGACGTTCATTTGTGACGCTCCGCGTCACGCGCCGTTGACATAAAATGCGAAGCGCTTCGCATTCGCCGCGTTCCGCGCGCCCATGGCATGCCGCTTGCAAAACCGCGTGCAGGATTTCGTGCGTGTGACTCGCGACGGTGTCTGGGCATGGCGAAAGTGAAACCGAGCATTCGATCGACCGAGACTTATACGGAGTCGAACTTCGTGCGGCTGCACACGGCCGGGTGCGAGCGCTCGGGCGACGGCGAGCGCGTCGTCACGATCGAGCATCTCTGCTACAGCGCCGCGAACGGCGGCGGCAGAGCCGGCTGGCGCTGCCAGACCATCGTCGACGGCGAGCCGATGTCGAAAGAGGACGCGTTGTTCATCGCTAGGAGCTACGCTCAGGAATTCGACGTGCCGGTCATCTACGAATGTCACAGCGACTGAACGCGCTCGGACGCTGCCCGTTCTGCGGAGCCGTCCGCTCCCCGGCCCCGCCCGCCGCGGACGACGAGTGCGCGCGCTGCGCGAGCCCGCTCTACCCGGCCGAGCGGCATCGCTACGACTACTCCGGCCAGCGCATGCTCGAGCGCATGCCGCGCGAGCACCGCGTCGCGATCACCGTCGCTTGGGGAAGCGATGCCGCGCTCGCCGCGGACATGCGCGATCTGTCGTTGAACGGCATGCGGCTCACGGCGCCGTCCGCTCTCGAGACCGACCAGATCGTCCGGATCGATTCCGAGCTCTGCCGCGCGATCGCGCGCGTCGCCTACTGCCGGGCGGCGCGCGAAGGCGGCTTCTCGGTCGGGCTCGAGTTCCTGACGTTGAGGTTCCTCCGTCCGACCGGCACGTTCGTCTCGACCAGCGCTTGAGCCGTCAGCGCAGCGCCTCGAGCGCTCGCTCGCGAGCGGCCTCGAACTCGTCGCCCGGCCGCCAGCGCGGCAGCTCGTCGGCTTCCGCGATCAGCAGACCGGCGAGAAACCCGAAACGCGCGTCCTGGACCATGCCCGCGAAGCTCCACTCGGGACCGAGCTCGTCGCTCGGCTGGTGGTAGTGCAGGTTCGTGTAGCGCTCCGCCTGCTCGCGCCCCCACCCTTCCGGGCGGCCGACGAAGTCGGTGCCCGGGCTGAAGTAGAACGCCGGCACGCCGATCTGCGCGAACGCGAACTGGTCCGAGCGGTAGTACAGGCCGCGATCCGGGAACTGATCGCCGACGACGATGCGTCCCTCGCGGCGCGCGATCGCCGCCGCGACGTCGTCGAGGCTCGACTTGCCGAGGCCGATGAACGTGATGTCGCGCGTCTCGCCCCAGATGTTGCCGCTGTCGTAGTTGACGTTCGCCGCAATCCGTCCGGGCGGCACGGGCGGATTCGCGGCGAAGTGCAGCGCGCCGAGCAACCCCTGCTCCTCGGCGCCGACGAACAGCAGCATCACGGAGCGGCGCGGCGGCTCGGGCAGCGCCCGGAACGCCCGACCGATCGCGAGCACCATGCCGACGCCGCTCGCATTGTCGCGCGCGCCGTTGTAGATGCGATCGTTCGGATCGCCGGACGGGTTCGGCTCGCCGACACCGAGGTGATCGTGATGGGCCGTGTAGACGACGAGCTCGTCCGCGAGCTGCGGATCGCGGCCGCGCAGCACGCCCGCGACGTTCGCCGTCTCGACCCGCGAAAGCGTGTTCTCGAGGACGATCGACGTCGTGACGCCGAGCGGCACCGGCCGGAAGTCGCGGCTCCTCGCCTGCTCGACGAGCGCGTCGAGATCGTGTCCGCCGAGCGCGGTGACGCGCCGCGCGGCCTCGTCCGTGACCCACGCCTGGACCTCGATCTCGGGCGCGCCGCTCGCCGGCAGCCTGAACTGCGTGCCGCTCCAGGACGACTGCACCACCTGCCACGGGTAACCCGCGGACGGCGTCGTGTGCACGATGATCGCCCCGGCCGCGCCCTGCCGCGCCGCGCTCTCGTATTTATAGGTCCAGCGGCCGTAGTACAGCCGCTCGACGCCGCCGAACAGCTCCGGATCCCAGTCCGGGTCGTTGTTCAGCATCAGCAGCACCTTGCCGGCGAGGTCCGCGCCCTTGAAGTCGTCCCAGTCGTGCTCGGGCGCCTCGATGCCGTAGCCGACGAACACGACCTCGGCCCCGTCGATCGCCGCGCGCTCGCGCTCGACGCCGCTCGCGGCGATGAAGTCCGCGCCTTGCGCCAGCTCGAGCGCGGCGCCGCCTGCCGTCGCGAACGTCCAGACGGAAGGCTGCGCGGCCGAGACGCCGACGAGCTCGAACGGCTGGCGATAGCTGCGGTTCGGGAATGCGGGCTCGAAGCCGAGAGCTTCGAGCGCCGCCGTGAGGTAGCGCTGCGTGAGCTCGTCGCCGGGCGTGCCCGGCGCACGACCCTCGTAGCGATCGTCGCCGAGCTCCGCGACGGCCGCGCGGATGTCCTCGGCCGCGATCGCGGCCGCCGCGGCATCGCCGGCTTCGAGCACGGCCGCAACCGCGGCCGGCGCTTCGGTCGCGGTCCCGCTGTCGCCGCCGGCCGGCTGCTCCGGCGGCTCGCGCCCGCCGCAGCTCGCGGCGACGACCGCGAGGAGCACGAGCGGCAGCCGGCCCGAGATCATTTCGGGCTCGGCTCCTCCGGCGGCTTGCGCCGCCCGCCGCCGCTGCCGCCGCGAGCCTCCGGCGCGGTCTGGCTGCCCGCGCGCTTCAGCGCGGCGCGCTCGCGTCGCGCGTTCGCGACGACGCGGTCGATCACCCAGCGGCGCCGCTCACGCGAGGACATGGAGGCTCAGCCATTCGGCGACGAGCGCCGGCTTGTCCTGGTTCTCGATCTCGACGACGACGTCCACCCGCACGAGCGCCTGGCCGGGCGCTCGCTCGCTGACGCCGCCGAGCCGACCGGACGCGCGAATGCGGCTGCCGACGCGCACCGGGCTCACGAACCGGACCTTGTCGAAGCCGTAGTTCAGGAGGAGCTTCGTGCCCTCGATCTTCGGGATGAAGTCGAGGCACAGGTGGACGAGCAGCGACAGCGTCAGAAGACCGTGCGCGATCGTGCCGCCGAACGGCGTCGCCTTCGCGCGCTCGGGATCCACGTGGACGTACTGGTGATCGAGCGTCACGTCGGCGAACGCGTTCACCCGCTCCTGGTCGATCTCGAACCAGTCCGATGTACCGAGCGGTGCGCCGATACGCTCGCCTAGCGACGCCAATGTCACGCCTGCGGGCGGGGTTCCCATGCGCTCGTCCGCCTCGTGGCCTGCGGGAGATGCCGATTGTCGTCTTCCCGGAGCCGCAAGGCAAAGGGCGCGTTGCCTTTTCGGCCCGGGCGTGGCGCAATAGCCGGCCCCGAATCCCCCTCGAACGCGATGTCACGCCCCCCACGTATCGGTTTCGTCAGCCTCGGCTGCCCGAAAGCGCTCGTCGATTCGGAGCGCATCCTGAGCCGGCTGCGCGCTGAAGGCTACGAGACCGCGGCCGACTACGCCGGCGCCGATGCCGTCGTCGTGAACACCTGCGGTTTCCTCGACAGCGCGCGGGAGGAGTCGCTCGAGGCGATCGGCGAGGCGCTCGCCGAGAACGGCCGGGTGATCGTCACCGGCTGCCTCGGGGCCGAGGCCGCGACGATCCGCGCGGTGCATCCGGACGTGCTCGCGATCACCGGGCCGCATCAGTACGAGGCCGTCGTCGCCGCCGTGCGCGAGGCGCTGCCGCCGCCGCACGACCCGTTCCTCGACCTGATCCCGCCGCAGGGCGTGAAGCTCACGCCGCGGCACTACGCGTACGTGAAGATCGCCGAGGGCTGCAATCACCGCTGCAGCTTCTGCATCATCCCGCAGCTGCGGGGGCGGCTCGCGAGCCGGCCGGCCGGCGAGGTGCTCGGCGAGGCCGAGCGGCTCGTGCGCGCCGGCGTGCGCGAGCTTCTGATCATCTCCCAGGACACGAGCGCGTACGGCGCCGATCTGCGCTATGCGCCGTCGCCGTGGCGCGGCCGCGAGGTCCGGACCCGGCTGACCGAGCTCTGCGCCGCGCTCGGCGAGCTCGGCGCGTGGATACGGTTGCACTACGTCTACCCGTATCCGCACGTCGACGAGCTGATCCCACTGATGGCCGACGGCAAGATCCTGCCGTACCTCGACGTGCCATTTCAGCACGCGAGCCCGAAGATTCTGAAGGCGATGCGCCGGCCCGCGGCGGAAGCGAAGACGCTCGAGCGCATCCGGGCGTGGCGGGCGGCCGTGCCCGGGCTCGCGATCCGCTCGTCCTTCATCGTCGGCTTCCCCGGCGAGACCGAGCGCGATTTCGAGTATCTGCTCGAATGGCTCGACGAGGCGGAGCTCGACCGGGTCGGCTGCTTCCGCTACGAGGCCGTCGAAGGCGCGGCGTCGAACGATCTGCCCGATCCGGTCCCCGAGCCCGTCATCGAGGAGCGATGGCATCGATTGATGGCCGCGCAGCAGGCGATCAGCGCCCGAAGGCTCGCGCGCCTGGTCGGAACGCGCATCGAAGCGATCGTCGACCACGTCGAGGCCGACCGCATCGTCGCGCGCTCGAAAGGCGACGCGCCCGAGATCGACGGCAACGTGTTCCTGCCGCCGGTCG
>CAYWGQ010000174.1:0-5648 GCA_964457725.1 uncultured Gammaproteobacteria bacterium
TGCACCGAGGAGTTCTGCGTGCCGATCCTCGAAGAGCGGTCGGGCCTCAAGTTCAACCGCGATTTCTTCGCGGGCTACAGCCCCGAGCGCATCAACCCCGGGGACCACGAGCACCGGCTGACGACGATCTTGAAGGTCACGTCGGGCTCGACGCCGGAGGCGGCCGATTTCGTCGACTCGCTCTACAAGAGCATCATCCGGGCGGGCACGCACAAGACCTCCAGCATCAAGGTTGCCGAGGCCGCGAAGGTCATCGAGAACACGCAGCGCGACGTGAACATCGCCTTGATCAACGAGCTCGCGTTGATCTTCCACCGGATCGGCATCGACACCGAGGAGGTGCTGGCGGCGGCCGCGACGAAGTGGAACTTCCTGCGGTTCAAGCCGGGCCTCGTCGGCGGGCACTGCATCGGCGTGGATCCGTACTATCTGACCCACAAGGCGGAGGAGGTGGGCTACCGCCCGGAGATGATCCTTGCGGGGCGTCGGCTGAACGACGGCATGAGCGAGTACATCGCCGGCCGCGTCATCAAGCTGATGATCAGCCGGAACATCCAGCCCGCCGGCGCCCGCGTGCTCGTGCTCGGCCTGACCTTCAAGGAGAACTGCCCGGACGTGCGCAATACCAAGGTGGCGGACGTCGTGCGGGAGCTGCAGTCGTTCCGCTGCGACGTGGACGTGTACGATCCCTGGGCCGACCCCGCCGAAGCGCGCCACGAGTACGGCATCGAGCTCGTCGAGCGTCCGGAGCCCGGCCACTACGACGCGATCGTGATCGCGGTCGCGCACCGCGAGTTCGCCGAGCTCGGCGCGAAGGGCATCCGCGCGTTCGGCAGCCCGAACGTCGTGATCTACGACATCAAGCACGTGCTCCCGAAGGGCGAATCCGACGAGCGCCTATAATCGAGCGATGGCACGAAACATGCCCGTAGGAGCGACTGTCCAGTCGCGACGACGCCGGCGCCGAACGACGCGGCGGCATTCGTCGCGGCCTTGCAGCCGATCCTGAATGCAACGACGATAGGAGAGCGCGTGAAGATCCTGGTCACCGGCGCCGCCGGCTTCATCGGCTTCCATACCGCCAAGCACCTGCTCGATCGGGGCGACGAGGTCGTCGGCCTCGACAATCTGAACGAGTACTACGACCCGACGCTGAAGCACGCGCGGCTCGCAATCCTCGAGCGCCACGAGAACTTCAGATTCGCGAAGCTCGACCTGGCCGACCGCGACGGCATGGCGGCGTTCTTCGCCGCCGAGCGTCCGCAGAGGGTGATACATCTCGGCGCACAGGCGGGCGTGCGCTACAGCATCGAGGCGCCGTTCGCCTACACCGACAGCAACATCACGGGCACGTTGACGGTGCTCGAAGGGTGCCGGCGGAACGGGGTCGAGCACCTGGTGTTCGCATCGACGAGCTCGGTTTACGGCGCGAACACGCGCATGCCGTTCTCGGTCCACCACAACGTCGACCATCCGCTCTCCCTCTACGCCGCGACGAAGAAGGCGAACGAGCTGATGGCGCACACTTACGCGAGCCTGTACGGCTTGCCGTGCACCGGCCTCCGGTTCTTCACCGTGTACGGCCCTTACGGGCGGCCCGACATGGCGCTGTTCCTGTTCACGAAGAACATCCTCGCCGGCAGGCCGATCGACGTCTTTAACTACGGCCACCATCGTCGCGATTTCACCTACGTCGGCGACATCGTCGAGGGGGTCGTCGCGGCAATGGACCGGATTGCCGAGCCGAATCCCGACTGGAACAGCGACGACCCCGACCCGAGCACGAGCAAGGCGCCGTACCGGCTCTACAACATCGGCCTCGGGCGGAAAGCCGAGCGCAACCTGCTGCCGCTCCAGCCGGGCGACGTGCCGGATACGTGGGCGGACGTCGAGGATCTCGTCGAGGACACCGGCTATCGCCCCGGCACGCCGGTCGAGGTCGGGGTGCGGCGCTTCGTCGATTGGTACCTCGAGTACTACCAGGTCGAACTCTGACGCCGCCTCCTTCTCGGCACTCTTGCGCCGCGTAGGAGCGGCGGTCCAGCCGCACCTTCGCCACCGCCATGGTAGGAGCGGCTGTCCAGCCGCGATTACAGCGCGATATGAAGATCGCGGCTGGACAGCCGCTCCTACGCGGCGCTGGCTGTGCGTCGCGCGCGCCGCTAACCTTGTGGCATGAGTCACGAGACCTACGGCCCCCGAACTCCCGCCTGGCGTGCTCTCGCCGAGCACGCGAAGACGCTCGAGCGCCGGACGATCGCCGCGCTGTTCGACGAGGACCCCGACCGTTTCGAGCGCTTCTCCCTCGAGCGGGAGGGCATCCTGTTCGACTTCAGCCGCCAGCTCCTCGACCGCCGCGGGCTCGACCTGCTGCTCGAGCTCGCCGAGCAGACCGAGGTGCGCCGTTGGATTGGGCTGATGTTCGCCGGGCACCCGATCAACAACACCGAGGACCGTCCTGCACTGCACGTCGCCTTGCGCCGTCCGGCCGACCAGCCGCTCGAGGTCTACGACGAGGACGTGATGCCGCTGGTCGAGGCCGAGCGGCAAAAGATGCGGGCGTTGGCCGACGCATTGCACGCGGGCGAGCTGAAAGGCTACACGGGCGAGCCGATCACGGACGTCGTCAACATCGGCATCGGCGGCTCGGATCTCGGCATCGTGATGGCGGTCGAGGCGCTCGCCGAGTACCGTAAGGCCGACCTCGGCGTCCATTTCGTCTCGAACATCGACGGTGTCGCGCTGACGCACGTGCTGCGCCGAGTGCGCCCGGAGACGACGCTCTTCGTGATCTGCTCGAAGAGCTTCACGACGCTCGAGACGCTGACGAATGCGCGCGCGGTGCGCGAGTGGCTGATCGAGCACGGCGGCGCGCAAGCGGTCGCGGCGCAGTGTGTGGCGGTCTCGACCAATCACAAGGCGATGGACGAGTTCGGCATCGCGCCGGAGCGGCGGCTCGCGATGTGGGATTGGGTCGGCGGGCGGTACTCGGTGTGGTCCGCCGTCGGGCTGACGGTCGCGCTCGCCGTCGGCTGGCGGAACTTCGAGCGGATGCTCGCGGGCGCTCATGCGATCGACCGCCACTTCGAGAGCGCCCCGCTCGGCGAGAACCTGCCCGTGCTGCTCGCGCTGGTCGGCGTCTGGAACCGGAACTTCCGGGGTTGCCCGAGCCATGCGGTCCTGCCGTACGACGATCACCTACGCCGCTTCCCGGCCCACTTGCAGCAGCTCGAGATGGAGAGCAACGGCAAGCGCGTCCGCCGCGGCGGCGAGCCGGTCGAGACCGCGACGTGCCCGGTGATCTGGGGCGAGCCCGGGTCGAACGCGCAGCACTCCTTTTATCAGCTGCTCCATCAAGGCACGGAGCGCGTCTCGATCGACTTCATCCTCCCGGCCCGGTCGTCCGTCGGCAGGCAAGGGCAGCAGGACTTGGCCGCTGCGAACTGCCTGGCTCAAGCGTGGGCCCTTGCCGCGGGCGATCCCGACGCCACGGCCGGCCGCGACCCGCACCGGGAGTACCCGGCGAACAGAGCGAGCTCCCTATTGATGGTGAAGACCCTCGATCCCGAGACCTTGGGAGGGCTTCTCGCGCTGTACGAGCACAAGGTGTTCGTCCAGGGCGTCTTGTGGGACGTGAACTCTTTCGATCAGTGGGGCGTCGAGCTCGGAAAGAAGCTTGCGTCGCAGCTCGTCGCGGCGGTGACCGGCGAAGCGGATGGTCCGAAGCTGATCGGTGGCGCGTTGACGCGGTTGCGTTCGTTCCACGGCGAGTAGTCCCTGTCGGCTTCCGCCGACAACCGGCGAACGAAGTCTGCGCGAGGAGCTTCGAGACCCTACATAGGTGCTCCTCGGACGCCGTTCACAGTTGCAAGAGTTTTCCTTGCCGGGCAGGTTCCGGCTCTATATCATTCGCGCACAGTGTGTGGGATGTAATTCTTCGTCGGTTAGGCTCCGACTTGTGGGACGCCTCTCGCTCTCGCGATAGGCGATAGAAGCCGTTTCGGCCGAGATCAAAACCGGCTGCGGGAGCCACGCCGGCGATTGAACGCGAACACGGTGGGGAACCGCGCAGCGCGGTATGTCGAGAAGGACTCTCGTGCGGGTCACTCGTGAATGTTGAGGTCATGGGGTCGGGGACCCCGCCGACCGGAGATCTCGACGGGAAGGTAGTTCCACTGCATTCTCGGGAGCTTCCCGCGCCCGCCGGTCGCCGGCGCCGAATTCTCGTGCTCGCGCCTCGCGATCCATATCCCGTGATCGGCGGCGATCGCGTTCGCATCTACAGCATCGCGCGGGAGCTGGCGCGCCACTACGACCTCACCCTGCTCACGTTCTGCCGTTCCGAGCGCGAGCGAAACTTTCCGGCCCCGTCCGACGGCGTCTTCAAGCAGGTGCATCGGGTCGTGATGCCCGCGTGGCGTTCATGGCTCAACGTCCTCGCAGCGTTGCCGACGCGCGAGCCGCTGCAGGTCGCGTACTACCGCAGCGAGGCGTTCCGGGCCGCGGTCCAACGGCTCGCACCCTCGCACGACGCGGTACTCGCCCACCTCGTCCGAACGGCCGAGTACGCTCGTGACCTGCCCTGCGTAAAGGTGCTCGAGATGACGGACGCCATCTCGATGAACATGCGGCGCGTCGCGGGGACGCGGCTCGGTTACTTCGATCTCCGCCGGTGGATCTACTCGATTGAGGCACGTCGATTGGGCGAGTACGAGCGGCGAACGGCCGCAGAGTTCGATCTCGTCAGCCTCACTTCCCGCGTCGACAAGCGCTACCTCTTTCGTTCGCCGGCCGTGCGGACGCCGAACGTGATCGTCGTGCCGAACGGCGTCGACGCTCTGTATAAAGACTTGCCGTCCCAGCGTGAGCGCGCCGGCGCGGAGATCGTCTTCGTCGGCAACCTGACGACGCTGCAGAACTTCGATGCGGCCTACTGGTTCGCCCGCCGGGTGATGCCGCTGATCCGCCGCCGTCGCCCCGATGCGCAGTTCAAGATCGTCGGGCCGATCCGGCCCGGCAGCGCGCGCAAGCTGATGTCGCTGCCGGGGGTGCGAGTGCTCGGCGTCGTCGAACGGTTGCCGCCCGTCCTCGCGAGCGCGCGTGTCGGGGTTTGCCCGATGCGGCTGGGAGCGGGCATACAGAACAAGGTGCTCGATTACTTCTCGAATCGGCTCGCGGTCGTCTCGTCGCCGATGGGCGTCGAGGGGCTCGAGGCTCGCCATGGCGTTCACCTGCTCGTCGCGGAGAGCCCGGATGAGTGGTCCGCGCAGGTCTGTGCGCTGCTCGACGACCCGGACGCGGCGCAGCGCGTCGCCGATGCGGGCCGCGATCTGGCCGAAAGCTACTACCGGTGGTCGGAAAGGGCGCAACCCCTGCTGAGCCGCCTCGAGCACCTACTGGAGCACCCGGAGCGAGCCCCCGCGAGCGCTGCCGAGCCCGTCCCATCGGCCGTACCAGCGCTCGTCGAGACGGGGCTCTGACCGTCCGCCGCCGATGGAACGCGGCGCCCGAACGAGCCTGCAGATTCAGCGCGATGTGATCTACGCGCTCCTGCTGCGCGAGATTTCCGGCCGGTTCGGGAAGAGCCGAGTCGGCTTCCTGTGGGTGCTCGTCGAGCCGGTGGCGCACCTCGTCTTCCCGATCGCGAT
>CAYWGQ010000174.1:5748-7860 GCA_964457725.1 uncultured Gammaproteobacteria bacterium
GAGTACCCGATCGCGCTCGCGATCGGCTCGATCTTCTGCGGCCTCGCGCTCTACCGGCTGCGTTATCTCGCGCGGGTGACGACGTGATCCGGCTCGAGCGCCTGACGAAGTCGTACCTCACCCTTCGGGGGCGGAAGGTCGTGTTCCGCGATCTTTCGCTCGAGATCCCGAGCGGCGTCAACGTGGGGCTGATCGGCCGCAACGGCGCCGGCAAGAGCACGCTGATGCGTCTTCTGAGCGCGGTGGACCTGCCGGACCGCGGCAAGATCACCGCCGAAGGCCGGTTGTCTTGGCCGGTCGGGCTGATGGGCGGCATGCAGGGGACGCTGACCGGGCACGACAACGTGAAGTTCGTCTGCCGCATTCACGGCGTGCGGGGCCGCGCGATGCGCGAGAAAGTACGCTTCGTGCGCGAGTTCGCCGAGCTCGGCGCCTACTTCGATCAGCCGGTATCCACCTATTCCTCCGGCATGCGCGCACGGCTCGCGTTCGGGACGAGCATGGCGTTCGACTTCGACTACTATCTGATCGACGAGGTGCTCGCCGTCGGCGATGCGGGCTTCAAGGCCAAGAGCCGTAACCTTTTCGCCGAGCGCTTGACGCGCTCGAAGGTGATTCTCGTCTCGCACAACATGAACCTGATCCGAAAGATGTGCGACGTCGTCGTGCACCTCGACCGCGGCCACGCGACGCTCTACAGCAACGTCGACGACGGTATCGCCGCGTACCAAGGCGGAGCCGCTGTGTCATGAAGCGGCTGCTTGCGCTCGCCGGCCCGCGCAACTTGCGCATCGCCCTGATCGTCGCGCCGTGGACCGCGGCTGCGTTGTACCTGTGGACGTTCGCCGCGGATCGATACGTGTCGCAATCGGTGATCGCCGTGCGCGAGAACGGGGAGGGGCCGATCGTCGGGATGGACGCGCTCTCGTCGATCTTCGGCGGCAGCGCCTCCGCCTCGCGGGAAGACGAGCTGATGCTCGAGGCGCACATTCTGTCGAGCGACATGTTGGCGCAGCTCGACGAGCGGCTCAATCTGCGGACGCACTTCTCGGCGCCGAGGCTCGACTGGGTATTCCGCTTGTCGGCGGGTGCGAGCCAGGAGGCGTTCCTCCGCTACTACCGGCAACGAGTCGAGGTGTACGTCGACGAGCGCTCCGGGCTGCTCAACGTGCACACGCAAGGCTTCACGCCGGAGACCGCTGCCGCGATCAACCGCGAGATCATCGCAATCAGCGAGCGCTTCATCAACGAGAGCTCGCACCGGCTCGCCCGCGAGCAGATGGAGTTCGCGGAGGCGGAGCTCGAGAAAGCCCGCGCGGCGGTGAACGACGCGCGGAACGCCTTGGTGGCCTTCCAGCGAGAGCACGGGGTGCTCGATCCGGTGGCACAGGCGGTCGCCAATACGGGTTTGACCGCCGAGCTGCAGGCGACGCTCGCGCGGCAGGAGGCCGAGCTCAAAGCGCTCCTCGGATTCTTGAACGAGGATGCGCATCAGGTGCTCGCCGTGAAGGCCCAGATCGAAGGCACCCGGGCCCAGCTCGAGGCGGAGAGCCGCCGCGCCATGTCGAGCGCGAACGGCGCGAGCTTGAACGTGCTCGCCGGGGAGTATCAGGAATTGCTCGCGACGCTCGAGTTTGCGCAGGATGCGTACAAGCTCGCGCTCACGGGTGTCGAGAACGCCCGCATCGAGTCCACGCGGAAGCTGAAGAGCCTCGTGCTCGTCGAATCGCCGACGGAGCCCGAGTCGGCGCAGTATCCGCGCCGGTGGTACACCTTGTTCGCGCTCCTGATCGGCCTGTCGCTGCTCTACGGTATCGCGCGGCTCGTCGTCGCGACGATCGAGGATCATCAGGAATGATCGAACGAAAGAATCGACTACGCTTGGCGACGCTCCTTCGCGGAGCGCTCGCGATTGCGCTTCTCGGCGTCGCGGCCGCGCCCGTTCTGGCGCAGATCCTCCCGCCAGAGCTCGATCCTTCGCGTGCGGTGCGCGGCTTGCAGGACGTGGCGCCCCGCCCCGAGCCGCAGAGAGCGGCCCCGGTGCCCCCCGCGCCGCAGACGACGGACGCGGCCGCGCTGCTCGGCGCCGGCGAGGCGCCGGACGGCGAGCTG
>CAYWGQ010000175.1:0-7776 GCA_964457725.1 uncultured Gammaproteobacteria bacterium
GCTCCCCCCTGTAGGAGCGGCTGTCCAGCCGCGACCCCCGCATACGACCTCTGTAGGAGCGGCTGTCCAGCCGCGACTACGGCTTCGTTCGGCGTCGCGGTGGTCGCGGCTCGACAGCCGCTCCTACCGAGCCGCGGGATCGCGGCGCGGGCCGATCGTCAGCGCCGCGCACGCCGCGCTCGCGAGCGCGAAGCCCGCGGTGATCAGCACGACCGTGCGAAAGCTCCGGACGAACGCCTCGTTCAGCACCCGCGCGACGCGCTCCCGTTCCGCGCCGTCGATCCCGTCCGGCACAGCCGCCTCGGCGAGCCGCGGCGCCTCTTGCTCGAGCGCCGCCGCGACCTCGCCCGGCAGCTCGAGCGCGGCCGCGCGCTCGCCGATCGCGCTCGCGAACGCGCCGACCGCGACCGCGCCGAGCAGTGCGACGGCGAGCAGTCCCGCGACGCGTGCGACGGCGTTGTTGATGCCGGACGCGACGCCCGCGTGCGCCTGATCGACCGCGCTCATCACCGTCGTCGTCAGCGGCGCGACGCTGACGGCCATGCCGAACCCGAGCACTGCCGTCGCCGGAAAGAACGTCGTCCAGTACGAGCCGCCGATCCCGGGCACCGCGAGCAGCGCGAGCCCGGCCGCCGCGATCATCGGGCCGATCACGAGCGGCTTCCGCGCGCCGTAGCGCTCGACGAGCCCTCCGGACCAGCGCGACAGCCCGCCCATGATCAGCGTGAACGGCAAGAGCGCCGCGCCCGCGAGCGCGGCCGAGTACCCCTGCACCTGGATCAGATTGAACGGCAGGAAGAACAGCGCGCCGCCGAGCGCGAAGTACAGGAACAGCGTCATCGCGTTCGCGCCGCTGAACGCGCGCGACCGAAACAGCGCGAGCGGCATCATCGGCGCCGCCGCGCGCGCCTCGTGCGCGACGAACGCCGCGAGCACGAGCGTGCCGCCGGCGAACGATCCCCAGACGGGCAGCGCGCTCCACGGCAGCTCGGACGCCGCGGTCAGCCCGTACGCGACCGCGCCGAGACCCACGGTCGCGAGCGCCCCGCCGAGCCAGTCGACGGGACCGGCGCCCGGCGCGCGGCTCTCCGGCACGCGCATCTGCGTCAGCACGATCGCGAGCAGCGCGAGCGGCACGTTGATGAAGAAGATCGCGCGCCACGACCACGTGTCGACGAGCCAGCCGCCGAGAATCGGTCCGGCGGCCGTCGTGATCGCGGAGAAGCCGGCCCACGTGCCGATCGCGCGGCCGCGCTCGTCCTCGGGAAACGCGGCGCTGATGATCGCGAGGCTCGCCGGCACGAGCAGCGCGCCGCCGACGCCCTGCGCCGCGCGCATCGCGACGAGCGCCTCGACGTTCGGCGCGAGCCCGCAGCCGACCGACGCGAGGCCGAACACGACGAGGCCGAGCACGAACACGCGGCGCCGGCCGAAGCGGTCGCCGGCGCCGCCGCCGACGAGGATCAACGCGCCGAGCAGCAGCAGGTAGGCGTTCACTATCCACTGCGCCCCGCGGACGGTCGTCTCGAGCTCCGCCTGCATCACCGGCAGCGCGACGCTGACGACCGAGCCGTCGATGAACGCGATGCTCGAGCCCAGGATCGTCGCGCCGAGCACCCACGGCTTCGCGTCGTCGGCCGCGCCGGCCTGTTGCAGGTCGCCGGCGCGGACGACGCCTTCGTCGCAGGGCGGGTGGGTCAGGCTCGACATCGGCTCCGCCGCGGTCGTGGTGGCTACAATGCGCTCATGCAGCGCGCGCCGCAGCACGAGCCGCTCGGGCAGGCAGCACGTTCCGTGCCACGGCGACGCGCCCGGCCGGTTCCCCTCTCCCCGCGCGCGGGGGCGCGGTGACGGCCGGGCCCGTCGTCGTCGCGCTCGACGGCGTGTCGAAGTCGTTCGACGGCGGCGCGACGTTCGCGGTGCGGTCCGTGTCGCTCGCGGTGCGCGAGGGCGAGCTCGTCGCGATCGTCGGCGCTTCCGGCTCCGGCAAGACCACGCTGCTGAAGACGATCAACCGCCTGATCGACGCGGATGCCGGCACGGTCGCCGTTGCCGGCGAGCCGGTCGACGCGCGGCCCGCGCACGAGCTCCGCCGCCGGATCGGCTACGTGTTCCAGGGCATCGGGCTCTTCCCGCACCTGACGGTCGCCGAGAACATCACGGTGACGCCGCGGCTCCTCGGCTGGACCGAAGCCGCGATCGCCGCGCGCGTGCGCGAGCTGCTCGACCTCGTGCAGCTGCCGCAGGCGTTCGCCGAGCGGCTGCCGGCGGAGCTTTCCGGCGGGCAGCGGCAGCGGGTCGGCGTCGCGCGCGCGCTCGCCGCGGAGCCTGCGATCATGCTGATGGACGAGCCGTTCGGCGCGCTCGATCCGCTGACGCGCGATGCGCTCGCGACGGAGTATCGGCGGCTGCACGAGCGGATGCGGCTGACGACGCTGATGGTCACGCACGACGTGCTCGAGGCGCTGCTGCTCGCCGACCGGATCGTCGTGATGCGCGCCGGGGAGGTCGCGGCGGAAGGCTCGCCGCAGGCGCTGCTCCGCGAGCACGGCGACGCCGAGGTCGCGGAGCTCTTGGACATGCCGCGCCGCTACGCCGAGCGCATCCACTCGCTGCTCCGCACCTCTTCTGTAGGAGCGGCTGTCCAGCCGCGATCGGACGCGGCGGGCGAAGAGTCGCGGCTAGACAGCCGCTCCTACGACGCGCCCTCTTCTGTAGGAGCGGCTGTCGAGCCGCGATCGGACGCGGCGGGCGAAGAGTCGCGGCTAGACAGCCGCTCCCACGACGCGCCGTCTTCTGTAGGAGCGGCTGTCCAGCCGCGACCGGACGCGGCGGGTGAAGAGTCGCGGCTAGACAGCCGCTCCCACGACGCGCCGTCTTCGGTAGGAGCGGCTGTCGAGCCGCGATCAAACGCCGAGGGGGGCGAGGAGCGGTGACGGACCAGGTCGCCGCCGCTTGGCGCGTGCTGCCGGAGTACCTCGCCGAGCACGTCGTGCTCTCGGCCGCCGCGCTCGCGCTCGGGCTTCTGATCAGCGTGCCGCTGACGATCCTCGCGCTCCGCCGTCCGCGCGTGCGCTGGCTCGTGCTCGCGGTCGCGAGCGTCGTGCAGACGATCCCGAGCCTCGCCCTGCTCGCGCTGTTCTATCCGCTGTTGCTTGCGCTGTCCGCGCTCGCCGCGCGCACGTTCGGCGAAGGGTTCTCCGCGCTCGGCTTCCTGCCGTCGCTGCTCGCGCTGACGCTCTACTCGATGCTGCCGATCATCCGGAACGGCGTCGCAGGCATCCTGAACCTCGATCCGGCCGTGATCGAGGCCGCGCGCGCCGTCGGCTTCACCGATCGCCAACGGCTGCTGCGGATCGAGCTGCCGCTCGCCGCGCCGATGCTGATGGCGGGCGTCCGCACCGCGGCCGTCTGGGTGATCGGCGCGGCGACGCTCGCGACGCCGGTCGGGCAGACGAGCCTCGGCAACTACATCTTCGCGGGCCTGCAGATCGAGAACTGGGTGTTCGTGCTGTTCGGCTGCGCCGCGGCGGCGCTGCTCGCGCTCTCGGTCGATCAGCTGCTCGGCCTGATCGAATCCGGCACCGCGCAGCGGAGCCGCGCGCGGATCGCGGCCGGCGTCGGCGCGCTGCTCCTCGGCACCGCGGCCGCGCTCGCCCCGCGGCTCGACGGCGGCGCGGCCCCGAAAACGTACGTCGTCGGCGCCAAGAACTTCTCCGAGCAGTTCATCCTCGCGGAGCTCGTCGCGAGCCGGATCGCGGGGCAGGGCGCCGCGGTCGAGCAGCGCGTGGGCCTCGGCTCCGTGATCGCGTTCCGCGCGCTCGCGCGCGGGGAGCTCGACGTCTACGTCGACTACTCCGGGACGCTGTGGGCGAACATCCTCGGGCGGACCGATACGCCGCCCCGCGAGCGCGTGCTCGACGAGCTCCGCGCGTGGCTCGAGCGCGAGCACGGCGTGACGCTCCTCGGCGCGCTCGGCTTCGAGAACGCGTACGCGCTCGCGATGCGCCGCGATCGGGCGGCCGAGCTCGGCATCGCTACGCTCGACGACCTCGCCCGGCACGCGCCGACGCTCGCGATCGGCGGCGACCTCGAGTTCTTCGATCGTCCCGAGTGGGCGGCGCTGCAGAACGCTTACGGGTTGCGCTTCCGCAGCCGCCGGCAGTTCCAGCCGACCTTCATGTACAAGGCCGTCGCCGACGGCGAGGTGGACGTGATCTCGGCGTTCTCGAGCGACGGCCGGATCGCCGAGCTCGATCTCGTCACGCTCGCGGATCCGCGGCAGGTGATCCCGCCGTACGACGCGATCCTGCTGCTCGCGCCGCAGCGCGCCGACGATCCGCTGCTGCACGCCGCGCTCGAGCCGCTGGTCGGCGCGATCGCGGTCGACGCGATGCGCGAGGCGAACCTGATGGTCGACCGCGACGAGGACAAGGCGTCGCCCGCCGCGGCCGCGCGCTGGCTCGCCGAGCGCGCGGGCTTGGGAGCCCGGGCGGGACGCTAGCCGAAACAAGGAGTTCGCGGCGGGCGGCGCGTTCCGTTCGGCCGAGGATGAACTGCTACCGCAGTTCCTGTTAGCCTAGGGGCTGAAATACGCCCGCTCCATGACGGGCTTTTTTTATTGCACCAACGGAAGCCTCTGATGCAAATCGCAAACCGGTCCGTCGTCACGTTCCACTACACGCTCACCAACGATGCCGGCGAGGTGCTCGATTCCTCGCGCGGCCGAGAGCCGATGAGCTACCTGCACGGCGCGGGGCACATCGTCCCCGGTCTCGAGCGCGCGCTCGAGGGCCGGCGCGCGGGCGAAAGCTTCAACGTCGACGTTCCGCCGGCGGACGGCTACGGTCCGCACATCGCGGAGCTCGTGCAGGAGGTGCCGCGCTCGGCCTTTCAGGGCGTCGCGAGCGTCGAGCCGGGCATGAGCTTCCAGGCACGGACGCCGCAGGGCGTGCACTCGATCGTCGTCACGAAGGTGAGCGGCGACACCGTCACGGTCGACGGCAACCATCCGCTCGCGGGCCAGGAGCTGCACTTCGAGATCGAGGTCACGGCCGTCCGCGAGGCGAGCGACGAGGAGCTCGAGCACGGCCACGTGCACGGAGCGGGCGGCCACCAGCACTGACGGGCGCGCCGGTCGCGGCCACGGGTCGCGGCTAGACAGCCGCTCCTACGGTTCGCGGCGATGGGTCGCGGCGACGGTTCGCGGCGACGGTGCGGCGACGGGTCGCGGCGACGCGTCTTCTTCGGTAGGAGCGGCTGTCCAGCCGCGACCCGCAGGCGCGAACGAAACGGGGTAGGAGCGGCTGCCCAGCCGCGACCCGCAGGCGCGAACGAAACGGGGTGGGAGCGGCTGTCCAGCCGCGACTCTTCGGCGCCGCCGTCAGGACCCGAGCACGTCCCCCCACTCCGGATGCCGCCGGAACTGCGCCGCCGCGAACGGGCAGAGCGGGATGATCGTCTTGCCGGCCGCACGGGCATCCTCGACGGCGCGCGCGACGAGCTTCGCGCCGATGCCCTGGCCGCGGAACGCGTCCGGCACGCTCGTATGATCGATGATGATCCGCGTGTCGCCGGCCTTCGAAAACGTCATCTCGGCCTCGGCGCCGCCGTCGCCGCGCACGAAGTAGCGGCCCTTGGTCGGGCCTTCGTCGAGCTCGATCGTCGGGTTCGAATCGCTCATCGCGTCATCGTCGTCCTGAATGTAGTCACGCGCGAGCTCACCAGCCGCCGCGCCCGGGTCCGTAGTCCGGCTCCCAGCCCGTCGGCTCGGAGTCCGGCAGGTTGAACAGCACCGCGTGGACCTCCTGGATCCTGCCGTTCTTCACCGCGAAGAACTCGCCGACGAGGCGATCCTCCGCGGTGATCGGATTCACGGCTTCCTTGCCCTCCTGTAGCCCGAAGCGGACGATCGACAGCACGATGCCGCGCTCGGTGTCGACGACCGGATAGCGCCGATCCCAGAGATTTCGGCCGACGAAGCGGCCCTCGTCGAAGCCTTGCGCCGCCGACACGTAGCGGCCGTCGCGGACCATGCCGGTCGTCTGCAGCCCGTTCTCGTAGCGGACGAGGTCCGGCAGCCGCTTCGCCGGATGATAGTGCTCGGTGCCGTTCGTCTGGAACGCGCGCCAGTAGCCCTCGGCGGCGGCGATCAGCGCGTAGTAGGAGTCCTGCTCCGCCGGGCGGATCGTCAGCTGCAGCGCGGGCGACACCTCTTGCAGCGTGTCCGGGCCCCAGAGCCGGCCCGCGTCGCCTTCGTTCGCGCGGATCGTCTCGACCTCCGTGATCTCGCCGTTCACCACCTTCAGCCGCACCATCATCATCGTCTTGCTGCCGTCGGCGTTCTGGACGACCGCCTCCGTGCCGGTGTCGCCGAGGCGCGGGTTCATGATGTCCCAGCGGTAGACGACGCGCTCCGCGCCGTCCCAGAACGACTCGCCGAGGCTCATCCGCTTCGCGTTCATCGTCAGCTTCGCGGTCGACGCGAGCGGCACGCGGCGCGGATCGTTCGCGACGAGCGCGTCGAAGTACGTGTCCACGAAACCGGTCAGGCACGCACGGTCGCACGGCGTTTGCGCGTGGGCCGCGCCGCCGTGGATCGAGAGCATCACCGCCGCCACACCGAGCCATGTCGTCGCGCGCATGTTCGTTCCCCCTCCGTCGATTTACCGGTAGCGCGCGAGCGAGCCGAGCGCCTCGACCACGCCCGCGAAGAACGCCGTATCGATGATCGCCCAGTGCACCGCCTGCTGGAGCACGATCCAGCCCGCACCGATCACAGTGTACTTGCCGATCGAGCCGTTCCGCCGCCATTCGTGAACGACGATCGCGAGCGCCATCGCATCGAGCGTCGCGTACATCGCGACGACCGGAAACGCCTGCAGGCCCAGCGGCACCATGTAGAGCCGATGGACGCCGGGCGGCAGCAGTGGAGGCTGCGCCGCTGCCGTGGCGGCAGGCGTAGTACGTGTCTCCATTGGCAGTGATGCGGGAGGTTCCGTGCGGATCCCGGCGGCATTCACCGGCATACTGGGCTTGAAGCCCACTTTCGGCCGCATTCCCGTAGTGCCATATCCCAGCCATTTTTCCCAGCTGGCCCACTATGTACCATTGGCCGCCAGCGTCGCCGACATGGCCGACGTGTTGGCCGTGATTACGGGCCCGGCAACGGGCGACTGGACTTCCCTCGCCGGCAATGCGCGGCCCTGGGCGCCGCCGGAAGCGTTCGACCAGCGCTGGCGCATTGGCGTGCTTGCTCCTGACCACTGGGAAGCGGCACATGCCGTGGTGCGTGCCGGCATGGAGCAGTTCGTCGGCCTGGTGGCACAGGCTGGCCTCATGGTGGCCGAGGTGGATATCGATCTGGCACCGGCCGTGGCTGCTGCCTCCATGCTTTACCGTATTGGGTGCCACGTCGCCACCAGCAGCATCGACCCCGTCCGGCGTGCGTTGCTCGACCCCGGTCTGGTGGATTTCATGCGCGACGTGGAGACCCTCACGCTGCGCGACTACATGGACCTCATGCGCGCACGCGATGTATTTGCCAGCCAGATGGCGGCGCTGTTCGAGCAGTACGATCTGTTCGTATTGCCTACGCTGCCTGTCCTTCCGTTCGAGGCAGGTCGCGAGGTGCCGGATGGCTGGTCAGGCCCCGACTGGATGTCGTGGAATCCGTATACCCCGGCATTCAACCTGTCGCAGCACCCGGCCCTGTCGTACCCGGTATGGCCCGAACATGCGCCGGCGCCGGCAGGCATACAGATCGTCGCTGCGCCG
>CAYWGQ010000176.1:0-7741 GCA_964457725.1 uncultured Gammaproteobacteria bacterium
CGGCGACGCCGATGATCGTCGACTCGCCCCAGCCCTTGTGGCAGCACTCGAGCGCGGCGCGCATCAGCTGCACGTTGCCGACCGCCTCGAAGGAATAGTCGACGCCGCCGTCCGTCATGTCGATGATCACCTGCTGGATCGGCTTGTCGTAGTCTTTCGGGTTCACGAAGTCCGTCGCGCCGAGCTCGCGGGCGAACTGCTCCTTGTCCGGGTTGATGTCGACCGCGATGATGCGGCTCGCCTGAGCCATCGTCGCGCCCTGGATCACGCTCAGGCCGACGCCGCCCAAGCCGAACACCGCGACCGTCGAGCCCGGTCGCACCTTGGCGGTGTTGAGCACGGCGCCGATGCCGGTCGTGATCCCGCAGCCGAGCAGGCAGACCTTCTCGAGCGGCGCCTCCTTGCTGATCTTCGCGACCGAGATCTCCGGCAGCACCGTGTACTCGGAGAACGTCGACGTGCCCATGAAGTGCAGGATGCGCTTGCCGTTCTGCGAGAAGCGGCTCGTGCCGTCGGGCATCAGACCCTGGCCCTGCGTCACGCGGATTTTCTGGCAGAGATTCGTCCGGCCGGACTTGCAGAACTTGCACTCGCCGCACTCCGGCGTGTACAGCGGAATCACGTGATCGCCCGGCTTCACGCTCGTGACGCCCGCACCGACCTCCTCGACGATCGCTCCGCCCTCGTGCCCCAGGATCGCGGGGAACGCGCCCTCCGGGTCCGCGCCCGACAGCGTGTAGGCGTCGGTGTGACACACGCCGGTCGCGACGACGCGCAGCAGCACCTCGCCGGCCTTCGGCCCCTCGACATCGACCTCCTCGATCGAGAGCGGCTTGCCGGCTTCCCACGCGACGGCGGCTCTGGACTTCATCGGTGCCTCCTGGGAGATTGTCGGGTTTCGAGCGGAAGCGAGATTGTATGAATTTGCTGGAATACTGTCGCGCCCATGGCTAAGACGATGATCTATCTCGGGCTCGGCTCGAACCTCGGCGATCGGCGCGACAGTCTCGCTCGCGGCCTTGCCGCGCTCTCCGGCGCCGGCGTCGAAGTGCTGCGCGTCTCGCCCGTCGTCGAGTCGCCCGCGCTGCTTCCCGACCGCGCGCCGGCCGAGTGGAACCGGCCGTTCCTGAACCTCGTCGCCGAGTGCCGCACGGACGAGAGCACGACGGCCGTGCTTCAGCGGATCAAGCAGATCGAGCGCAATCTCGGCCGCGTCGAAGGCGGCGACCGCTGGGCGCCGCGGCCGATCGACATCGACATTTTGCTCTGGGGCCGCGAGCGGATCGCGACGGAGCGGCTGCGGATCCCGCACCCGGGCTTGCAGCAGCGAGCGTTCGTGCTGACGCCGCTGATCGCGCTCTCGCCGAGCCTGACGCTGCCCGGTCTCGGCGAGCGCACGGTGCTCGATTGGTCGCGCGACCTACCGCACCACATCCCGCTGTGGATGGGCATCGTGAACGTGACGCCGGATTCCTTCTCCGACGGCGGCGAGCACGCGGACTGGGCGCGGGCAGAGGCGCACGTCGAGGCGATGGTCGCGGCCGGCGCGCAGATCGTCGACGTCGGCGCGGAATCGACGCGGCCCGGCGCGACGCCGCTGACCGCGGACGAGGAATGGCAGCGGCTCGCGGCCGTGCTCGAGCCGCTGCTCGACAAATACCGCGCCGTTCCGCTTCGTCCGCTCGTCAGCGTCGACACGTATCACGCGGACGTCGCGCGGCGCGCGCTCGAGGCCGGCGCCGACATCGTCAACGACGTGAGCGGGCTCGGCTCCGCCGAGATGATCGATCTCGCCGGCACGACCGGCAAGGATTGGGTCGCGATGCACAACCTCGGCGTCCCGGCGGACCCGGCGCGCACGCTGCCGACGGACGAGGACCCGTGCGAAGCGGTCGAGCGCTGGCTCGAGGCGCGCCTCGAGCAATGGCAGCACGCCGGCCTCGATCTCGACCGGATCATCTTCGACCCGGGGATCGGCTTCGGTAAGACGTCGCTACAGTCGCTGAAGCTCTTGCGGGACGCCGCGCGGTTCAGGCGCTTCGGCCTGCGCTGCCTGATCGGTCACTCGCGCAAGTCCTTCCTCCGCGGCCTCGCCGCAGACCCCGCCGAGCGGGATCTCGCGACGATCGGCGCATCGTTGAACCTCTGCGGCCAGGGCGTCGATGTGATCCGGGTGCACGACGTGCCGGCGCACGTCGCAGCGTACCGCGGCTGGGCCCACTTGCACGAGCCTTGAGCTCTAATCGTCGGTGTACGTGCCCTGCGTGAGCTCGATCACGCAGAAACCGTGACCGAACGGATCGGACAGCGTGATGCAGCGCGAGCCGCGCCACTCGATGCACGGGCTCTCGCGCCGCGCCCCCGCGGCTTCGGCGCGCGCCGCGGCGGCTTCGACGTCGTCGACGACGAAGTCGAGGTGCACCGGCGTCCAGTGCCGGGCATAGCCGCGCCGGGCGTCTGCGCCCTCGGCCGCGGCCGAGCCCTTCGGCTTCAGCAACAGATAGACCGTCGAGGAGCCGCCGACGAGCTCCGCGGTGCTGCCGTCCATGATCCTCGCGCAGCGGAACCCGAGCGCATTGCAATAGAAATCGATCGCGGGCTCGAGCGCCGGCACGTCGATGTTCACGAGCATCCTCATCGCTCACTCCCGTCCGCCGCGTCCGGTCCGGCGCGGTCGCCGAGCACGGCGAGCAGCGCGGCAGCCTTGTCCAGGCTCTCCTGATATTCCGCCTCCGCTTCGGAATCCGCCACCACGCCGCCGCCGGCCCACGCGTGGATCCGCTCGCCGTCCCGGACGAGCGTGCGGATCGCGATGCTCGTGTCCATCGCCCCGTCGAAGCCGATATAGCCGATGCAGCCGCAATAGACGCTGCGCCGGTGCGGCTCGACCGCCTCGATGATCTGCATCGCCGCGAGCTTCGGCGCGCCGGTGATCGAGCCGCCGGGGAAGCAGCCCGCCAGCAGATCGAGCGCATCCTTGCCCTCGGCGAGCCGGCCTTCGACCGTGCTGACGAGGTGGTGCACGCTCGCGAAGCTCTCGACGTCGAAAAGCTTCGTCGCGCGGACGGAGCCCGGCGCGCAGCTCTTGCCGAGATCGTTGCGCAGCAGGTCGACGATCATCACGTTCTCCGCACGGTCCTTGCCGCTCGCGGCGAGCTCCTCCGCGAGCGCACGGTCGCGCGCCGGATCGGCCGCGCGCGGGCGAGTCCCCTTGATCGGCTTCGTCTCGACCCGCCCGTCCCGCACGCGCAGGAACCGCTCGGGCGACGACGACAGCACGGCGCCGCCCGGCAGCTCGAGGAACGCCGCGAACGGCGCCGGGTTGATGCGTCTGAGCGCTCGATAAGCCTGCCAGGAATCGCCCGCGACGGTCGCGCTGAAGCGCTGCGTGAGATTCACCTGATAGCAGTCGCCCGCCCGAATGTGACGCTTGATCCTCTCGAACGCGCGGCCGTAGGACTCGCGGTCGAAGCTCGAGGTCGGCGCCGAGCGCACCGCGAACGGCCGCCGCGCCCGGCCGCCGCCGCGGCGGAGCCGCTCGAGCCGCTCGTCCCAGCGCTCGAACGTGCGCGGATCGCGGCCTTCGCCGACGACGAACGTGCGCCGGGCCGCGTGATCGATCACGATCGCCCAGTCGTAGAGCCCGAGCGCGACGTCCGGCAGCGCGACGTCGTGCGCCGCGATCGACGGCAACCGCTCGAGCAGCCGGCCGAAGTCGTACGCGAAGTAGCCGAGCGCGCCGCCCGCGAACGGCAGATCGGCGTGCAGACCGGCGGCCGGCGCCGTCCGCGGCCCGAGCAGCTCGCGGAGCAGCTCGAGCGGCGGCCGCGCCGAGCGCTCGAGCCGTCCCCGCCGCTCGACGACGGTCTCCGTCCCGCGGGTCGTCAGCGTCGCGAACGGGTCGGCCGAGAGGATGTCGTAGCGTGCGTCCGGGTGGCCGGACGCATGCCCGCTCTCGAGCAGCGCCGGCCACGGCTCGTCCCGCAGCGCGACGAACAGCGGGCCGGGATCGGCGGCGTAGTCGAGCTCGGCGATTCTTGGCAAGGCTCAGGCTCCCGCCGGGGGGCTTGTCTTCGGCGGCGGTCTCGGTGAGGGGCGCAAGTTTACTACGGCCGCCTCACGCCCCGAACGCCCGGCGGACCTCGGCGGCGACGAGCTCGACGCCGCGTCTGACGACGTCGTCGTCCTGCGCGAACGACACCCGGATGCACTCGTTACGGTGCGCCCACGGCTCCTCGAGGCCCGGGAAGAAGTAATGCCCGGACAGCACGAAGACGCCACGCGCCTTCAGGCGGGCGTAGAGCTCCGCGCTCGAGATCGGCAGCCCGGGCAGCCACAGCCAGAGGAAGAACGCGCCCTCCGGCTTGTGTATGCGGTACGGCACTCCGGCGAGCGCCCGCGCGAGCCACTCCCGAGCGCGGTCCGCCTTGTCGCGATAGAACGGCTGCACGTGCCGGCGGCAGAGCTCGAGCAGCTCGCCGCTCTCGACGAGCGGCGTCGCGAGCACCGGGCCGACGCTGCCGACCGCGAGATTGAGCACCGCCGTCATGCTCGTCAGCGCTTCGATCACCTGCTCGCTCGCGACGACGATGCCCGTGCGCACGCCCGGCAAACCGAGCTTGGAGAGGCTCATGCACAGCACGACGCCCTCGTCCCAGAACGGGTCCGCGTCCGCGAACACGATCGACGGAAACGGCAGGCCGTAGGCGCTGTCGAGGATCAGCGGCACGTTCGCGGCCGCCGTCCGGCGCGCGAGCTCGGCGAGCTCCGCGTTCGTGATCACGTTGCCGGTCGGGTTCGTCGGCCGCGACACGCAGACGGCGGCGACGTCGTCGCCGATCTCGAGCGCGCCGAAGTCGACCCGATACTTGAAGAGCTCGTCCGGCAGCTCCTCGATCACCGGACGCCGCGCGGCGAGCAGGCCGTGCTCGAGCGCGACGTCCGCGTAGCCGACGTACTCGGGCGTCACCGGCAACAGCAACCGTCTGACGTTGCCTGCCGCGTCGCGGCCGGCGAACAGATTGAACAGCAGGAAGAACGCGGCTTGGCTGCCGGCCGTCAGAGCGACGTTCGCCGCCGTGACGGGCCAGCCGTACTCGCGCCGGAGGAGGCTCGCGAGCGCGCGGCGGAACGCGATCTCGCCGGCCGGGTGCGCGTAGCTCGCCGCGAAGCGATCGAACTCCGCCGGCGAGGCCGCGATCTCGGCGAGCCGGCGCATGAACACCTGCCGCATCGCCGGAATGCTGCCCGGATTGCCGCCGCCGAGCAGCAGCGCCTCGCACTCGCCGGCCATCGCCTGGCCGAGGTCGTCCATCAGCTCGAGCGCGCCGCTCGGCCGCGTGAAATGCTCGCCGGCGGCGGAGAACCGAAACGCCATGCCGCGCGCCGCTACCCGGCTTCTGGACCCCGCCTCACGCCGGCCGACCGACGATGCGATCCGGCCGCGAGTAGACGTTGCAGCGGTCGGCCTTCAGGAAGCCGACGAGCGTCATGCCGAAGTGCTGCGCGAGCTCGACTGCGAGCGACGACGGCGCGCCGACCGCGGCGACGAACGGGCAGCCTGCCATCATCGCCTTCTGCATCAGCTCGAAGCTCGCGCGGCCGCTGACGACGATGCCGCGCGCCGCGAGCGGGACGCGCCCGGCGACGAGCTCGCTGCCGATCAGCTTGTCGAGCGCGTTGTGCCGGCCGACGTCCTCGCGGACTGCGAGGATCTCGCCGTGCTCGTCGAATAGCCCCGAAGCGTGCAGCCCGCCGGTCTGGTCGAACACGGCCTGCCGTTCGCGGAGCGCGTCCGGCAGCCGGCCGAGCGCGTCGTACGGGATCGCGAACGCGGCGCCGGCGGTGTCGTAGCGTCCCTGCACCGCGACCGCGTCGAGCGACGCCTTGCCGCAGACGCCGCAGCTCGACGACGTATAGAAATGACGCTCGAGGCGATCGAGATCGACCGCGACGCCTTCGGCGAGCTCGACCCGCACGACGTTCACGAGGCCGTTCGGCGCCGGCGGCCCGCAGGGCGCGACGGACAGCACGTCTTGCGCTTCGCGCACGATGCCCTCGGTGAACAGGAAGCCGATCGCGAGCTCCTCGTCGTTGCCGGGCGTGCGCATCGTGATCGAGATGCTGCGCTGCCGGCGGCGGCCGTCGCTGCCGGTGAAGCCCACGCGGATCTCGAGCGGCTCCTCGGTCGCGACGACATCGGTCGCGGCGGACACGCCGCGGCCGAGCCGCTCGATCTCGAACTCGCGGACGCTAGGGCTCATCGGGGCACGCAAGGGCTTCATCATCAGCGTCGAAGAGTCGCGGCTCGACAGCCGCTCCTACCGGCCCCTCCTACCAAAATGCCCGCCGCGGCGGGGCGTCAGGCGAGCGCGGTGTCGGCCTCGGCGAGCTTCGCGACGGCGAGGGCGGCCGTCTCGGACAGGCCCTCGCCGCCCGAGCGGTAATGCTCGATGATCGCGGCGCGCATCGACGGTTCCCAGAAACGCGTCAGGTGATCCGCGACGCCGCTCGCCGCCTTCTCCCGATTGCCACCGAACTCGAGGTTCATGGCGATCTGGTTCGCCATCCGCACGAGCTTCTCGATCTTCATCGTCACTTTGAGATCACTGCGCCACCGTGTCCTCGGCCGCACGCGCGCGCCGCAGGAACTCGAGCTGCGCCTCCGTGAACCGCTCGAACTCGCGCTGCCAGTCGGACGGCGCGCTCACCTTGTACGCCTGCACCGCGGTGACCTTGTACTCCGGGCAATTCGTCGCCCAGTCGGAGTTGTCGGTGGTCACGACGTTCGCTCCCGATTCGGGGTGATGGAACGTCGTATAGACGACGCCCGGCTGCACGCGCTCGGTCACGACCGCGCGCAGCACCGTCTCGCCGGCGCGGCTCTTCAGGCCGACCCAGTCGCCGTCGACGATGCCCCGCTGCTCCGCGTCGTGCGGATGGATCTCGAGCACGTCCTCGTCGTGCCAGCGAACGTTCTCGGTGCGGCGGGTCTGCGCGCCGACGTTGTACTGGGTCAGGATGCGGCCCGTCGTCAGCAGCAGCGGATACATCGGCGTCGTCCGCTCGTCGGTCGGCACGAACGGGGTCAGCCGGAACAGGCCCTTGCCGCGGACGAACTCGTCGACGTGCATCGTCGGCGTGCCCTCTTCCGCCTTCGCGTTGCACGGCCACTGGATGCTGCCGAGGCGCTCGAGCTTCTCGTACGTCACGCCCTCGAACGTCGGCGTCAGCCGCGCGATCTCGTCCATGATCTCGCTCGGATGGCTGTAGTTCATCGGATAGCCCATCGCGTTGGCGAGGAGCTGCGTGACCTGCCAGTCCTCGTACCCCGCGATCGGCTCCATGACCTTGCGCACCGGCGAAATGCGGCGCTCCGCGTTCGTGAACGTGCCGTTCTTCTCGAGGAACGAGGAGCCCGGCAGCAGCACGTGTGCGAACTTCGCCGTCTCGTTCAGGAAGATGTCCTGCACGATCAGACACTCGAGCGACGACAGCGCGGCCGTCACGTGCTTCGTGTCCGGATCGGACTGCGCGACGTCCTCGCCCTGCACGTACAAGCCCTTGAATTGGCCGGCGACCGCCGCGTCGAACATGTTCGGGATGCGGAAGCCCGGCTCGGGCTGCAGCTCCACGCCCCAGGCACGGTTGAACGCCCCGCGGACCTCCGGGTCGGAGATGTGGCGGTAGCCCGGCAGCTCGTGCGGGAACGAGCCCATGTCGCACGAGCCCTGCACGTTGT
>CAYWGQ010000177.1:0-7722 GCA_964457725.1 uncultured Gammaproteobacteria bacterium
CGGGGGCGGCGGCGGCGGGGGAGGGGGCGGAGGCGGCGGCGGAGCCGCGGCCGGCGCGGGCGCCGGAGCGGGCGCGCCGCCGAAGGCTCGCTGGAAGCCGACGCCGACGAGGTAGTCGCGCGGCCGGCCGGAGCCGCCGACGTCGTCGAGGCGGCGGCGCGTATCGAACCGGAACGACCACGGGCCCGGGGCGCCGCTGTCGTCGCGGAACGTCTTCAGCAGGCCGACGCCGAGCTCGGCGTAGCCGTCGTCGACCGTCCCGCTGTTGTCGCGCTTCTTGTCTTGCTCGCCGACACCGACGAGCAGGAACGGCCGCAGCGTCGGCGAGCGGCCGAAGAGCCGGAGCCCATTCAGGCCGAGGGTCTCGAGCGTCAGATCGTCGGTGCCGGCCGCATCGTCGAAGTGCCCGCGCGCGTAGCTGAGCTCCACGGCCCACCGCTCGAGCATGTAGCCCGCGGCAAACGCGCCGCCGACGTTGCGCTCCTCGACGCCGCGATCCTCGTCCGGCCAGACGACCTGCGCCTGGGGCGCGATGTACCAGTGATTCGAGCGCTGTTGCGCATTGGCGACAGCGGCGAACCCTGCAGTCGCCAGGGCGACCGTAAGGGTTCCTCTCATAAGTCCTTTTATCATGCTCAAGGCTCCTCCCTGTGGTGGCTCTATCGCAACAGAGCTGGGAGTCTAACGGTCGCCGCGGCGCAGCGCAAACTGCGGGAAACGGTTGGTGTGCGTCGGCGCGAATGTTCCAACGAAAGGAAAGTTAGCCGCTTTAGCGAATGGAGCGGCCGGCGCCGCCGCGCCCGCTATAGCCGCGCGACGACTTCGCTCAGCCGGTCGACGAGCTCCCGAACGTTCTCGAGGCGGCCGCGCTCTTCGTCCAGCACGGCGGCGAGCGCGCGCTTCTTGTAGGCGCGCAGATCGAGCTCCTCCGCGACGTCGTGGCCGACGGCGCTCGCGAGCAGATCGAACAAGCGATCGACGGAGTCGAGGCGTCCCCAGAGGTAGTCGTTCTCGCGGGCCGTGCGGCTCAAGAAGGCGCCGAAGTTCGCGAACTCGGCGCCCCGAAGACCCCTCGCCTCGTCGCCGGTGCGGATCGTCCTCGCGTCTTCCGGGCTGATGCGGTCGACGAGGATCTCGCCGAGCTCGCCGAGCTTGTGCCGCGGCCGATAGCCGATCATCGGCAGGACGATGATGTCCCAGAACACGAAGCCGATGTACGCGATCAGCAAGCCGCGGCGGCACACGGCCCCGAGCGCGTGAAACTCCGCAGACGACAGCGCCTGGTCGGCGTCCTCGTTGAAGCGCACGAAGTTGCCTTCGCGGCCGATCTGCTCGATCAGCGTGGTCAACGCCGGCTCGTGCTCCGTGACGAAAGCCTCCGCAGCGGACGCGATCGGCACGGCGTCGGCGTGCGGGGAGCGGAAGAGGCCGCGAACCGCTGCGGCGCACGACGGGCTCAAGAACTCGGCTTCCTCGCCCGTCTCGAGGGCCTCGAGGCAGCCGTAGATCCTGCGCTTGAACGCATCGAGCGTCTCCGAGGTCGCGTCGCGAAACTCCGGATCGGCGAGCCGGCGATAGAACCGGTTGATCGTATGGATCACGAAGTACAGACGCCGGTAGCGGTAGTCGAGGTTCAGGTCGAGCAGCAACCTCATCGGGAAGGGCACGTCCGCTTCGCTCGTCAGATCCGGCGGAATGGCGTAGTCGCGTCGCGCAACCCCTTGCCGCAGCGCCCAGGTATCGAGCACAGCCGCGACCCAGCGCGCTTGCGGAGAGTCGGGCGCGTAGTCGCAGCGCTTGGCGATGACGCGCGACAAGTACGCGAGCGCTTCGCCGATCATCAGACGGACGTAGTGGGCGTACGTGAGCCGCGAGTCTTGCAGCAGAAGGCGCCCGGCATCGAGGCGCCAGCCGCGTACCTGCTCGGCGGTCACGTCTTCGCCGAGCGCCGCTCCGACGATTCGCTCGACGCGCTCGGATACGTCCGGCCGGACGGCTTCGATCGCCGCGCGCTCGCTGCGCGTCTCCTGGTTCAGCTGCTCGATCGCGACGAGCTCGTCGTTGATCGGATCGTAGCGGGGCAGGTCGGACAGGGCGCCGCGGATCGTCGCGAAGAAGCCGGGGACGACGCCCAAGACGGCCGGCGTGTGCTTCTTCGGATGAGGATCGATGTAGACGACGCGCCGATCGACGTCGCGGAAGGCCGTATGCGAGCGCACGGCTTCGATCGCCACGTGGAACGGCTTGTTGTCGAGGACGCTGCCGTCGACGAGCACGACGTCGGCGGGGTCGAGCCCCATCGCGCGATAGTGCCCGAAGTGGCCGTCGATGAACGCCGCGCGGTTGCGCCACGGCGTGCCGCGCGCCGCGAGCACGGCATCGAGCTCGCGGACTCGGGCAGGCGGAAACGCGCCCGGATAGGACGACGTCGCGCGCGCGGCGAACGCGAGCGCGGGCAGGTCGTCCCGCGTGAAGTCGCTACGGATGCCGCCGGTCTGCAGGTGCTCGAACGAGAAGCGCAGCACCTGCCGGTGCTCGCGCTCCCGGACGACCGGCGGATCGTGCAGGCGGATCAAACGCTCGGCCCCGTAGTAGTCCGTGACCGTGACGCCGAGATCGAGCCGCTGGCCTGCCGGCACGAGCGACGCGCCGGGCTCGCTCGGCTCGCCCATGCGCTCCAGCGCGTCGAGCAGCATCTCGCAGAGCCGCGGGCCGTCGAGCGGCGGCTGAAACCAGCGCGAGCGCAGGAACATCGACAGCTTCTCGCGCGTTTCGCGGTCGACGTCCGCGAGCAGCAATCCCTTGCGGCGCAGCTCCCACAGCAACGGGCGCACGAAAGGCCGAACGTACCACTTGTGCCACGGCGCGGCTCTCGCCTCGTGCGCGATCAGATTGTCGACGTCGACGTCGTTCAGCCAGACTTCCGTGATCGGCTCGACCGGCAGGTCGTGGGCGAGCGCGCGCGCGAGCACGATGCCGTTGATGCCGCCCGACGATGCGCCTGCGATCACGTCGACGATCACGCGCAGATCGAGGTTGCGGCTGCCGGCCGCCTTCAGGAAATCGAAGTACACCTCTTCGGTGGAGCGCTCGGCGCCGTCGCGCCGCCCGCGGTAGCGGTGCTCCGGAAGCTGCTTCTCGGTGGGGCCGTCGGCCGCGTGGTAGGCGCGGGAGGCACGGACGAGCTTCAGGATCTCCTTGGTGATGCCGTGCTGGTAGACGGCGAGCGAGACGCCGCCGTAGCAGACCAGGGCGAGCCTGAGTTCCTTCTCCTGGATGCGCACGCGGGTCGTGCGCCGAGCGGCTCCGGTCGTTGGCAGGGTCGGCAGCATCGTGCACCGTCATCGCAATGGCGCGTCGAGTGTATCTCCGCGGGCCGCTCGCCGGCACCGCCGGCGAGCGGCCGTTCGGCGCGTCGATCACGTCGCCGCCGGAGCGACCCGAGCCCGGGTCCGGCGCAGCCCGATCAGCTGCACCTCGGCGATGACGGCGACGGCGACCGCCTGCGCGATGACGAGCACCGTGCCGAGCGTGTTCGGCTCGAGCCAGCCGAGCGCGAGCGCGAGCACGCTCTCGATCGCCCAGAGCCCGTTGACGGCGATCACTGCGATGACCGCCGCGGCGGGCAGCTCCTCGCGACGCGCGACGTGGGCGACGAACGCGGCGAAGAGGAGCAGGGCGGCGCCTGCCGCGCGCAGCACGACCGGCGGGATCGCGAGCAGCCCGCCGAGCGCGCCGGCGGCGAGCACCAACGCGGCGCCCATCAGCACGCAAGTGATCGCGTCGAACGCGAGGACGAGACGCAGCAGCTTGTCGTGATTCCGATTCATACGATGCCTCCTTGATCGATGGACTCGTGGGGAGCGGCTGCCCAGCCGCGCCCCTTCACGCGTCGCTCGTCGCAACGACGGCGACCGCGTCATTGCAATCGCGGCAGGTCGCACGGTCGATTACTTCGGAGGTAATGGCCGCGATGCGGCGCGCCGCTATGATCCTGCCCATGGCCCGGATGAACGTTCACGCGACACCGCCGGTCGGCGCTCTCCTCAGAGAGTGGCGGATGCGCCGCCGGCGCAGCCAGCTCGACCTCGCGCTCGACGCGGATACGTCCGCGCGGCATCTCAGCTTCATCGAGACGGGCCGCTCCATGCCGAGCCGCGAGATGCTGCTGCGGCTCGCGGAGCGGCTCGAGGTGCCGCTCCGCGAGCGCAACCGGCTGCTCGTCGCGGCGGGGTACGCGCCGCGGTTCCCGGAGCGGCGCCTCGACGACGAGGCGCTCGCGGCGGCGCGGCGGGCCGTGCAGCTCGTGCTGAAGGGGCACGAGCCGTTCCCGGCGCTCGCGATCGACCGGCACTGGCAGCTCGTCGACCAGAACGCGGCGGTCGCGCCGTTGCTGACGGGGATCGACGCCGCGCTGCTCGCGCCGCCGGTGAACGTGCTGAAGCTGAGCCTTCATCCGAACGGGCTCGCACCGCGGATCGCGAATCTCGCGGAGTGGCGCGAGCACTTGCTCGATCGCCTGCGCAAGCAAATCGAGGCAACGGCCGATCCGGTGCTCGCGGCGCTGCTCGCGGAGCTCGAAAGCTATCCGCGTCCCCAGGGCCCGGATTCCGCGAGCTCGCTAGCGCAATACGGCGGCATCGCGGTGCCGTTGCGGCTCGCCGTCGACGGCGGCGAGCTCGCGTTCTTCAGCACGACGACGGTTTTCGGCACGCCGCTCGACGTGACGCTGTCCGAGCTCGCGATCGAGGCGTTCTTCCCGGCCGACGAGCGCACGGCCGCGGCGTTGCGCGCGCGCTGAGGCGCGCCGCGGCCGGCGCTTCGAGCCGGGCCGCCGTCCGCCCGAGTCCTGCCGCGCGACCCGCGCGGCGCAGTTCCCGCCCAGGCGTGATGCGGTCGTGCGCGCTCCGTCGCCGCTTGTGGCATGCTTCTGCTGCTAACGTTTTGAACGGTAAGGAGTAACGATCTCGATGAGCGCCGCTGAGGGAACAGTCTTGCCGAGCCGAAGAGCCGGCCTCGTCACGCTCCAGGGCCATCTGCTGTCGCAGCAGGACGACTACCCGGAGGCTTCCGGGACGTTGTCGTGGATTCTGTCCGCGCTGTCGATTTCCGCGAAGATGATCGCGGCGCACGTCCGCCGCGCGCGGCTCGACGACGTGCTCGGCACGATCGGCACCGAGAACGTGCAAGGCGAGCAGCAGCAGAAGCTCGACGTGATCGCGAACGAGATTCTGCTGCGCACGCTCGGCGGACGCGACGGCGTCGCGATCGTCGCGTCGGAGGAGAACGAGGAGCCGGTGATCCTGCGGACGGGCCGCACCGGCGAGCAGAAGTATTGCGTGCTGTTCGACCCGCTCGACGGTTCGTCGAACCTCGACGTCTGCGGCGGCGTCGGCACGATCTTCAGCATCCTGCGGCAGGACCGGCGCTCGCCGCGCGCCGAGGACTCGCTGCTCCAGCCCGGCTTGCGCCAGGTTGCGGCCGGCTACGTGCTGTACGGCCCGTCGACCGTGTTCGCGCTGACGATCGGCCGCGGCGTCGATCTGTTCGTGCTCGATCCGGCGTACGGCGCGTTCATGCGCGTCGACGAGAAAATCCGGATCCCGCGCGCGAGCAAGCACTACTCGGTGAACGAGGGGAATCGCCTGACGTTTCCGGAGGGATATCAGAAGTATCTCGACTGGGCGCAGAGCCAGGGCTACTCGAGCCGCTACGCGGGCGCGATGGTCGCGGACGTCCATCGGATTCTGCTGAAGGGCGGCGTGTTCATGTACCCGCCGACGAAGAAGGCGCCGCAGGGGAAGCTGCGGTTGATGTACGAGGCGAATCCGATGGCGATGCTCGTCGAGCAGGCCGGCGGGCAAGCGGTCGCCGGGGCGGGCCAACGGATCCTCGAGGTGCAGCCGACCGACATCCACCAGCGCACGCCGGTAATCCTCGGCAGCCCCGACGAGGTGGAGCACGTCGTGCGCTACCTCGCCTGATTCGGCGAGGTAGGAGCGGCTGTCCAGCCGCGACCGCCGCGACGCGACGGTTCGGTACGCCCGCGCGGTTTACCCGCACGACGCAAAACATTGCGGCTGGACAGCCGCTCCTACCGGGGAAATCAGTCGAGGACGTGCGACAGGAGGCCGTCGGCGAGCTTCGGCTCGAACCAGGTCGATTTCGGCGGCATCAGCCGGTTCGCGTCGGCGACCGCCATCAGCTGCTCCATCTTCGTCGGATGCAGCGCGAACGCGACCGCCGCCTCGCCGCGGTCGACGCGCCGCTCGAGCTCGTCGAGCCCGCGCACGCCGCCGACGAAGTCGATCCGCGGATCCGTCCGCGGATCGCCGATGCCGAGCAGCGGTCCGAGCACGCGCTCCTGCAGCAGGCTGACGTCGAGCGCTGCGACCGGGTCGTCCGCGCCGGGCAAGAGCGCCTTCTTCAGCCGCAGTCGGTGCCAGACGCCTTGCAGGTACATTCCGAACTCCGCCGGGCGGCCGGGCCGGACGGGCTTCAACGTCGGCCCGACCTCGAACTCCTCCCGAAGCGCGGCGAGCAGCGCCGATGCGTCGCGCCCGCCGAGATCGCGGACGACGCGGTTGTAGTCGAAGATCCGCATCTCGTCGTGCGGGAACGCGACCGTCAGGAACCGCTCGTGGCTCGCGTCCGGGCTCGCGGAGCCGCCTCGCCCGCGCCGCTCCGCCGCGACGCGGGCCGCGGCGGCCGAGCGGTGGTGGCCGTCGGCGATGTAGAGCGCGGGTAGCGCGTTCAGCTCGCGCTCGAGCGACGCGGCCGTCGCCCGGTCCGCGACGCGCCAGACCGCGTGGCGCACGCCGTTCGGCCCTTCGACGTCCAGCAGCGGCTGCGTTCGCGCGGCCGCGGCGAGCAGCGCCGCGAGCGCGTCGCTCGCTCGGTACGCGCAGAGCACGGGGCCCGTTTGCGCGTTCAACGCCTCGATGTGCCGTACGCGGTCGTTCTCCTTGTCCGGCCGCGTCAGCTCGTGGCGGCGAATCCGATGCGTCTCGTATGCCGCGACCGAGGCCGCGAACGCGACGCCGGTTTGGGTATGCCGGCCCATCGTCATCCGGTAGACGTAGAACGACGGCGCCTCCTCGCGGAGCAGGATGCCGGAGCGCTGCCAGCGCTCGAACGTGTCGGCCGCGTGTGCGTAGACGGCCGGCGAGTGCGGGTCGGTGCCGGGCGGCAGATCGATCTCGGCGCGCGAGACGTGCAGGAAGCTTCGCGGTCGCGCGGAGCCGATCTCGCGGGCTTCGTCCGTCGAGACGACGTCGTACGGCGGCGCGACGACGCCGGCCGCATGCTCGGCGGCGGGCCTGAGCGCGCGGAATGGCGCGGCGAGCGGTATCTCGGCATGCGTCATGCCCCGGCCCTCACGGCCTGCTCGGCAGGCTCGGCCCAGAGGTCGTACTCGTCCGCGGCCGTGACCCGCACGGCGACGATGTCGCCGACGCGGAGCCCCGGCGCCGCTTGCAGATAGACGCGGCCGTCGATCTCGGGCGCGTCGGCGGCCGAGCGCGCGAGCGCCTGCTCGCCTTCGAGCGCGTCGACGATCACGTCGATCGTCTCGCCGACGCGGCGCTCGAGGCGCCGCGCGCTGATCGCCTGCTGCGCGGCCATCAGGCGGTGCCAGCGCTCCTCTTTCACGGGCTCGGGCACCGCGCCCGGCAGATCGTTCGCCGCGGCGTTGCGGACGGGCTCGTAGCGGAAGCAACCGAC
>CAYWGQ010000178.1:0-7716 GCA_964457725.1 uncultured Gammaproteobacteria bacterium
CCGCTCCTACGTCGGAGCTCCGGTAGGAGCGGCTGTCCAGCCGCGACCCCGACCCGCAGGGCGGCTGTCCAGCCGCGACCCCGACCCGCAGGGCGGCTGTCCAGCCGCGATCTCTTCTCTTATTCGGCCGTGACACGCCCGTGACACTCGGCCCCGCCGTTTCTGGTACTGATCGCGCCGATGCTCGAACAGGTCGGCATGATCGGCGTCTCCTGGCGGCAGGGCGGCACGGAGCGCCTCGCAGACTTCACGCTGCCCGAGGACGGCTTGGCCGAGGCGCTGCGCGGCTTCGCGGAGCGGCTGAAGCTCGCCGAGCTCGCGTATCTCGCGACCTGCAACCGCGTCGAGATCCTGTTCGTCCGCACCGAGCGGACCCCCGCACGCGACCTGCGCCGGCACGCGTTCGCGCTGCTGACCGGCCGGGCCGCGGAGCCGGGCGAGGCCGAGCGGCGGCTGAAGGCCTGGGAGGGCGAAGGGGCGGCCGAGCACCTGTTCCTGATCGCGGCCGGGCTCGACTCGGCCTGCGTCGGGGAGGCCGAGATCGTCGGCCAGGTGCGCGCGAGCCATCGCCGCTCGCTCGAGCTCGGCCTGTGCGGGCCGCGGCTCGAGCTCGTGTTCGACGAGGCGCTGAAGATCGCCGCGCGCGTGCGCGGCGACACCCGCCTCGGCGAAGGGCGCGTCTCGCTCGCGGAGATCGCGGCCGAGATCCTGAACGAGCGCCTCGCCCGCACCCCGGGGCGCATCGCGCTGGTCGGCGTCTCGCCGATGACCGAGCGGGCCGCGCGCTCGCTCGCCGGCGCCGGCGCCCGACTCCTGTTCGTGAACCGCACGCCCGCGAAAGCCGCGGAGCTGGCCGCGCGCTTCGGCGCGGAGCACGCCTCGCTCGCGGACTTCGCGGCGACGCCGCCCGAGGTCGAAGCGCTGCTGACGGCGACCGGCTCGCCGGAGCCCGTGCTCGGCGAGGGCGCGCTCGAGCGGATCGCGGCGCGGACGCCGTCCGGTCAGCCGCCGCTCGTCGTCGACATGGCGATTCCGCCGGACGTGGCACCCGAGGTCTGCGCGAAGCTCGGCGTGCCGCGCGTCGGCATGGACGAGATCGTCCGCCAGGCCGAGGGCAACCGCGCGGCGCGGCTCGTCGAGGCCGCGCACGCGCGCGAGCAGGTCGACGAGGCGCTCGCGAAGCTGCACGACCGGATCACCGAGCGCTACTTCGGCCCGCTGTTCGGCGCGCTGCAGCAGCGCTACCGCCACACCGCGCAAGAGGGCATGAAGCGCCTGCTCGGGAAAGAGCTCCGCGGCCTCGGCGACGCCGAGCGCGACGCGATCGAGCGCTGGTGCGAGGTGCTCGCGCGGCGCTTCGCGCACATCCCGTGCTTGGGCCTGCGCGGGCTGCTGCACAACGGACCGGAGGGCTCGCTCGAGGCGTTCCTGTCCGGGCTCGAGCCCGAATTCGCGGACGAGCTGCGCGCGGCGCTCGAGCAGGCGGGCGAGCGGCGATGAAGCTGACACTCGGCACGCGCGGCTCCGCGCTCGCGCTGACGCAATCCGGCACGATCGCCGCCGCGCTCGAGCGCGCCGGCCACGAGGTCGAGTTCGCGATCATCAAGACGGCCGGCGATCGCTCGGACGCACCGGCGTTCGGCTCGATCGGCGCGCAAGGCGTGTTCGTGCGCGAGATCGAGCAGGCGCTCCTCGCGGGCGAGATCGACCTCGCCGTGCACTCGTTCAAGGACCTGCCGACCCGCTCGCCGGACGGGCTCGCGATCGGCGCGGTCCCCGCGCGCGAGGATCCTGCGGACGTGCTGGTCGCCGAGCCCGCGTCGCTCGCGGCTGCGGACGGCTTTCTGCCGCTCCGCGAGGGCGCGCGGGTCGGGACGGCGTCCGCGCGGCGGCAGGCATGGCTCCGGCATCTCCGTCCGGACCTCGTCGTCGAGCCGCTCCGCGGCAACGTGCCGACGCGGATCCGGCGGCTCCGCGAGCGGCGCCTCGACGCGATCGTGCTCGCGAGCGCCGGCATCCGGCGGCTCCGGGCCGCGAACGGCCTCGAGGAGGAGCTCGACGGGCTGGCCGTCCTCGAGCTCGACCCCGGCCGCTTCGTGCCGGCGCCGGCGCAGGGCGCGCTCGCAGTCCAGTGCCGGCGCGCGGACGAGGGCGTCGCGGCCGCGCTCGCGCCGCTCGACGACGCGGCGACGCGCGCCGCGGTCGCGGCCGAGCGCGAGGCGCTCGCGCGCGCCGAGGGCGGCTGCGACGTCGCATTCGGCGCGTACTGCCGGCCGATCGATGGCGGCTTCCGGCTGCTGGTCATGCTCGAGCGCGCCGGCCGGGTGCTGACCGCGGCGGCCGAAGGCGCCGGCCCGGATGGCCTCGCCGCAGCCGCGTGGGCGCGGCTCGACGCGGAGGCCCGATGAGCGCGCCGCGTACGGATGCGCTCGCGGGACGGCGGGTGCTCGTCACGCGGAGCGCCGAGGACTCGGCGGCCTGGGCGCGCGAGCTCGAGGCGCTCGGCGCGGTGCCGCTCGTGCTGCCGTGCATCGCAGCGGAGCCGATCGATGCGCCCGCGCTGCGCGACGCGCTCGCCGCGGCCGACTGGCTCGTGCTGACGTCGCGGCGCGGCGTGGAGCGGACCGCCGCGCTGATCGGCCGCGAGGCGCTGCCCGGGCACGTCCGGGTCGCGGCGGTCGGCGGCG
This sequence comes from uncultured Gammaproteobacteria bacterium, assembly GCA_964457725.1. Lineage (GTDB taxonomy): Bacteria > Pseudomonadota > Gammaproteobacteria > Steroidobacterales > Rariloculaceae > FEN-1219. Next base: position 2,688 of record CAYWGQ010000178.1, read on the forward strand.
CGACGGCCGCGGCCGCGCGCGCCGCGCTCGGCCGAGTCGATCTCGTCGGCGCCGGCACCGGCGCCGAGCTCGCGCGCGCGCTCGTCGAGCGGGAGGGCGTCGGCCGCGGCACCCGCGTCGTGCTCGCGGTCGCGGAGAACGCGCGGGACGTCGTCGAGCGCACGCTCCGCGGGGCGGGCGCCGAGTGCACGCGCATCGCCGTGTACCGCACGGTGGCGGCACCGCCGCGCGCGCCGAGAGTTAAGCTGTCGGAGCTCGGCGCGGACGCGGTGCTGCTCGCGAGCCCGTCCGCGGTGACCGGCTTCGTGCACCAAGTCGACGTGGACGGCCCCGCCGCGCTCTACACGATCGGCCCGACGACGAGCGACGCCGTCCGGGCCCACGGATTGAACGTCGCGGCCGAGGCACGGACCCCGAGCCTCGCCGCGCTGCTGGAGGCACTCCTATGCAAGACCTGACCGTCACTCTGCCCGAGCGGGTCCGGCCGCGGCGGCTGCGCGCGACGGCCGCGCTGCGCGATCTGGTCGCGGAGACGTCCGTCGAGGCGAAGCATCTCATCATGCCGCACTTCGTGCTGCCCGCGACGCACGGCGAGGAGCCGATCTCGTCGATGCCGGGCATCGCCCAGGTCGGCATCGAGACGCTGCTCGGCCAGGTCGAGCGCGACCTCGAGCTCGGCATCCGTGCGGTGCTCTTGTTCGGCCATCCGGACGACGGCGGCAAGACGCCGGACGGTGCGGCCGCGGCGGCGGAGCACGGTGCGGTCCAACGCGCGGTCGAGCGGCTGAAGCGCGCGTTCGGCGACGCCCTCGTCGTGATGACGGACGTCTGCCTCTGCGCGTACACCGATCACGGCCATTGCGGCGTGCTCGAGGACGGCCGGGTCGTGAACGACGCATCGCTGCCGCCGCTCGTCGCCGCGGCGCTGTCGCACGCACGCGCGGGCGCGGACGTCGTCGCGCCGTCGGACATGATGGACGGCCGCGTCGCGGCGATCCGCGACGCGCTCGACGACGCCGGGTTCGACGACGTGATCGTGCTGTCGTACGCGGCGAAATACGCCTCGGCGTATTACGGGCCGTTCCGGGAAGCCGCGGATTCGACGCCGGCGACCGGCGACCGGCAGAGCTACCAGATGGACTGCCGCAACGTGCGCGAGGCGCTGCGCGAGATCGAGCAGGACGTGGCCGAAGGCGCGGACTGGGTGATGGTGAAGCCGGCGCTGCCCTATCTCGACGTGATCCGCGCGGTGCGCGCGGCGACGGATCTGCCGCTCGCGGCGTACAACGTGTCGGGCGAGTACTCCGCGGTCAAGGCCGCGGCGGCGAACGGCTGGCTGGATGAAGCGCGCGCGGTCCGCGAGAATCTGCACGGCATCCGGCGCGCCGGCGCCGATCAGATCATCACCTATCACGCCCGCGACGCGCTCCGTAACAAATGGCTCTGACGACGATGCACACGACGACTCCGACCGCGATATTCGGTAGGAGCGGCAGTCTTGCCGCGACCGCCGCTTCGTTCGGCGCGGCGGCGGTCGCGGCTGGACAGCCGCTCCTACACTCGGCGGCGGCGGTCGCGGCTGGACAGCCGCTCCTACCGCACGGCCGCGGCGGGAGTGCGCCGCGATGGTAAAGGGCAAGCACGTCCAGTCGGAGGCGTGGTTCGCGCGCGCCCGCAAGGTGCTGCCGGGCGGCGTCAGCTCCCCGGTGCGCGCGTTCGGCGCGGTCGGCGGCACGCCGCCGGTGATCCGCTCCGCGAGCGGTGCGACCGTCGTCGACGTCGACGGCCGCGAGTATCTCGACTTCGTCGGCTCCTGGGGCCCGCTGATCCTCGGCCACGCGCATCCGAAGATCATCGCGGCCGTCGAGGCCGCGTGCCGCCGCGGCACGTCGTACGGCGCGCCGTGCCCGCAGGAGATCGAGCTCGCCGAGGAAGTCGTGCTCTCCTATCCCGCGATCGACCAGGTGCGCTTCGTCTCGTCGGGCACCGAAGCCGTGATGAGCGCGGTGCGCCTCGCGCGCGGCGCGACCGGCCGCGACGTCGTCGTGAAGTTCGCCGGTTGCTATCACGGCCACGTCGACTCGCTGCTCGTCGCGGCCGGCTCCGGGCTCGCGACGTTCGGCAATCCGTCCTCGGCCGGCGTGCCCGAGAGCTTCGTCCGCGCGACGCGAGTGCTGCCGCTCGACGACGAGGGCGCCGCGCGCGCGCTGTTCGACGCCGAGGGCGACGCGATCGCGGCGGTCGTGATCGAGCCCGTGCCCGCGAACAACGGGCTCCTGATCCAGCGCCAGGAGTTCCTCGCGACGCTGCGCGAGCTCTGCGATCGCGCCGGCGCGCTGCTGATCTTCGACGAGGTGATCACCGGCTTTCGTCTCGGCGCAGGCGGCGCGGCCGCGCACTACGGCATCCGGCCCGACATCGCCACGTTCGGCAAGGTGATCGGCGGCGGCATGCCGGTCGGTGCGTTCGGCGCGAGCCGCGAGATCATGAGCCGGCTCGCGCCCGAGGGCGACGTCTACCAGGCCGGCACGCTGTCCGGTAACCCGGTCGCGATGACGGCGGGCCTGACGACGCTGCGGACGCTGCACAAGGAGGACGGCTGGCGGCGCCTCGAAGCGCTCGGCGTGCACCTCGAGCAGACGCTCGCGCCGGTGCTCGCGGAAAGCCCGGTGCCCGCGACGCTCTGCCGCTTGGGCTCGATGTTCTGGATCGCGTGGCTCGCGGACGGCCCGCCGCGCTCCGCGGCCGAGCTCGACGCGGAAGCCGACCGCTTCTACGCGAAGATCTTTCACGCGCTGCTCGAGCAAGGCGTCGCGCTCGCGCCGTCGGCGTTCGAGATCGCCTTCCTGTCGCTCGCACACACGCGCGCCGACATCGACCGGCTCGCGCTCGCGCTCCGGAACGCGCTCGCGCGCGCGGCAGGCTGAGGCGCGGGCGCCGCGGTGCTCGCATGCCGTTGAAGCGAGAGCCGACGAAGGCGCTGCAGTGGGGCTTCGTCGCCCTGCTCGTGGTCTCGATCGCGACGGCGGCCTGGTGGGTCACGGATTACGTGCTCTACACGCGGCTCGTCGAGGAACGGCTCGCTCGGCAGTACGCGACCGAAGCGGCCGCCGCGAACGAGCTCCTCGCGCGCGGCGTCGCGCCCGAGGCGCTCGCGCCGCTCCTGCCGCACGTCGAGATCGCCGGCGAGCCGGCCCGCGCGGCGGTGCGCGAGAGCTCGCTCGCGGCGCTCGAGGAGGACCGGGAGCGGCGCACGAATCGGTATTTGTGGGAGGGAGGCTTCTTCTTGCTGGTGCTGATTGCGGGACTCACGGTGCTGACGCGGGCGATCCGCCACGACGCGGAGCTGAGGCGCCGGCAGCAGAACTTCCTCGCCGCGGTATCGCACGAGTTCAAGAGCCCGCTCGCGAGCGTGCAGCTCGCGGCCGAGACGCTCGTGATGCGGTCGAAGGAGGCCGACAGCCAGCGGCTCGGCAAGCGGATCCTCGAGGACTGCGATCGGCTGCTCCGGATGGTCGACAACCTGCTCGAGACGACTCGGCTCGAGGAGGGCCGGCACCGCCTCGCGCCGGCGAGGATCCGGTTGCGCTCCGCCGCCGAGGGCGCGGTCGGCGAGCTCGCGGAGCGCGCCCGCGCGCACGGGATCGAGGTGCGGGTCGACGTCCCCGCGGACCTCGAGCTGTCCGTCGATCCGACGGCGCTCGAATCGGCGCTGCGCAATCTGCTCGACAATGCGGTCAAAGCCTGCATCGCGGGCGGCGGGCACGAGATCGCGGTCGTCGCGCGGCGGACCGGCGACGGCGTCGAGCTCGCCGTGCGCGACGACGGGCTCGGCCTTCCGCCCGACGAGGCTGCGATGATCTTCGAGAAGTTTTACCGCGCCGGCGACGAGCTCCGGCGGACGACGCCCGGCACCGGGCTCGGGCTGTACATCGTCAAGCGGCTGGTCGAGCTCTCCGGCGGACGGGTCAGCGCCTCGAGCGAGGGCCCCGGCCGCGGCGCGACGGTGCGGATCCTTTGGCCAGACCGGCGCCCGGCATGAGCGACGCGCCGAGAATCCTAGTCGTAGAAGACGAGGTGCACCTCGCGTCCGGCATCCGCGAGAATCTCGAGGCGGAGGGCTATCGCGTCGACGTCGCGCACGACGGCCTCGAAGGCCTCGAGCGCGTGCGCGCCGGCCGCTACGACCTGCTCGTGCTCGACGTGATGATGCCGAACATGGACGGGCTCGAGCTCTGCGCGCAGTTGCGAGCGGAAGGCAGGCAGACGCCGGTGCTGTTCCTGACGGTCAAGAACGATCCCGCGGATCGCGTGCGCGGGTTCGAGGCAGGCGGCGACGATTATCTCGCGAAACCGTTCCACCTTCGCGAGCTGCTGCTCCGCGTCGCGGCGATCTTGCGGCGGAGCGCCTGGTACAACGCTGCCGCCGCGCCGCTCGTCTTCGGCGGCAACCGGGTCGACTTCCAGACCTACGAGGCCCGCGCCTGGGACGGCACCGAGCACGCGCTGACCCACAAGGAAGCGATGATCATGAAGGTGCTCGCCGAGCGGGCCGGTCAGATCGTGACGCGCGAGGAGATTCTCGACCGCGTCTGGGGCTACGAGGTGTATCCGTCGACGCGGACGATCGACATCTTCATCGTCCGGCTGCGGCGGCGCTTCGAGCGCAACCCCGAAGCGCCCGCGCATTTTCATACGGTGCGCGGCGTCGGCTACCGGTTCACGACGGAGCCCGAGCCCGCAGCCGGCGGCGAGGAGGCGCGATGACGAAGCTTCTGCTGCAAGCGATTCGCGGCGAGCCGACCGAGCGCCGGCCGCTCTGGATCATGCGTCAGGCCGGCCGTTACCTGCCGGAGTATCGCGAGTTCCGCAGGCAGCACAGCTTCAAGGCGCTCGCCGGCGATCCGGCGCTCGCGGCCGAGGTCACGCTGATGCCGCTGCGGCGCTTCCCGCTCGATGCCGCGATCGTGTTCGCGGACATCATGAGCCCGCTGCCCGCGCTCGGCGTCGAGTTCGATTTCGATCCGGG